>JAIBBR010000059.1 GCA_019694575.1 Myxococcaceae bacterium
TGCGGCAAACAGACTTGCTGCGGTGAGCTGCCGAACCTCGGCATCATCTGCGGGTTGAATGCCGGCTGCGTAAGCGCGAGATCAACAGTAATTACAACTGTTTCCATGGATCCGCATCCAGTGGGTCGAAGGTGTGGCCGGGTCTCAGGCCGATCCGCTTGAGGTCGTCCAACGTGACTTTGTTCATTGCCGCCATCTCCAAAAGTCATTTGCCGTGCAGCGCACGCCTCTTCGCGGTGCGCAGTCTTTATGAATGGGTGGTGGCGGTAACAGATCTTTTTGAAATCTCCAACACGCCATCACCAGACGACCCCCATCGCTGGAAGCTAAGAAAGCGGCGGGGCTCCTGGTTCCCGCTGCTGCACTACTTCTTGGGCTCCCTCCTCACGATTTGCGTGGCGAGCTGCAACGCGGCCACGAGAGCATCGAGATGACCCTGCGATACTCCCACCTGTCGCCCGACGTGAAACGCGACGCGGTGAAGCTGCTCGATGCGAAGCCGGGCGGGCAGAAGTTGGGAGACATTCGGGAGACGGAGGCCTGAAAAACAAAAAGCCCCCGATTTCTCGGAGGCTTGATGAGCGGGAAAAGGGATTTGAACCCTCGACCCTCGCCTTGGCAAGGCGATGCTCTACCGCTGAGCTATTCCCGCTGACGTCCCGTGCAAACAGCGACGGCGTACCTACTCGGCTCGACCCAGGCCGTCAAGCGCATCATGAAGCCCTTCGCCCCAATCGTCGAAATCACTTAGCGTCACGCCATGCAAACTCGCCCGTGGCGCTGCGTGGCAGCCTTGGCCGCCCTCCTTGGCCACCCCGCCTTTGCCCTCGAAGACTGCTCCTGCGACGGCAAGCACATCAACTTGAACAATGGCTCGTACACCGACAACCTGACGGGAATCGTCAAGTGCGTCGACCACGACTCGGGCAAACCCACCCGTGAAATTCCCTACGTCAAAGGCCTGGTGCACGGCTGGGAAAAAATCTTCAGCACTTTCTCGTTTGACGGCGCCACGGTTCACACCGAATTCAAAAACGGAGACCCCGGCTGCCGCCGCAACTTCACCGCCGAGTTGGTGCTGACAGAAGAAGACGGGTGCGAGAAACCTCCCGTGGGGGCAAGCCGGGTGAAAAAAACCTTTCATCCCAACGGCAAAGTCGCGGTGCACACGATTTTCACCACCCTACCCCCTCCGCGTGATGGCGTGCCCGCCGAAAGGCCCGGCGCCGAACGCCGCATGCAGCAAACCGAATTCGATGACCAAGGCCGCTTGCTCGAGATCGACTGCGAAGGAGTGCCTGAGCTCTCGGCCCAGCGCGGCCGCTGTACTTACGCCAACGGCAAAACGTCGCTCACCTTGCACCACAAAAATGGCAAACCGTCGGCGATTCTTCCTCTCAAAAATGGGCTACTCGATGGTGAGCTCAAGCGCTTTCACCCCGATGGCACCTTGCTGGCCACCGAGGCTTTCAAAGCCGGAAAACGTCACGGCCCATTCCGTCATTTGACCGCGGACGGCAAACCTCGGCTTGAGATCCAGTTCAACAGCGGAGAGCTCCATGGTCTGGCGAAGTGTTCCTTCGATGGCTCCATCATCTTCGACATCACTTGGCAAAAAGGCGTGCCCGTGCGCCAACGCACGTATTTTCTCAACGGCCAACCGCAGGTAGATCTTCGCCGCGAGAATAACCTGGTGAAAATTTCAGCGTTCTTCGACGACGGCACCATCTCAGAGCAGGGCTCTTTTCGCGGCAGCCCTTATCAACCCGATAGCGAGCGAGATTTGACCAACATGGTACGGCTCGCAACCACGGCACAAACGCCCAACAACCTTCGCTACAACCACTGGGCCGGACTGGAACCTTTGTGGCCAACGCAGCTCACTGCCGACGGCGTGCAAACGCGCTACTTCCAAAATGGAAAGCCGATGCAAGAAGAAACCTACGCGCTAGAAAAGCTGCAAGGCGTTTCAAAAACCTGGGACGACAACGGCCGGCTGCGCAATGAAAGCACCTACGAAAACGACGTGCTGACCGCGCGCAAAACGTGGGACGAGCACGGCAACCTCACCGAAGACAACACATTTTTCCCCGACGGTTCTCGCAAATCGAAGACCAAGAAACCCTAAGTAATGCCTCCCTTGCGCCGTATGCTGCTTACCCTGCTCATCGCTCTCGTCGCTGGTTACGCTCTCATTCTCGTCGCGCTCTTCACTCTGCAGCGCAGCATGCTTTTTCCCCGGCCAGAGCACGGCCGCGAGCCGCACTTTCCCCAAGCGAGCCTGGTGACGATTCCTCCCACGGCGCAGACGCCGTACGAGGGCAAAGCGCTGTACCTAAAAGCCCCCGAAAGCGGCCGCACGCTGGTGCACTTTCACGGCAACGGAGCGCAGCTCGCCGACGTCACTGAAGTCATCTCGCTCGCCCGACACCGCGGCATGGGCTTCTACGCACCCGAGTACCCCGGCTACGGCCTGCTTTCGGCCCAAGCCCCTTCGCAAGACGCGCTGTTCACTGCCGCCGAAGCCAGCTTGAAGCACCTCACCCAAGTGCTCGGCGTGCCCAACGACAGCATCACCCTCGAAGGCCAGTCGCTCGGCTCAGGCGTCGCCGTAGAAATGGCCGCGCGTGGTTACGGCAACCGCTTGGTGCTCGTTTCTGCATACACCGCCATCTCAGACATCGCCGCTGACATTTACTGGTGGCTGCCAGTTCGTGCGCTGGTGAGAGACCCCTTCAATTCCAAAGCGCGTGCGCCAGCCGTGGCCCAACCAACACTGCTGGTGCATGCCCGCGCTGACGACGTCATTCCCTACGCGCAATCGGTAGAGCTGACCAAGCACTTCAAAACAGCCGAGCTCTTCACGCCGAACGCCGGCCATCACAACGACGTATGGGACCAGCCAGACTTAATCGACGCGGTCTTCGCCTTCGCGAACTGGCGTTAAGAAGGTGCAGCTTCTGCTGGGCCGCCCCGCTTCGAAAGCATCTGCAAAAAGGCTTTGAAGTACACCGCCGCCGACCACACCGAGAACGCGGTCGACAAATACACCATCACCTTGCCCACCAAGTTGAAGTCGATGTCGCCCTGCCAAATCAGCATGTCGATGGGGTGCACGTAATGCACACACAGCGCGATAATGCCGGTCAGCTGCAGTGAGGTCTTCCACTTGCCTTCCTGCCCGGCGGCAATCACCATGCCTTCGCTCGCGGCGATCTGCCGTAAACCGGTGACAATAAATTCACGCGAGAGCAGCACAATCACCACCCACGCGGGTATGCGCCCCAGCCGCGTCATCATCACCAATGCCGCCATCACAATCAGCTTGTCGGCGAGCGGGTCCATCAATTTACCGACCACGGTAATCATGTTCCAACGGCGGGCCAAGAAGCCGTCGACCACGTCAGTCACCGCCGCCAAGGTGAAAATCAGCGCCGCCAACAGCGAGTACATGGGGTCAGCGTCGTAGGTGAACCACACGAAGACAGGAATCACCGCAATGCGCGCCAACGTCAGCATGTTGGGCAGATTCCAAAACTCTTTCAGCAGCACGCTGGGCTTGCGGTTGGCACGCCGCGCCTTGCGCTCGTCACGCTTGCGCTGTTTCGCCTCTTGCTTCGCTTTGCGCTTGGCGGCTTTGTCCACGGCCATTGACGACCGTTTAGCCTGCCTCAGCCCGGAGTTGCCAGGAGTGCGTAGCCTTCTCCCACCAACTCAATCGCCGCTTGGGTACCAAAGGACACCAACCGGGGAGTAACCGCTCCGTACCAGCCCACCACGCGCGCCAGCGGCACCATCAGCGGGCGCCCGGCGGGAATGTGCATCGCTTTCAACTGGCCGGCCAACGTCATCATCACCCGGCCCTGGCCCTTCAAGTGCACCAGGTCGAGCCACAGGTTGTGGTCAGCAGTGAGACGGCCATTTTCGAAGGCCACCGATTCTTCGAAAGCAAACACCCGCTCTTCACGAATGTACGCGCCGTCTTCATCGAGCTCGAGCGCCTGAAAGTTTGCCGCCCCTGCTTCGAGGTACACCACCCCGTGCCCGGTGCAGCGGTGCAGCTGCTGTTCTGCTTCGCCGAACGCCCATTCGGTGGCCCGGCCGCGCGCGCGCTTCATTTCGGGCTTCACGTCGACGCTGCCCACCACCGCCACCAACCCCGTCAACCGGGCAAACAGCTCGCCTTCTACCCGTAATGCCAACCCGTCGGCGCCCACATGAAAGGGGCCCGCCATGTCGGCCTTGTTCCAATCGAGCGACGGCCCCAAGTCGTTGAGCCGGGGCACATGCATTTGCTGAAAGCCGGGGTCGATGGTTGACGTCGGTACAGACACCCTTTCGTCATCGCGGCTCACCACGTCGACGCCCCGCAGCGTTTGGGCGCCATGCATGTCTTCAGGCACGTCGATATCGACCTGTGCATGGGGAGCCACCGCGGCCAGCTCGCCGGTGATGCCACCCCCCATCGACTGCGTTTCCCACGACGGGGTGATGTCGGGCAAAGGCAGGTCAGCGTGGGGCAGTTGCTCTTGTTGCCACGCGGCATCTTCGGCACCTGCAGGCGTCAAAGATGCCATGGCTTCGAGCGGGCCTTCACCTTGCCAATTTGGTTGCCCTGGGTCGGCGTAAGCCGCGGCTGCGCTTTCTAACCCTTCGGCGCCGTTGCCCATCGACATCGCTTCGGGCGAAGGGGCGTCGCCGTTCCACGACGCGTTCACCAGGGGCTGTTGCCACTGCTGCTCCCCGGCGGGCGCGGCGGTCCACTGCTCTTCTTGCCCCGGCGGTACGCCCAACGGCAACTGGGCGGGTGACGAAGACATTTCACTCTGCAACGTTTCGTTGATCGCCGGCACCGCGGGTGACGACGGCTCATTGACCTGGGCCCAGTCGACTTCAACCGTCGACGGGCCGGCCGTGGCGACGTGCGCCGGCGCGGTGATGCTCGCGCTCTCGACAACCCCCGACCAATCTTCTTCAGCGGGCGGTTGAATGGGGGCCAACACTGCCTGAGGCGGCGCTTCGGCAGAGGCTTTGGTTGCCTCTTCACGAATTTCAATTGGCACCACGATTTCGGGCCGGGTCTTCACTTCGTGCACCGTCGGCGCAGCGGTCGTCGCGCTCACCGCGAGCGGCACCACGATTTCAGGGCGCGTCGTCACTTCAACCGGCTGGGTCGGCAGCGGCAACACCACTTCAGGCCGCGTGACGACTTCGACGGGCGCGGCGAACGAAGACGTCGTCGATGAACGGTTCACCGGGCTGGCGGCCGCGGGAGCCAGCATCTCGCTCACCAGCACCTCTTCAGGTGCGAGCTGCGCGTCGAGCACGGGCATCTCTTCGACCAAGGGCATTTCATTGTCGGCCATCACTTCGGTGACTGGCTTTTCTTCTTGGTAAAGCGCCGCGCTCACCCCCACGCTGGGCGACAGGCTGCTGGGTATCTCGAACCGCTCTTCGAGTGGCTCGGGAGGCACCACGTCAGAAGCCAATTGAGCGCCCCAATCGCCATGCAAATCAGGCGGCATGGGCTTGGCCGCGCCCTCAGGCTTCGGCTCAAAACCCGCTTGCGGCAGAGGTTCTGTCGACATGCTGGCCGCGGCACCATGCAGCTGCGCCGCCGCGCCAGGGCCTTGGGGGGCTCCCCGCGACTTCACCAAGTCGGCGGCCGAGACCACTTCTGAGTCGGGCGGCACTTCTTCTTCACTCATCACCGCCACTTGCCCTTCGTCAGGCGGCGGGGCCACGTCGTGCGAGGGCGGTGGCGCCGTTTCGACTTGGGTGGGCGCGGGCGGCGCTGACGGCGGAGGGCTGAGCGACACCGTCACCGGCGCGCTGGGAGCCCCATTGGCAATGGCGCGGGCCATTTTCTCGGCCATGGCGTCAGAGCCCGCGAGCACGAAGTGTTGCCGGGCGCGCGAATATTCACCCGCTTGCGCCAACGCCAAGCCCAGGTAGTTGTGCGCCTTCTTGTGATCAGGCTGCAAATCGGTGGCGGTCTGAAACTCGCCAATCGAACGATCGAGCGCGTTGGTCTTTAGGTACACCAGGCCCAAGTTGACGCGCAGCGTGGGGTCAGAAGGGTTTTCTACCACCAGCGCTTCGTAAATTTCGGCCGCGCGATCGAAAACCCCGAGCTTGAAATACGCCAGCCCGAGCAGGTTCTGCGCTTTTTCATTCTTGGGGTGAATGCGGTTTGCGACCTCGAGGTGACTTTTCGCCTCGACAATTCGGCCCGCGGCCAAAAGCTCGCCGCCCTTGTAGAGCTGCGTGAGAAATTCTTCTTCACCGAGTGGGTCTTGCGTCGTCGTCGACATCTAGTCCCTTTGGGCGTCGCGTTCCTGCTGGGCCAACTCAGACTGTGCTTTGTACTGAAAATATAGGGAAAGTACCTTACGAACGTAAGCTTGAGTTTCGTCGTATGGCGGTACCACCCCTCCGTAGCGTTTCACTGCTTCGGGGCCGGCATTATAGGCGGCCACGATTTTCACCATGTCGCCATTGAACTCATTGGCGAGAACGCGAAGATAGCGCACCCCGCCGTCGATGTTCTCTTTCACATCGAAGATGTCGCGCACATACATGTCGCGCGCGGTTTGCGGCATCAACTGCATGAGCCCCGACGCACCTACATGTGAGACAGCCATGCGATCGAAACCCGACTCGGCGTGCATCACCGCTTTCACCAGGTTCACCGGCACGCGGTAGCGAATCGCCGCTTCTTCAATCAGGTGATCAAACTCGGCCAGCGTCGTCTTGCTGCGACGGGTGACGGCGGCGGGCTGGGTCTTTTCAGGTGCGGGGTGAAAGTCGCCCTGCACCCTTTTGGCCTTGGCGCCCTTGGGCAACACATTGGTGTAGACAATGGTGCCGTCTTTCTCGACGAATTTGTAAATCTCTCCTGCGTGCGCCGACCCTAAGGCCGCGCACACCGAAACCAATACTCTGGCGAAGAAAGACAACGAAAACCGCATACTTTGGTGCCCAGCGTACCCTTGATCAGCCAGCGGGCTCAATTTGTCTCTCGCTTGAAGGTGTTGTTGCTTAAGGCATCGAAGGGTAAACGCCTTGCGCGCATGGCTCACTCTTTCGATTTTCTGGTGTTGGGCGGCGGAGTGGCGGGGCTGACGTTCGCGCTCGAAGCGTCGGCGCACGGTTCAGTGGCGGTGTTGACCAAACGTTCGCGTTCAGAAAGCAACACGCTTTACGCGCAAGGAGGCATCGCTTCGGTTCTGGCCGAAGATGATTCGTTCGACGAGCACATTCAAGACACGCTCGTCGCCGGCGCGGGCTTGTGCAAACGCGAAGCGGTTGAAGTGGCGGTGAAGAATGGCCCTGAACGGCTGCGCGCGCTGGCCGATTTGGGTGCCCGCTTCAACGAAGGCGACAACGGCGATTTCGATCTCACCCGCGAGGGCGGTCATTCACGCCGGCGCATCGTGCATGCCAGCGACATCACCGGCAAAGAGGTGATTCGCGCCTTGCTTTCGGCCTGCGACGAGAAGCAGAACATTCAGTTCTTCACCGACAGCACCGCCATCGATTTGATTTTGGACAAGAAGAAGCCACGCGGCCAACGGCGGGTGCTCGGCTGCTACGTGCTGCGCGGCGACGGTGGGATTGAGACGTTTCTCGCCAAAACCACCACGCTGGCGACCGGTGGCGCAGGCAAGGTGTACCTGTACACCACGAACCCCGACATCGCGTCAGGCGACGGCGTGGCGATGGCGTACCGGGCGGGCGCGAAAATCGCCAACATGGAATTTTACCAGTTTCACCCCACCTGCCTTTTTCACCCCGAAGCGAAGAGCTTTCTGATCAGCGAAGCGTTGCGCGGCGAAGGAGGCAAGTTGCGGTTGCGAAACGGCAGCACCTTCATGGAGCGCTACCACCCCCAAGGTGCGCTCGCTCCGCGTGACGTGGTGGCGCGGGCGATTGACGCTGAAATGAAACGCACCGGCGACGAATGCGTGCACCTCGACATGACGCACTTGGGGCGCAAGTTCTTGATGAGCCGTTTCCCCAACATTTACAGCACCTGCAAAGAGTTCGGCATTGACATGGCGGTTCAGCCGATACCGGTGGTGCCGGCGGCGCATTACCAATGCGGCGGCGTGGTGACCGACCTGTACGGCCGCGCGTCGTTGCCCGGCCTGTTTGCCATTGGAGAAGTCGCTTGCACAGGCTTGCACGGCGCGAACCGTTTGGCGTCGAACTCGCTGCTCGGCGGTTTGGTGTTCGGCCATCGCGCAGTCGCGGTGGCAGCCGACGAAGCGAAGGCACAAACCGGCGCGCCGAAAGAAATGCCTCCCGAGTGGGACAAAGGCACCGCTGTCGAGTCTGACGAGAGCGTGCTGGTGAGCCACAATTGGGAGGAGGTGCGTCGCCTGATGTGGAACTACGTCGGCATCGTGCGCACCGACAAGCGGCTCGCCCGTGCGCGGCGGCGGCTCGACGTGTTGCGTGAAGAAATTCGCGAGTATTACTGGAAGTTCACGGTGACGCGCGACGTGATTGAACTGCGCAACATCGCCGACGTGGCGCTGCTGATTGTCGAATGCGCGCAGGCCCGTAAAGAAAGCCGTGGGCTGCACTACACGTTGGACTACCCACAAACCGACGACGCCCACTGGGCGCACGACACGGTGGTGTCACGCACGCCATGAGCACTCACGCGCTGAAGAAAGTTCTCGTTTATTGCGGTTCACGCGATGGCACGCGGCCGATTTTCAAAGAACATGCGCACCGGCTGGGCGTGGCATTGGGCAAAGCGGGGTTGACGCTTGTCTACGGAGGCGGATCAACCGGGTTGATGGGCGCGGTCGCTGACGGCGCGCTGGAGCATGGCGGGCAGGTGATTGGCGTGCTCCCCAAAGGCTTGGCGCGCAAAGAATTCGCGCATCAGCGCATCTCGCAGCTGCACTGGGTCGAGACGATGCATGAGCGCAAGGCGATGATGGCCGACATGGCCGATGGTTACGTGGCGCTGCCCGGCGGTTTCGGCACGCTCGATGAGCTGTTTGAAATCGTCACCTGGGCCCAGGTCGGTTTGCACAAAAAGCCGATTGGCGTGCTCAACGTCGATGGCTTCTATGAGCCGATGCTCGCCCAGGCTAAACGCGCGATGGAAGAGGGTTTTCTCTACCCCGGCATGGAGAAAATCTGGCTGGTGGAAAGTGAACCTGAGCGATTGGTGGAGCAGCTCGCCACGCACGTGGTGCCCGATTCGATGATTCAGTGGCAGCGTGAAGACGCGGCCATTTCTCGCGGGAAGTAAGAAGACTGCGCCTTCGCTTGCGCCGCGCCGGTACCCCAGGTGTACTTCGGGGTGAACAGCTGACTGTTTTTGGGGAGGCGATTTCCATGGGTAGCGAGAGCCGCGGTGTGGGTGACAGACCAAGCATTCCGAGCAACAAACTGGCGGACAGAACACCGGCAACGGCGCCTGTTCACGCTTCACACGGCTCCCCCACCACGCCGCCGCAGCAGCAGCAAGATTCCTCCCAACAAGTAGACGGCAAATGGAAACTCGCCTCGGGAGCAGCTTCCCGACCAGAGCCCGACGCAGCGACACGGCTAATGGGGAAACTTTCGCCAGTGGACAAGCCGAACTTGGTGCCAGCCTCGATGATCAACTTGCTGTGGGGCACCAACAACGACATGGGCATGCACCACTTAGGTTGGCATTTGATGGCCCGGCCTGACCGCGACAGGTGGATTTCTCAGCTCAAGCAAGACCCCGACTTCGTGAAATTTAATGCACGTACGAAATGGCTCGACGGCATGCAAAAGCTCAAGCCGTTGAACGAAGGGTCGAAGGGTAACGGCGTGGCGTTCGGCGCGATGCACAGGGGCATGATTGAGGTATTGAAAAACCCCAAAACATACGAAGCACGCGGCCTGCCGGTGCCTGAAGGGCTCGATAAAATCTTCGAAGGCTGGAAAGAGATCCCCACCGAGGTGATCGCCAAGGTAACTCCCCCCGAACAACAGCCCAAGGTTCGTAAGACACTCGAAATGCTGATGAACATCGAGACGAACTGGAAGCAATTCAACTCGCTCGATGAGCTATGCAATTTCATGCAAACGCAGGTGCTTTCACAACTTGGCGTTTCAGGCACTCACAACATTCTTCATGTGGCGATGGCCGATGGGCATTCACCCATCGACGTAGGCGACCCGATGCTGAACTTGTACAACAAAAATTTCTGGGGCCTGCACGGCTTCATCGACAATGTGATCAGCGGGTACATCAAAGCACGCGGCAAAGGAGCGAAAGGTGCTGACGCCACCGCTTGCAAAAAAGAGCTCGCCGAGTTCAACAAAGTGAAAAAGGCACAGACCGAGCACATGGTGCACTCATTGTCTCCGCTGCCAGCCAAAGTGGGAACCAAGGGCCCCGTCGCTCACGGCCCTGTGGTGCCACCCCCAGAAATTCCGCTTTCGCTACGTGAAGTCAGTAAGCAAATGTTCCAGCCGCCGGAATAGGCCCGCTCAATCGGTCTCATCAGGAATGCGCGTCTCGCCCGACAACCCGCGGCGAGACGGCAGGTCCATCACCACGCTCTTGAGCTGGCGGCTCATCACCCGGAACACGCCTTGAAGCAGCTGCGGCCGCTCAGACATCAAGTCTAAAAAATCACGGCGATCAATCACCAACGTCTGCAGAGCTTTGGTGACAATCATGTCTGCCACCCGCGGCGCGCCGTCGAACAAGCACAGCTCACCAAACACTTCACCCGGGCCAAACGTAAGCACCAATTCACCTTCGCGGCGCGCTTCAATCACTCCGTCGACAATCACGTACACCGCGTCGCCTGGGTCACCTTCGGCATATACGCGGTCTCCCAATGCAAACGCTTGCTCCCGCGCTACCGCGGCCACCGCCGCCAAGTCATCGACATCGCACTGGGCGAAGAGCTCGACATTCTCGAGCGCGAACAGCCGCTTCACCGTGACTTCACTCATTGCTGCCTCATTCCAGGGGGTCTCTTCTCTGCTCAACCGTCGTCTTAGCCATTTGGCGCACGTGCGTAGCACTGGGTCGTCGCCTTCAGAAAGTGTAACCAAGCACGCAGCGAGGCGGTCGGGGTCACCTCCGTCGAGCTCGCGGTGGTGCACGCTGATCGGCTCTTCGACCAACGCCCGTTGTTCAGAGGTGAGCACCTGATCCAATAGCTCCAACGCATAGGCACGGCGACGGCGATCGATACCGGTGAGGTGCGCGTGGGCACGGCGCATGGCCCGCGCGTCGTGGAGCAGCCCCAGCAGAGAAAACGTCAACTCGAAGGCTTGATCTAACCGGTCTCCCAGCGCACGCGAGAGCAACGACACTTCGCCCAGCGCGGCGCGCACGTCACGGTACGGGCCCGAATAGAGCCGGTAGGTGGCCAACCGGCGCTCGAGCGCCTCCATCACCCGCTGCTCATCGACGTCGAGCTCAGGTTGGGCGTCACGGAGCCGGGCGATGGCCGTACCCACCCGGTAGTGCAAAAATGCATCGTCGCGCGCGTTAGAAAAAAGCAGCGCCTGCAAAGAAGATTGGCTGCCGATTTGCCGCAACACGCGCGGCACTTGCGAACGCAACGCCACCGGCTGATGGCGATCGTCGAGCACCTGCGCGAGCAACGGCACCACCCCTTCACCCAAACGGCTCAACGCTTCACGGGCCACCCGCCGTTCGGCCGCCGAGCTGAGAAAGCGCACCACCTTGGGGGCCAGCGCCAAATATCGCCCCTGCCCCACCGCCGCCAGCGCCACGCGACGCACCGATTCGTCGGGGTCTTGCAAGTAGCGCTCGAGCTTGGCTTCCCAACGGGGCTGCCCGAGCCGGCCCAGCAATGAGGCCACTTCGCGCCGCTCCGCCGGGCCCGCGTCGTAAATGTTGGCGAGCAGCGCATCGACAGTGGCTTGCGCAGCCGGGTGCTCTCCCAGCGACAACAAGGCACCCGCCGCCGCGCACCGCATGCCGATGTCGCGAGAATCGAGCCGGGCCGGCAGCAGCACCTTGGCCCGCTCGGGCTTCAATTTGGCCAACGCCCACACCGCGGCTTCACGCGGGCGGCGATCAGCGCTCTGAATTAACCGCTCGAGCTGTGGCGCGACGCTGCTCATTTTCTCTTCGACCGCGAGCTCCACCGCCCGCTCACGAACCCGCTCGTGCGGGTGGGTGAGCAGCGCTTTCACGTACGGAGAAAGTGACAGCTCGGCGTAGTGGAACATCGCAATGGCCTTCAACACCCGGTCAGGGTCGGGCAACTTGAGCGCCTGCGACAACAAGCTCTCTTCGGCAAAACCCAGCTGCGCGCTGCCCACGCCCGCCACTTGGTGCTGCAGGGCGCTCACGTAACCACGCTGCAACCGCACCAACAGCAAGCCCAAGCCGGCACAAGCGACCGCGAGCGAAATGACTGACACGGTGTACGAAGCAAAGCCTTGGGTGAGCAGCAAAAGCACGCCTCCCACCGCCAAGCCGCCTTTGCGTAAAAAACCGTCAATCACGCTGCGCACGCCGTCGCGCACGTCGTCTTTGAGCGGCGCGTAAAGCAGCTGCATCGCCACCGGCACCAACGAGAACATCGCCGAGCCTTCGAAGAGCTTGAGCGCCCAACTGCTCGTCAGCCCCGTATCGAAGAGCGTGGCCCCCGCCAGTGCCGCGAGCAACCCAGGCACCAGCGCCAAGTAACGAAAAATGCCTACCTGCCGCAGCATGCGCTCAGCCAGCAGCAACTGAAAACCGGCGCAGAAAATGCCGGTCCACAACTGCAGGCTGGCGAAGAGCACCGCCATGTGCTTCTCGTCGAGCGCGGCGCTGGCCCGTTGGCGAAAAAGGTAATCGCCCATCACCGAAAGCACGGCGAAACCCAGCACCACCAAGGCCAAGTCACGCGCATAAGCGTCATGACGCACCGTCGACCAGGCAGTGGTGTTGTCGGTGCGGCGTCGGCGCGATTCTACCGGGCGGGGTTGAGCGCGAAAGACGACCGCCCCCGCTGCGAGCAGCACCGCCGAACCCACCATCAGCGGCATGGTGCCCGCAGCTTCGGCGAGCAATTGGGCGAGCAAGCCACCCATCACCGCGCCCAACATGCCCAAGCCATTAATCAGCGTGTACGCACGCCGGGCTTCACGGGCGTCAAACACGTCAGACATGGTGGCCCAAAACGCCAGCGAAGCCGAAGTGCCCAACGCTTCGGCGAAAACCCAGGCCAAGAGCGCCATCGCATGGCCTTCGAGCGCCAGGGCACCCGTCAGCGCGACAATCACCAGCGCGCCGATGAACGACAGCCGCACCAAAGACCACAGCCGCCCGCCCCGGCTCGCCGTGTAGGCCGCCACCGCCGCGGTAGACAACGCCGCTCCCAGGTACAACCAAGGCATGGCCCCTGAGCTGAAGCGCGAGAGCACCAACGCGTTGGCCGCCGGCTTGAGCAGCGCGAGCGAGGCGATGAGGCAAAACTGATAGGCCGCCGCGGGCCACAGGCGCTCGAAAGGGGTGCCTGATTTGACAGAAGGCAGTTCAGCAGACATCGCGCGTGGCCTTTACCCGAACCCGCCGGTTTTCTGTCTATCGGAGAGGTGACCGATGCCGCGCTAAGCGGGAAAATCAGACCGGCTGAACAGCGGGTACACCGGGCAACCCGCTTCGGCGATGGCTTCTTTGCCGCCCTCTTGCCGGTCAACCAGTGCGAACGCCGCGCCGACTTTCAACCCTTCGGCCCGCGCCCGCTCAATCGCCTTCAACATCGAAGCGCCAGTGGTAATCACATCTTCAACGATGGCGACGGTGTCTGCGCCTTCACCCGTTTTCAACGCATTCAACCCTTCAATCCACTGGCCGCTGCCGTGGCCTTTGGGCTCTTTGCGTACCAAAAAGGCGTTCATCGGCTTCATCGCCAAATGGCTGACCAAGCTGACGGCTGAAGCGAGCGGATCGGCGCCCATCGTCAAACCGCCCACGCCCTTGGCTTCAGGGCAACGCACGGCGATTTCAGCCCACAGCAAGCGGCCCACCAGCCAGTGACCTTCGGCGGTGAGCACCGTGCGTTTGCAGTCGATGTAGAAGTTCGATTCTTTGCCCGAAGAGAGCACCACTTTCTTCTTGGCGAAAGAGTCGCGCGTCAACAGACCCAATAAACGAACGCGATCGAAGGCTAAACCTTCGGGCGCTTTCACAATTTGCCCTCGAGAAAGGCGACCAGCTCACTCGAATAGCGTAATTGCTTGAGCAGCTCGTCTTTGCGCTCGTCGTCGAGGTCAGCAAAGACGTCAGCTATCAGCGACAAGTCTTGGTTGATGGCGCCCAGCCGCGAAGTGACGTCAGCCGCCAATTCGTCAGCGTCGACTTCTTCTTCAACCACTTCAGGCCCCAGCGAAGACTCGGTCGACAACGCCTTTTCGAGCATGTCGCGCGCCGCGGCGGTGAGCCGGTCTTCTTCGGCCAGCCGGGTTTGCATGGCCGCCAATTCGTCGTGCGAGACGGGTTGCGAATGAATCGCCTCGGCCAACGACAACAGCAGCGCGTCGTCGGGTGACAGGTCGGTGTGCAACCGCGCCAACACCTTGTCGCGCTGCAGAAACTTGAGCGCTGCCACCCGGCGAAACCCGGTAATGACTTGAAAGGTGTCGGGCGGGTTGAGCCGCAAGTCGACGGGGAACAACTGGCCCAGCCGTGCGATGTCAGTGGCCAAGTCGGTGACGTCGCCCACTTCGCGCAGCTGAAACGCGTTGTCGTCTTCGACCCGATCTAACGCAATCAGCGCGGGGGCGATGTGGTGACGCTTCACCGCCACGGGCGCAGAAGGCGGAGGCGGTACCGGCGGGCTCAACGAAGGCGCCGCCACCACCGGGGCCGTAGGCGGCACCGGCGAGGTTTCATCGCTACTCTGTTCGGCTTCGTTCACTTCAGACATCGTGGCGTTCCTACTTCGTTACCGCTTCTTCTTGACCAGCACCTTCTTCTTACCAGCTTCGGCCATTGCCGGGGGGGCGGGAGGCGGCGGCGGTGCAGGTCGCGCCGCGGCGGCGGGTTTGGGTGGCGACGGAGGCCGCGCGTCTACCCGGGATTCAACCCGCGACGGTTGCGGAGGTGGCACCGGCTTGGCTGCCGGAGCTTTGGCGGCCACCGCGGCCACGGGAGGCCGAGGCGGCGCAGAAGACGTGCGCACCGTCGGGCGCATCAACGGGCGTGCCGCAGGGCGCTCAGAACGTTCACGGTTCGGTTCTAAATCGCCCATGTCGACACGGCCGCGGAACGACGCCCCGTCGACGATAATCACCCGCGGCGAGCGAATGTCGCCCACCATGCGGCCATCTTTGGTCAATTCAACGCTCTCGGTGGCGGTGATGTTGCCCACCACCACGCCCGAGACGATGGCGTTTTTCACTTCGACATTGGCGCGCACCACGCCCGAGGCTTCGACGATCAACGTCTTGGTGAGCGAAACTTCACCCTCGACCCTGCCTCGTACCGTCAAGTCTTCGTCGCCGGTCAGCTTGCCGCTGATCAGAATCGACTCGCCAATCACCGTATTGTCGGAAGCCATTGCTCCGAACTCCTTCGTAGCGGCCATGGGCGTTAGCGTTCCTTGGTGTCCATGTCGACGTTGCCTTTGAAGCTGGCGCCGTCGGCAATCAGAATGCGCGGGGCTTTGATGTCACCCACCACGCGGCAGTCGGTCTTCAACTCGACCTTGTCACTGGCCAAAATGTTGCCCGTCACGCGACCGGCGATCTCGACATTTTGGGTGTCGATGTCGGCTTCGACCACGCCTGAATTTTCGACGTACAGGCTCTCTTTGAGCGAGATCTTGCCCTTCACCGTGCCCTGAATGACGAGGTCTTCGTCACCCGAAATTTCGCCGTCGATGACGATGCTTGAACCGATAACCGTGTTGGCCATGTGTGTAAATTCCTTCACTCAAAAAAAGACTGCAAAAAAAGTGAGCGCTTAGAGGTCGTCGGGCAGCTTGACGTCCATCTCGATGGAACCGTTGAACACCGCTCCGTCTTCAATCACCACGCGGGTCGCTTTCACGTCACCCGACACCTTGGCGCTCGAATTGATCGCCACTTTCGATGACGCGTCGATGTTGCCCGACGCTTCACCGTTGATAGTCAACTCTTCGACGCGAATATCGGCTTCGACTTTGCCGGTCGCCTCGATGGTGAGGTGATTCTTGAGCGCGATTTGACCTTCGACGCGCCCTTCAATCACCAAGTCTCCGCCACCCGACAAACTGCCGCGGATAACGATGCCTTTGCCAATGATGTTTATCTGTCCAAGCTGCGCCATAGCGTGTCTTTTTAGACCCCCTCGAGTCAGCGGGTTGCACCGTACGTCAGCGGTGCGCTGATATCCAGCTTGTGATGTCCTTCCAGACGGCTTCTTTGTCTTTCTCGCACAGAATCTCGTGCATCATGCCCGGGTACTCTTGGTACTGCTTGTCGCTCGAGCCCAGCGTTTCGAAAAATGCTTTCGCCGCCGGGGTCGAGGCAATGGTGTCGGCGCCCGCGGTCAACATCAGCATCGGCGCCACGATTTCACGGCCCCGCCCCGCGAGTTGGGTTTGCGCGGCTGACGAAGTGTTGAACCAGCGCGGCGTGGTGGTGCGCCCGTAAAGCGGGTCTTCAGCGGTCTCGCGCTGCCAGGCGTCGTCGGTCGACAACTGCGCGAAGGTGATACCGGTCGGCACTTTCAACCAGGGAATCACCAGGCCCACCAATTTACCCACCAACACTTTGAGCGCCGGAGGATCGAGCGCCAACTGCAAATAGGGAGAAGTGAGAATCAGCCCCCTCAAGCCTTCAGGTTTGCGCAATGCCCAGTGGCAGGCCATCAACGCGCCGTGGCTGTGAGCGAGAATGAAGGTGGGCAGGCCGGCATTCATGCCGCGCAACCGGGCCCAAAAAACTTCTAAGTCGTTCAAATAGTCTTCCCACTGCTCGCAGTAACCGCGGCGGCCGTCAGCCTTGCCGTGGCCGCGGTAGTCAAAGGCGAGCACACCGATGTTTTGGCTCACCAAATATTCCATCACCCGGCGGTAACGGCCGCTGTGGTCTCCGAAGCCGTGCACGATGCCGACAAACGCTTGCGGCGGGCTGTCAGGTAACAGCGACTGCCAGTAGAGACGCGTGTTGTCTCGGCTCGAGAACTGGCCTTCTTCGCGACGCGGCATAGAAAGACCCACCATAGAGCATGGCGTCGGGCGCGCGTCGTGTTTTTTTCTAAACGGGTTAGGGCTTTTTCCGGCTCACCAGGCGCAGCGCCCACTGCACGTCGGGGCTCTCGCCCTCGAAGGGTTTGAACGGCCAGGTCATCACTTCACGCTCGATGCAGTCTTTCACTGGGCCATTTTTATATTCGGGGTGATCGACCCACAGCTTCGAGATGCGGCCGTTGTTGCCAATCACCGCGTTGAGCGGCACTTCTAACGAGGCACCTTCTTTCAAGACCGACTTGAAGCACGCAATCAACTTCGGTTGGTTGCGCTTAATCACGTCGTTGATGGCTGAACGATCAAACGTGGCGGTCTGCATGCCGTCGGGGTCTTCGCTCTCTTTGTTCACCTTGTTGCCGCCGCCCTGCGCCCCGCCTGCCGCCGTGGGCCGCGCCGCTCCACCACTTGGGCGCTTGGTACCGGTGCCGCCCGCCCCGGGGTAATCGACCAACTCTTCGATGGGCCCCGAGCGCTTAGAAATTTTGATGTCGACCGGGTCAATTTCAATTTCGGCGTACGCCACTTCTTCAGCCGTCTTGCCAATGGGCGTGTGCACCGCCAAGTACTTGCCAGCGAAAACCACCACCGCGCCGATAATCGAAGCGAACAAGGCCGTGAGCAACAGCCCGCGGCGCAAGCGCGCTTTATTTTCGTCTTCGCTCTTCTTGGCCACCGCGTCGACCCGGTGCTTGGCCTCGGCTTTCGCCAAGTGCACCTTGAACGACGACATGTCTTGCAGCAGGCGAAAGGTGCCGCCGCTGCCCATTTCTTGAATCTCACTCTTGCCGGTGAGCTCGCCGGCATAGAGCATCTCGATAATCTTGGCCTGGGGCACCGGCCCGAGAATCAATTCACCTTGCCGGTACAGCCAACTGCTATCCATGGGCGTCATGCCCTCCAGAATTGTCGCGCTCTGGTGTTGGTACTACGGAGGTTCGTTTCGCGGCTATCAGTCTCAGCCGAAAGGCCCCACTGTACAAGACACCGTTCGCGACGCGCTTCGAAAAGCGGGGTTGCAAAACATGCCGGTCGCCGCCGGCCGCACCGACCTTGGCGTACACGCGCGCATGCAGGTGTTGACCCTGCGGGTGGCTGACGAATTTTCCACCGCGACGCTGGCGCAACGGCTGAACGCGCACTTGCCACCCACGTTGGGCATCGCCGCGGCCAAAGACGTTCCCCACAACTTTCACGCGCAGTGGTCAGCAACGGGCAAAGAATACCGCTACCGGCTGGCGCTCAAAGACTTGAGGCGCTGGCAAAACTTCGCCTGGCGCGTCGAGGTCGATATTTTCAAGCTGCGCGCGTTGCTGCCCTCCGTCACCGGGCCCCACGACTATTGGGCCTTTCACGAAGCGTCGAGCGCGCGGCGCGAGCGCACAATCGAAGCAGCCACCCTGACCGAAATCGGCGATGGGCTCTTCGAAGTGACGCTCATTGCGCCGGGGTTCGCCCGGTACATGGTGCGCTACTTGGTGGGTGGTTTGGTCGGCGTAGCGTCAGGCAAAATTGCTGAGGCGACGTGGTTGAACGCTTTGCAGCGGGCCGAGCGCTTCAGTGGCATTCGCGCGCCTCCCGAAGGGTTGGTGCTGTGGAGTGTTCATTACCCGGCAGAGCGCGACCCATTTTCTGCTCAGGAGCGAGACGAAGCGAACGGAGTGCCTAGCGAGCCCCCGTTCGCTTCTTAGGTCCCGCTAGTCCATCAAACGTTCTTCATACTTGTCGAGCAGGTCTGAAATCGCTTCACGCAGATATTCGCTTTGTCGAATACGCGTGTTTTTAGAGAGCTCTTTCAGGTTCTCGAGCCGTTCACGCTGCAACCGGAAAACCACGGAAGTGAGACGAGGTGCTTCGTTCATGTGCGGTGACCCTCCCTACAGCTGCACACATGGTCGCACACGAATGAGAAGTGTCAAAAAAAGTCACTCCAAGACATACGTTCTCACTTGCAGGCCGACCAAAAGCTCAGCGCCCATACGCAGCCCCTGGCCAAAACCGAATTTGGCGCGCACGGTGCTGAAAACGCCGACCACCGACGAGAGCTCGTACTGCACACCGAAGCCGACTTCTGGGCCCGCGGTGATGCGCTGGTAAAAACGCAGAGCCACGTCGGCGTCAAAAAAAGTCTTCATCGGATCGACCGGAAAATAGCCGCGGTACCCGAAGCTCACACCGAGATCGTACTGTGGGCCGAGCCAACTCGAATCGAACTGCAGCTTCAGCTCATTGCCGTTTTGACCAATCGCCATCGTGGCGCCGATATGCGCGGGCAGTCGCGCGCCGTTTTGAACCGAGCCACCCGCAATGCTCGCCTTGTATTCACCGCCCGTCGACAGCAACAGGCCAATCGAGCCGCGGTGATCTAACCGAACGTCTTCGGCAAACGCCTGGCTGCTCACCACTCCGCCAAACACGATGAGCGCAGTGCAACAGCACGACTGAAGAGCGGGTCGCTTCATCGCAGCGGTTTACCTAAGGGCCCTAAAGGTCTGACGGCGAAAGTACACCAGGCCACCCAACAGGCCCAACGCCCAGAGCGGGGCCGGCACCACCGAGCACCCCACCGAAGAAGTTTGCGTCGCCGGCTCGCCGCCCTGCTCCACTGAGGCCCGCTCGAAGTCGACCGCCACTTTGTGCTGAGCCTGGGTGACGTTGCCAGCTTCGTCGCGTACCTGCACGGCGAGCCCACCACCGTTTTCGACTGAAGACAGGCTGATTTCACGGGCTGGGCCGAACGACGAGAAGGGGCCAGCGCCCACCCGGTACGCGTACTGCAGCGCACTCTCTCCACTCACCACATCGCGCGCGGCGATGCGCAAACGGTCATTCTCGCGGTCAGCGGTGAGAATCACCTCGGGCCCTTCCCAGTCGACGACGAAGCCAACTTTGGCCGGAGCAGAAATGCCCTGCGCCTCTTCGGCCATGCGCGAACGCACTTCAATCATGTGCACACCTTGCATCAAGAACGCGGGGTGGCTCACCGACAAGCTGCCGTCGGCGTCAGGCCGCAAGAAGGTGCTCCACAGACCGTTGTCGATTCGGTACGCGAATTCAGGCGTGCCCGAAACACCGAGCGCCTGCACGTCGAGCACCGCGGTGGGCCATTTCAAACCGTTGCCGGTGGCGCGCATGTCTTCGGCCTTGGGCATCACGCTCTTCTTCAGTGACGCCACCGTGACGGGAGACGTCACCGCGCACTGCGCGTTCTGGGGCATCAACGTCGCGTAGAGGCCCAGGTGGTAATACGACTGCGTACCGGGAATCAGGCCCACCCCTTTGCTCTCGTTCACCTTGAGCTTGAAGTTACCCACCGTCGGCAAATTGAACGGCTTGAGCGCATTGGCCAAGGCCGGCTCGACAAAGCCAATCACCGCGGGAATCAGGTCGGCCAGCACCCGCGGGTCTTCAGCCAAAATTTCGCTGTTCGAAGTGACGATGTTGCTGATCACCATTTTCAAGTCGCCCAGCGCGGGTTGCACGGTAGAGCACTGCTCGAAAATCAGCGACAGCGGCAGCGCAATGTCGGCCGTGAGCGAAAAGAGCCGCACGTAGCGGTCGTCGAGCATGGCGTAAAAGTCCATCGTCACCGAAGGCAACGTCATCGTGAGCAGCGGCTTGAGGGGCCGCTTGGTCACCGGATCATAAGTGCCCAACCCCACCGCGATGGTCGGAGGCTGCGCCGGCCGAAGCACAATCATCATCGGCGCGTCTTTGCCGTCACGGGTGGTGAGGCGCCCCAACGAGGGCAAGAACGTTTTGAACAAGCCGGTGTTGAGCAAACCGATGGTGGTCGACGTCACCCCCACGCAGAGCGCTCCCGCTTGGTGCGACTCATGGAGCGCGCGATTCAAGAACGGCTGCGACAGGCCCAAACCCACGTGGTAGCCGCTGCCGGGCGTGGCCTCAGCGTCGAAGTTGGGTGCCGGCACGGCCGCCAACGGAGGCGCCGCTTGCGCCGGCACGCAGGGAGAAACCGCCACCGCTTGCGTGCCTGCCCGCATGCCCAAGGTGATGCCTTGATCAACCAGTACCGAGCTGCCCGCCGCGACCGAGAGATCGAGCTGGCTTTCTGCCGACACACCAAAATCTGACAGCACGCTGCCCACCGCCATGCGGCCTTCGAGGCCCAAGAAACGCGGCACGCACTGGCTGTTGGCGCTGTCGATGCACTGGTTCATCACGCAGCTCGAAGCGGCGTTGGGCAGCTGGGGGCAGGTCGGCAAACCGGTGCCACACGCTTGACACGACTGCTGAGCGACCGCGTCTTTGAGGCGGCTCTCGAGCTGGGGAGAGAGCAATTGCAGCACCGAATTTTTCACCGGGTCCCAGTCGGCCACCGTGCAGTACACATTGCCGCAGTTGTTGCGGCCTTCAAAGCTCAAGTCGGCAGGGTCGAGGCACGACGGTTTGGGTTGGGCGCCCGACGCTCCGCAAATGCCCGCGCCTTCGAGCGCGGTGACCTTGAACGAGAGCAAGTTGTCCCACTTTTGATCAATGGTGAACGACACTGTGGCCTTGAGCGCATTGTTCGAAGGCGCTTGCGCCGCGGTGTTGAAGTTCAAGCTGCACTTCACCGCCGACAGGTACACACAGGCCCCGTGGGTGTCGTCTTCGGTGGCCACGTACAAATCGCCGGTCTGAATTTCGACCGACACCTGGGCCTCGACTTCGGTAGAAGACTTCGGCACCAGCGAAAACCCGGTGAGCCGCACATTCACATTTTTGGGCACGTCGCGGCTGTCGCAGATACCGTCCATCGTGCCGCCACTGGGCCCACCTTGGTCGGCGATCGCCACTTTGCCAATCACCGGTATGTCTTGCGGCGTGCAGGGCAAAGGCACGGTCAACACCTGGCCGGGCGCGAACAAGTCAATCAGCGTCTGCCAGTTCGAATTGAGATAGTTAATGCCGTTGGCAGACAGCCGCATGTTGAGCGCGTTGTCGCTCTTGGGCCCCGCGTAGCGCCCAGAGGGAATCGGCTGCAGCGAAGCGCAACCCATGCCCCCTGACGAAGACCCGCAGCTCCACACCAACGTAACGGCGCACACCCAACCCGCCAAACTCAACAGAGACGTTTTCGCCCGCATGCTTCGCACCATTCTCTTTTCGGCAGCCTTCGCCATATCAAACGACGGGCAGTGACAGGCTTTTTTGCTTCAGCGTATCGTTCAACCGGCCCGAGCGAAACGGCTCTAAATCGACGGCCACGAAAGTGTAACCAACGGCCTTGATTGCCTTGTCGACCGCTTGGCGCAGTGCGTTGTCACCGAGCAGCCGGTGCTCGTCGACACCCAGCTCGAGACGGGCCACGTCGTGGTGGTGCCGCACCCGAAAATATTTGAAGCCCAAGCCGCGCAAAGCGTGCTCGGCCCGTTCAACTTGGCTCAAACGCTCGGCCGTGACAGCGACGCCATAAGGCAAGCGCGAAGCCAGGCACGCCATTTGAGGTTTGTCCCAGGTGGGCAGACCCAGGCGCTTCGACCAGGCACGCACTTCGTTCTTGGTTAACCCCGCCTCGGCCAGCACCGAGCGCACCCGGTGCTCGAGCGCCGCTTGGTGACCCGGGCGGTGATCTTTTTTGTCGTCGGCATTGAACCCGTCGACCACGGCCCGCAGACCCCGTTTTTCCCGCTCCAATTCACACAGCGTGTAGAGCTCGGTCTTGCAGAAGTAGCAGCGGTTCTGTGGGTTGGCGGCATAACGCGGATCGTTCAACTCATTGGAGTTGACGCACACGTGTTCAGCGCCAATTTTCTGGGCCAGCACGCGCGCATCGCTCGCTTCGTCAGCCGAGACAGAAGCTGAAATCGCGGTCAAGGCCAACGCCTTCGCCCCCAGCGCTTGGTGCGCCACGGCCAAGACGAATGCCGAATCGACGCCGCCCGAAAAAGCCACCAGCACCGAGTCGAGGCCAGCGAAAATCGCCCTTAACTTTTCATATTTGTGGAGCGACGACGCGCAGAGCGTTTCGACCTGCGCGTCACTGAGTGCTTGAGCGTCGCTCACGTCACACCTGCTCTAGGTTAGCGGCCCTTGCGCTTGGGCGCGGCGGCCTTGGGCGCTTTCGCCGGACGCGCGGCGCGAACCGGGCGAGCAGCTCCTTTGGCCGAGCGGCGCGCATTTTTGGGCAGCGGGTTGGCCTTGAACTTCTTGCCCGTAATCACCCGCAGCTCTTCGGCGGTGACGCACGAGAGATCAAGCAGCGCCTGCATGATTTTGCGGGCACCCTCTTCGACCGGCTCGAGGTCTGAGCGAATCACCACTTCAGCCGAGTTGGTCGGAGGCGGCTCGTACGGCTCGGTGATACCGATGAAGTTGGGAATCTCACCCGAGAGCGCCTTCTTGTACTTGCCGGTGCTGTCGCGCTGAATCAGCTTTTCGGTCGCGCAGTCCATGAACACTTCGAGGTACCGGCCGATCAGCCGCCGGTTCTCGTCGCGCACCGATTTGTACGGGCTCGTCGCGGCCACCAGCACCGCCACGTCGTTACGGGCCAACATGTTGGCCACCGCTCCGATACGGCGAATCACCGTGGAGCGATCGTCTTTGCTGTCTGACAGCTCTTTCCACAAGTCGTCGCGCAACTCGTCTTCGTCGAGAACTTCGACCTTACGGCCGACCTGACGCATGCGCGCGGCGATGTAATTCGCCATCGTCGTTTTGCCTGCACCCAACATTCCCGTCAGCCACACTGTGAAGCCGCCTGCGTGTGCCATTTTTCAAGGCTCCCTTCGACGTACCTACCAAAACCGCTCCAATGAAAAAACGCGGCCTTATAGTCGATTTGACCTCTTCTGCACAGGCTCTAACGCAATTGATTTTCGATATCTAAGGTACTGATTTTATGGCGTATTTTTCTGTCTCCACGAAAGTTTGCCCTTGCAGCTCGTAAAGGCGCCCTTCGACGGCCTTGCCTTGGTTCACCGCGACGACGAGGTAGGGCACCCCGGGGAGCACTGGTTCTCCGTCAGCCATGGCCTGGTTTTGGTCTTCTTGCGAAAAGTACGCCCCCACGTCGGCGTGCGAATGAAAAACGCAAGCCAGCACGTCACCTTTGCCCTCGAGCGCGTTCATCACCTGCAGCCATTCTTTGGGTTCGAAGAGGTAAGCGGTGCGGCGGGTGCGGGGGTAACGCGTGGCATCGAGCGCATGGTAGCGATCGTACGCGTTGGTGAGTGGCCGCACTTCGAATGCGCCGTCGGCATGGGCGAGCACCACACCGCAGCCTTCGTCGGGGTACGTCGATTCGACATGCAGGGCGATGGCGCGCAGCGCTTCGACGGTGAGCTTGGGCATCACGTTCTTTCTGCTTCGAAATAGCGGTCGGCGCGATCGCAAAACACCGTGACGATGACCCCTTCGCGTTTTTCAGCGTGCAGCGCGCGCGCCACTTTCATCGCCCCGACCATCGCCGCGCCTGAAGAATGGCCCACGGCAAGGCCTTCGTGCTCGAGCAACGCGTCGGTCATGTCCCACCCTTCGTCGGTGGTGACGCGTATTTTGTCGTCATGGCGGGCAGGCTCGTAAATGGCCGGCACCAACGAGCTGGGCATGTGCTTGAGGCCTTCAAGCCCGTGAAGCGCTTCGGCCGGCTCAACCGCCACCACTTGAATCTTGGCGTCGTGCTCTTTGAAGCGGCGGCTGCACCCCATTAGCGTGCCGGTGGTACCCAAGCCGGCGACAAAGTGCGTCATGCGCCCATGGGTCTGCTCCAGAATTTCGGGGCCGGTGGTCATGTAGTGCGCGAGCGGGTTGCCAGGGTTTGAATATTGATCAGCATAGAAATAGCGATTGGGTTCGGCTTCTGCGCGGCGGCGGGCTTCGACAATGGCGCCGTCAGTGCCTTCGAGGGGGTCTGAGAAAGTTAAAGTAGCGCCGAACGCGCGGGTAATGCGTTTGCGAGCGACGCTGACATTGCGCGGCATCACCAATTCGACCGCGAAGCCCATTGAAGCGCCGAGCCACGAAAACGCGATGCCCGTGTTGCCACTGGTGGCGTCGATCAGCGTTTTGCCTTGGTGAAACTGACCGCTGGCCAGCCCCTGCTGCACCATCATCAAACCGGCGCGATCTTTCACGCTGCCACCGGGGTTCAAAAACTCGAGCTTGGCGTAGACCTCGATGCCTTTGAGCCCCTTCGTCAGCTTGCTCAGCTTGAACAGCGGCGTGCGGCCGACACAGTCAGCCACTGAGCGCAACGGTTTCGCGCCGAACCTCATCGCCCCGGGTGCCTGTCGCATTGCCACGCTGAGAAAGGGCTGAGCGCTTCGACGGAGTCATCGACTTGCACGCGGCCTCCCAGGCCCGTGTCGAGGCCCAACAGCACGCGTTGGTATTGCCAGCCGGCGAGCGCGCCCCACCGCACGGCTTTTGGCCCGAACGTACCGACAACGAGCCCATTCAGCGCGTTGACGAAGCAGCGGGCGCAGCCTTTTTCGCCTCGGTAGAGCACGCGCCACCGGTTTCCCAACTCGCCCACCGCGACCCAGGGAGCGGCGCCGGTGAAGCCTGACGCGACCGTGCCGAGCACGCCGAACGTATTCGTAGCGAGAGCGCTGGCGTCTGCGTGCCCAAAGCCGAAGCCTTGTGGCGGCCCCTGAAAACCTGAGGTTTCTAGGTGCGTGCCACCCCGCCCCAGGTACGCCGCGGCAGTTTCGAGCGCGAGCCCTTCACCAAAGATGCGCACACCGCTGTTCACCAGCTTTTCTTGGCCGGCTTGTCCTACGGGCTCGAGAATGAGCTGCCGCGCGAAACGGCGAACTTGAGATTCGGTGAGAATGGGTTACCTGCCTCCAGCGATGGCCGGAATGAGGCTGAGCACGTCGTTGTCCGCCACCTTCGTATCGAGCTCTTGCAGAAAACGAATGTCTTCGTCGTTGAAGAAAACGTTGATGTAGCGCTTCACCGCGCCTTTTTCGTCGAGCACACGCGCGCCGATGCCGGGGCAGCTTTTTTCAAGCTCGGTGAGCACTTCGCGCACGGTGGCGCCGGTGACTTTCACTTCAGCGCGGTTCTGCGAGTAGCTGCGCAGCGGAGTGGGAATGCGAACGGTGGCCATGCTTGGTTCCTTTTTTTTTCGTTAAGACGTCGCCAGAGAGGGTAACGGCTTGGGGCGCATTTGCCACGCATCGTCGCCTGCACGCCAGGCGTTCCACAAGGTGTCGGGGGGGCCGTTGCATGCCGGGCAGTCGGGCGCGCGCGCGATGCTGACGCGGCGGTGTCGTAAGGTGGTGCCGTTGAAGCGGTGCAAAGTGGCTTTGCCAATGACCTCGAGCGGAGAGAGCGCGAGCTCGCCTTGCAGCGCGCCGATGAAGCCGGCAATCGAGCCCATCACGCCGGCGAAGGCGCAACTCAACATTTCGGCGTCGGGCACTTCGAAGAGGCAGCGCAGGCACGGGCCTGAAGGGCGAATGCGAAAGGTGAGGCCTTCCAAGCGAATCACGCCTCCGAAGACGAGCGGTGTGCCAGTGAGCACCGCTGCGTCGGAAAGGAGGAATTTGATGCGCGTGTCGTCAGTGCCGTCGATGGCGAGCGTGTGCGTTCTGAGCAACCCTTGCACGTTGTCGACGGTGACCGCTTCGACGCGGGGAGTGATTTGGAGATGCGGGAAACGGGCTTTGAGTCGCACTGCCGCGCGCTCGGCTTTGGGCTGGCCGAAGTCTTCTTCGTTGAACCAGCTTTGCCGGTGCCAGTTGGTTTCGTCGACGGTGTCAGGGTCAATGAGGGTGAGTTTAGAAACGCCGTCGGCCGCGAGCGCGAGACTGGCCGGGCAGCCGAGGCCTCCCATGCCGATGATGCAGGCCGAGATTGGGCGAAGGCGGGGAGGCGTGGTCACGGGCGGGGTGATTTCAACAGAGAATGGCATGGTTGGGCGAGAGGGTTTTGAGACAGGGCAAAAAGAAACCCGACGCGCTAGAATTCTCGTCGAAAGGCATCGGCATTCACTGGGAAGACCTGGACGAAGACTTGTCGGTGCGCGGCATGCTGACGCCGCAGGCTCATGCGCTGCGCAAAAGCGCATAGCCGTTTTCTCTTTGTCGACTTTCTCTTTAGCTGCTGCTTCTCACTCGTCACGGCGACGCTCAAGCCGCCGCCAGGGCGCGCGGGCATTCCAACTCATTTTTCCGCTGCAGATCTCGTGAGCGGGCGGCCTCGCCCTGTCAACAACTCACCGCATCGACCGACAACGTGCGCTCACCCCCCTCGCTCACCACGGCAAAGATGCGAGCGTCTTGACCCACCTTCACCGCCTGGGCCACCGCGGCGGCCACCACCGCGCCTTGGGCCGCGCTAAGCAACATGCCCTCTTGCGTCGCCAAGGCCGTGCGCATCGCCTTCGCTTCAGGTGCCGGCACGACAACCCATTGCGGAGCCAACGCCGCGTCGAGGTGAGGCACCAGCGCATCGCCATCAACCCGCGCCGCCACACATACCGCCGACGGAAATGCACTGCGCACCATGTGCGCGCACGCCGTCCACAGGCCTCCCGTGCTCGCGCCGCACACCAGCGCGTCGATACGGCCACCCTCGGCCTCGACATGCGCCCGCAGCTCGTCGGCCGTCGCCCGATGCGCCTGCGCAAACAACGCGTGATGGCTCTCTTGCACCAAAGGCCCGGCCTGCCGTGCGCGCGCCATCGCTCCCCATACCCCTTCACTCGCCGGCGTCAACGTCACTTTCGCTTTCAGCAACTGCATCGCCTGCCGCGCTTCGAGCGGAGTGCCCTCGGGCACAAACACATTCAGCGTCACCCCCCGGCGCAGACACGCCGCGGCGAGCGAAATGCACCAAGCGGCGTTCGCGGCGTCGAATACCTGCGCGGGCAATGCTACCTGCTGCGCCCACAACTCGGCGACCCGGTCATACCCGCTCATGTGGGGGCTCAGGCTTTCCCACTTCACGTAAACCGCGCCGGCGTTGCCAGGCACGACGCGCGAAAGCCGAATGCAGGGAGTGCCGGAAAACATCGAAGGTAAGAAACTCTACCTGGTTTCGGCCCGCGGTAACGGCTCGAGGTGTAGACGTTTAGAACCGCGAGAATGCAAACAATGTAAGCTCTGGCGGCAGTGAACCCGCTGTCGCCGCTGTCGAACGAGAGCCAGCCGCCCACGCTGCTGCCAGAAGACCGGCGGCGCCGGGTCGAGGCCGTGCTCGAACGCCGTAAGTTGAGCGGCAACGTCAGCTCGCGTGCAGCCTCAAACAGCTGGATGCAAGAGCGCTTCGTCGCCCGCGCCCGGGCGCTCTTTTACGCCCGCATGATGTTTTTGGGCTTGGGCTTGCTCATTTTCACCGTACCCGCGTGGCGCATGTACTTCGGCACCGGCAACCTGATCGCCTTCGCCGCGTACACGTTGATGTTGCTGTACAGCGTCGCCAATTACATGGTGATTGATCACCGCACCGCCGGCCGGTACGTCACTTATGTCACCCTCTGCTTCGACCTGGTGATTTGGGTGGGCTTGCTGTCACAGCCGCAAACCGGCGGCGGGTTGCAGAGCCCGCTGCTCGCCACCCAGCTCGTCTTCACCACGCTTTTCGCGCTGCTTTTTCCACGGCCTGTCGCCATCATTCCTCCGCTGCTGGTGCTGCCAATCACCATTCGGTTAGACCAACTGCTCAACCGCGCGCCCACCGCCATCGAGCTGCTCACGCTGCTCTGGTACTTAAGCCTCAACTTCATTCTCATTTACGTGCTGGTGTACCTGAACGAACGCGAGGTCGCCGCGCACCGTGAAGTCGTCGAGCTGCAGTCTGACTTGAAAGAATTGGCGGTGGTCGAAGAGCGCAATCGCCTGGCCCGTGAAATTCACGACGGTCTGGGCGCGAGCCTTTCATCGCTCATCATTCAGTCTGAATACCTCACCCAACTCACCAAAGACCCCGCGTTGCTCAAAGAAATCGGGGAGTTGAAGACATCGGCCGAAGAGTCGATTGAAGAGCTGCGCCGCAACCTGCGCATGATGCGTGAAGATTTCGACTTGGGTTCAGGCTTGGAAGACTACGTCAAAACATTTCGCGACCGCACCCAAGTGAAAGTCGTTTACGAGCGTGCAGGCTACGCCGATCAAGTTCCTCCTGAGACGCAACTGACTTTTTTCCGCGTGCTGCAAGAGAGCCTGTCGAACGCCGCGCGCCACGCCGCTTCGACACAAATCGTGGTCAAACTCTCGCTCAGCCCCAAAGTGATTACCCTTTCAGTGAAAGACGACGGCAAAGGCTTCGACCCCCAAGCCAAAAACCCCGGCCACTATGGGCTCATCAACCTGCGCGAGCGCGCGCTCAAGGTGCAGGGCGAAGTGATTATCGACTCCAAACCCGGTGCAGGTACCCACATTACTTTTCAAGTGCCGTTGCGCAAATGACAACGGCGAGAGGCCAGGCGTGACTTCAGAAAGCAGCAGAGCGATTCGGCTCTTCGTCGTCGAAGACCAAACCAATATTTTGCGCAACCAGCTGAAGCTGCTGGGTGCTTCACCTGATCTTTCTATCGTCGGCACCGCGCTGTCGGGCGAGAGCGCGCTTGAAGAAATCGCCAAGATTCAACCCGACGTGGTGCTGCTCGACCTGGGCCTGCCACGCATGAGCGGCATCGACGTCACCAAGCAGGTGAAGGCCGCGTACCCGAAAATTGAAATTCTGATTTTCACCATCTTCGACGAAGAAGACAAAGTGCTCGAAGCGGTGAAAGCCGGCGCGTCAGGCTATTTGCTCAAAGGCGCGCCCACTGAGCGCATCGTCGAGGCGATTCGCGAAGTGCACCTGGGAGGCACGGTGATTCAACCCAGCCTCGCCCGCCGCTTGCTGATGCACTTTCGCGTGCCTGACCCCGAGCAGCCTGACAGCCTGCCACCTGCTCCCGCAGAACCTTTGCCCAAGCCGTTGTCAGAACGCGAGCAAGAGATTCTGCAGCTCATTGCCAAAGGGGTGTCGAACAACGAGGCCGCGCAAATGCTGGGGCTTTCGAAAGCCACCATTCGCACCCACCTCGAACACATTTACCGCAAGCTCGACGTGACCAACCGCGTCGAGGCCGTCACCGAAGGCCTGCGCAAAGGCATCATCACCATGTGATGCGCCAGTGAGCCGGGAGGGCCCTAGAGCACCGAACAGGTTACCCGACCTACTGCGGCTGCCGATCCTCTCGCTGCGGCCTGCGGCCTCGTCAGTCCGCTCCTCGACGTGCCCAACGGCACGCCTCCTTAGGCTCCTTCCTCGG
>JAIBBR010000060.1 GCA_019694575.1 Myxococcaceae bacterium
GGGCAAACGTCGCTCTTTGGCGGCGGGCGCGTTGGCAAAGACGACCCGCGTGTCGAGGCGTACGGCCAGGTCGACGAGCTCAACGCCACGCTGGGTTTGGCGCGCGCGGCCGGTGTGGGCGCGCTCGATGCGTTATTGGCCACGCTGCAAGAGCAGCTCTTCACGTTGGGTTCGGTGTTGGCCACCCCGAGCGACTCAAAGGCGGCCAGCGCGATTCCTCCGCTGCGGCCCGAGTGGGCGACGGCGATGGAAAAGGCGATCGACGACTTCGAAACCGAATTGCCTGCGCTCACCAGCTTCATATTACCCGCGGGTACTCCGGGCGCTGCGGCCTTGCACTATTCGCGCACGGTGTGTCGCCGTGCCGAGCGCGCCGTGCTGCCGGTGTTTCGCGATGGTCAGGCCCCTGGCGAAGCCGTCGTTTATTTGAACCGTTTGTCTGACTTGTTGTTTGTCATGGCGCGGGTGGCCAATCACCGCGCCCAAGTGAAGGACGTGAAGTGGCTTCCGCCCGGCAAATCTTGAAGGGAGCACGTCTTCGTCAGCTCGCGGTGCAAGCAGGTTTCGACTTGTGCGGCTTCGCGGCTCCCGAGCCGATTGAGCCCCGGGTGTTGCTCGAATGGCTCGAGGCCGGTTTTTCCGCCGATATGGACTGGATGTCAGAGCGCATCGAGAAGCGGCTCGATGTGCGAGCGCTTTTTCCCGAGGCGCGCACGGTGATGGCTTTGGGCTGCAATTACTGGCGTGAAGACACCGATGCGCCAATTGCCCGCTACGCCCGTGGCCGCGACTACCATGCGACGCTCAAAGACCGCATTCGAACGCTGCGCCGCCTGTTGAAAGAAGAAGCACCTGACATTCGCACCTATTCGTCTATCGACTCAGGGCAGGTGATGGAAAAGGTGTGGGCAGTGCGTGCGGGCCTTGGTTACGTCGGCAAGAGCGGCTGCCTCATCACCGAGCCGTTTGGCTCGTGGGTGGTTCTGGCGGTGATGATTCTCGACGTCGAGGTCGACGGTTATTCGCCCGGCCCGATGCCTGACCGTTGCGGCCGTTGCCGGCTGTGCATTGACGCCTGCCCCACCCACGCGATTTTGCCCAACGCCCAGGTTGATGCGAGCAAGTGCTTGTCGTACTGGACGATTGAGAGCGAAGGCGCGATTCCTACCCCCATTGCCGAGACGATGGAAAACATCGTGTTTGGCTGTGATGTTTGCCAGTCGGTGTGCCCGCTCAACAATTTTCCCGTGGTGGCGCAAGAACGCTTTGCGCCGCGCGCGGTGGGGCAGCTGACCACCCGCGAGCTCGCGGCGATGACGCGCGAAGAATACCAGCGCTTGGTGCCGGGTACTCCGCTGGCCCGCGCACAATATGACGGCCTAAGGCGCAATGCGGCTTATGCGTTGGGAGCCGCCAACGACAGCTCGGCGTGTGACGTGCTTGAAGTGTTGGCGCACGACGACAGTGAAAAAGTGCGTGAAGCGGCGCGCTGGGCGCTCAAGCGGCTCGCCTCTTAACGAAGAGAGAGCAGGTTATTGGCAGACGAAGGTGCCCGACGCCACGATGCCGCCGCCGGGGCCGCCGCCGAGCGCCGCGACACCGCCGCCGAAACCGCCGAAGGTGTACTGGCAGCTCGACAGGGTCGCGGTGCAGTCTTGGCACAGCTCGCCGTACGAGCCGCAATTTTTCTGGTCTGCCTGCATGACCGGCGTGCCGGTGGCGGTGCAGCAGCAGTCGTAGCCGCTCAAGCAGAAGCCGGGGCACGCGCCTTGGCATTGGTGGTTGGTGGTGTTGCAAGTTTGGCCCTGCACCGTGCAGTTGGAGCACGAGCTGCCACTTTGGCCGCATGCGGTGTTGCCTTGCGAATCGAAAGGCACGCACGTGGTGCCCGAGCAGCAGCCTTTGGGGCAGCTGTTGGCGTTGCAGGCGCAGCTGTTGCCCACGCAGGCCTGCCCGGCGGCGCAGGCGGTGCCATTCGAGCCGCACACGCACGAGCCGTTGGCGCAGGCGTTGGCGTTGATGCCGCAGGCGGTGCACGCGGCGCCGTTCTTGCCGCAGTCGCTCAAGCTGGAGCCGGCCAGGCACTGGCTGCTCATGCCCGCGCCCGCTTTGCAGCAGCCTGCGCATTTCATTGGGTCGCACACACAAACACCGCCAGAGCACAATTCGCCTGCGCCGCACATGGCGCCGCTGCCGCACTTGCATGCCCCCGCGGTGCAGCTGTCAGCCCGCGCCATGTCGCATGCCACGCACGCCGCGCCGCTGGTGCCACACGCCGCCAACGTGGGCGCAGTCATGCAGGTGCCGTTGCTGCAACAACCATTGGGGCACGAGAGGCTGTTGCAGGCGCCGCAAGCTCCGTCAATGCAAGGCGACGCGCCGCAGTTTTGACAAGCCGCGCCGCTGCTCCCACAAGCCATGGCTGACGAGCTGACACATTGGCTCGTGCTGTTGCAGCACCCCGTGCAGCCGCTGGTGGCGTCACACACGCAGGCGTTTTGTGCGTTGCAGCGTTGGCCCAACGCGCACACCGTGCCAGGAGCGCAACCGCACACGCCCAAGCTGCAATGGGGCGCGCGAGCCGAAGTGCAGGCGCCGCAGGCCGCTCCCGCCGAGCCGCAGCTCATGTCGTTTTGCGAAGTGTAGGGTTTGCACATGCCCGAGCCGTCGCAGCAACCGTTGGGGCAGCTTGCCGCGGTGCAGCGGCACTGGCCGCCTTGACAGACTTGGCCTGGCGCGCATGCATTGGTAGTGCCGCACTTGCACGCGCCGTTGGCGCAGTTGTCGGCGGTGGTGGCGCTGCAGGTGGTGCAGGTACCCCCCGCGGTGCCGCAACTGCCCGCGTTGTTTCGATAGCACGTGCCGCCCGCGCAGCAGCCGTCAGCGCAAACCGTCGCATCGCACACGCAGCCGGCCGGGGTGCAGTGCATGCCTGCCGTGCATGCCGCTCCGCCGCCGGCCACGTTGCCTGAGCAACGGCATTGTCCATTCGCGCAGCTGTCGGCGTTTAGCCCGCATGCCATACAGGCGGCACCGGCACTGCCGCATTCGTTGCGGCTGGGAACCACGCATTTGTTGGTGCTGCCCGAGCAGCAGCCGCTGCAACTGGCTGAATCGCACACGCAGGTGCCGCCGACGCACTTGTCGCCCACGTTGCACGCCGCGTTGACACCGCACTTGCAGCTACCGCCCGTGCAGTTGTCGGCCACTACGCCGCAATTGGTGCACAAGTTGCCACCGCTGCCACAGCTGCCCGCGGTAGGCGACGAAACGCAAGCGCCGTTGAAGCAGCAGCCGCTTGGGCAATTGGCTGCGGTGCAGCCCGAACATTGTTGGCCGGTGCAGGTCTGTGGTGAAGGGCAGCTCTGGCACATTTTGCCGCCGCCGCCGCATTCGTTGGTGGCGGTGCCCGCTTTGCACACGTCTCCTAAGCAGCAACCCGAGGGGCACGATTCGGGCGTGCATTTGCACACGCCACCGACGCAGCGCTGCGTCGAGGGGCAGGCGGTTTTGCTGTTGCCGCACACGCAATGGCCGTCTTGGCATTGGTCGGCGAAGGCCGAGTCGCAGGTGCTGCAGGCGTTGCCTCCCAACCCGCATGCGCCAAGCTCGCCTACTTTGCACTGGTCATTTTCGCAGCAACCGTTGGGGCATGACCCCGCTGTACAGCGGCATTGGCCGCCCACGCACACTTGGCCGGCGCTGCATTCGGCGTTGGTGCCGCAGGCGCAGTTGCCGAGCGTGCAGGTGTCGGCAGTGGGTTTTACGCAGCTGAAGCAGGTTTCTCCGCCGCTGCCGCATTGTGCGCTGCTGGGTGCTTTGCATTCGCCGTTGAAGCAGCACCCCGAGGGGCAATTTTCAGCACTGCAACCAGAGCAAGTGCCGTCGTTGCACGTTTGACCGTTGGGGCACACTTGGCATTCCAACCCGCCGGTACCGCAACGCCCGGGAGTGTTGTTGTTGCCTCGGCAAACGCCGTTTTCACAGCAGGTTTCGCAGTTGTGGGGCCCACACGCCGACGAGCCGCCGTCGGCCGGCACGCTGCCTCCTCCCGAGCCACCGCCCAACGGCCCGCCGCCGCTCGCGCTGCCGCCGTCCGAGCCGCCCGAGCCGCCGCCGGTACTGCCCGCCACGCATTCGCTTAGGGGCATGCAGTGGCCGTCGCAACACACCGTACCGTCTTGGCTGCAGTCAGCATTGTCGGCGCACGCCGGGTAGAGCACCTTTGACGGGTCGACGCAGGTGCAGGCGCCGAGCGTCAGTGACAACGCGGCGAGCACTGGCCAGCGAAAAGGCGAAGTCATCAATGGTTCCTCAAGAGCAGATAAAGCGTGGCGGCGGTGAGCGCTCCCGCGGCCGCACCGGTGGCGGTGGCGACGGTGAGCTCGTTATTCGATGAGCGGGCCAAGCTGTTGAGCTGCGTTTGGGTCAGGGTGCTGCCGCCGGGCCGGCCATTCACTTCTACCTGGCTGCCGTCGAAGGCTGCCTTGTGGTTGAGGCCCAGCACCAAAAAAGTGACGGCCACTCCGGCTGATGCAACCGCGCCGCCTCCGGTGACCCAGGCCGCGGTGGGTACCGCCGGCGTTGGTTGGGCCACCACCAGGGGTGGGGGTGGCGGAGCACCGGGTGTCAGCTGCGCATTCACGGGTGCATCGCCGGGGGTGAGCGCGCTGACGTTCGGTGTGGTGGCAACGGGTTGCGCGAGCAGCCCGCGCAGCTTGGGGGCGACTTCGGCGACAAACGCTTTGAGCGCTTCGTCGCGCGTGGCGAGCCACTTTTTCGCGTCAGCGGTGAAGTCAGCGACGGCGAGCGACTCGAGCCGCGTGGCCGATACACATTCTAAATGGCCGGCATTGAAGCGGCCGGCTTTGCCCACGTCGACGCCAATCACCGTGCCGTGTGGGCCGAGCAGCTGCGCCAACTTGCTCAAGCACAGGCGCGCCCCGTCGCAGGCCTTGGGGTCGACCGCCCCCAGCTTATTCAGCCGCGCGGTGGCCTCGTCGGGCCCCAAGGTGGCAATGCCCTGGGTGTCGAGTTGTTTCTTGAGCGCGCTGGCCACTTCGTTCGCCAAACGCCCGCCTTCATCGCGCCGGCTTGAAATGACAATCGCCACCGGGTTTTCAGCATTGGCTGGCTCGACGGCGGTGATGACCGTGAAGACCACGAAGAGTGCGCCCATGCGCGGTGAAGGTAAAAGAGCGCTCACCCTGAAGCAATACTTCGCTGCATTGACTGTGTGAGGGGTTACCGGTGGCGTTTCGCCCCGGCCTTTAAAAAAAATCAGCGTGATTCGACTTGCCGGCTGACGTCGTCAAGAAACGACATCACTTCGCGCCGGGCCTCGGGTGTCTGCGCAGCTTGTGCGTCGCGTTTGGCTTGCTTGAGCAACGTGCGCAACACGGGAATCACCTCGCCGCGGGCTGCCTCGCGTTGCTCCAACTTGCGCTCCAACGCGGTGATGCGGGCCTGCACTTGTGCCGCGGTGAAACCCTTTTTGGCGGCAGCTTGAGGCAGAGGTGCCGGTTTGGGTTTGGGTATGACGAGCGGCTCGGCCAACGCTTCGGCTGTCGAGAAACCTGCGTCGACGGGTGCCTCGAGCGCGGCGCCGGCGTCGATGACGAGCGGCAAAGTGACAGCCAGTTTGGGCGCGGGCATGACTTGCTCAGCAGGTTGCGGCGCCGGTGTCGAAGGCCACAGCGCCCATGCCAGACCACCCACCATCACTGCCCCACCGACACCCATTGCCGCCCGCTTGCCATTTTGGGGGCGCACGGCTCGGGCGAGCTGCGAATCAGCGGGCAGCGGCGCTGGGGTGGCGCCGTTGTCGAGCTCTGCCTTTGGCTCGGCCACCTGAGACAGAGGAATGGGCGCACCCGCCGTGGCCAAGTGCTGGGTGTTGTTGATGGAGGGTCGCGTGGGGTGACCGCGAAGGCCTTCGAGCCGCGCGAGCACCGCTCCGGCGCTTTCTGGCCGCTCTTCGGGGCGCTTCTGCATCAAGTGAAAGACGAGCTCGTCGAGCGCTGCCGGAGTCGTGGGCGCCAGCGCTGACACCCGGGGGGTGGGCTCCATCACGTGCTTGAACATGGTGTCGAGCGGGTTTTCACCCTGAAATGGCAGCTTGCCAGTCAGCAACTCGAACGCCACGCAACCTATCGCGTAAAGGTCGGTTTGCGCTCCGACCGCGCGACCTTGGGCTTGTTCAGGCGCGATGTACTCGGGTGTGCCAATCACCATCGACTGGCGCGTCTGCGGGGTGGTGCCTGACTTGGGCGCGCCCAATTTGGCGATGCCGAAGTCGAGCACCTTTACGTACGGCCGGGTGCGGCCGGTCTCGACGAGAAACAAGTTGCTCGGTTTGATGTCGCGGTGAATCACCCCGGCGGCGTGCGCGGCCCCCAAGGCGTCGCATATTTCTTCGAGCCAGCGGGTGACCAACGCGGGAGGCGCCGGTGCTTCTTGGCGAACGATTTCGTCGAAAGCGCGCCCTTCGAGAAATTCCATCACGAAATATTGGGTGCCGTCTTCGAGCTTGCCGAAATTGAAGATGTCGACGATGCCGCGGTGGCCGATGGCGTTGACGGCGCGCGCTTCAGAGAGAAAACGGCCGACGGCTTCGGGGTCTTTCGAGAAGCTGGGGAGCAGAAACTTAATCGCCACGCGCTTGCCGATGAGCGGGTGACGCCCTTCGTACACCACGCCCATGCCGCCGACCCCAATTTGGGTCAGCAGCTCGTACTCGCCGATTTTTTTGCCAGTGAGGTCGCCGTCGAGCGAGTTCATCAAGAAGGGGGTGAAGGGTGGCGCAACAGGGCGCTAAGTCAAGTGCACGGCATATAGTGCACCCGTCATTCTGCGTCCCACTCGTCGAGCGAACGGTCTTTCTTTTTTTCAGGCGCGGGTGCGCTGGGTGTCGATGCGGGAGCAGGCGCTGGCGCTGTTTTTTTCGGCGGAGCGGGCGCCTCCACCTTCTTAGGCGCTTCTTTGGGGGAGTGCTGCGAATCGAAGTAGCGTTCTCGGCAACTCTTGTCGCGGTTGTCGCAGTGTGACAAGCACTTGCCCAACTTGGCGCGCGCCTCGTCTTTGGTGCTTGAGCCGTGCGCGAGCGTGCAGTCGTCGTTGCAACTGGCGAACTTTTCGTCACATTGGTGCAGCGCCAATTCGGCGGCGAACACCGGAACGGCACACCACACGGCAGCGGTCAGTAAAAAGCGCATCGCAGTCACTCACTCTAGACAATGAGGCGGTGCATTCCAAAACAGGTGGGCATGTGGTTATGAAGCCAACCCCAAATGCCTGAGCTTCCTGAAGTCGAAATTGCCCGCCGCTCTTTGCAAACCTGGCTCAAGGGCCATGAAGTGGTAAGGGCCCATGCCGAGCCAGTGCGCGTTTTTCGCGGCGCCGAGCGGCGTGACTTTGAAAAGGTGACCGGCAAGCTGATGAAGGCCGACCGGCGCGGCAAGTACTTGATGCTCCAATTTTCGTCGGGTGAAGGTGCGCTGTGCCACTTGGGCATGACGGGCAAATTCGTGCGCAGACCGGCAGGCCAAGCCGAGCCTTACAGCCGCGCCCAGTGGGTGTTGGAAACAGGCGAAGTGATTCACTTCAAAGACCCGCGCATGTTTGGCCGCATCGAGCCTGCGCCCAATGGTGAAGTGGGCAGGCTTAGGGCGATAGCCGCGCTCGGCATTGACCCGCTCGTCGATGGGCTCGAATGGCAGCAGCTCAAAGACGCTGTCGGCAAGAGCAAGACTCCGCTCAAAGTAGCGCTGATGGACCAATCGCGCGTCGCGGGGTTGGGCAACATTCATGCTGCCGAGGCGCTGTTTCGCGCGGGTCTGCACCCGGCGCGCAAACCGGGCACGCTCGACGACGCTGAATGGAAAAAACTGACCCAGGCCATTCACAAGTCGCTCGCCTTCGCACTGCAAGCGCAAGAGGGCGACGACGAGATTCACTATGTCGAAGAACCGGGCACGAAAAACCCGTTTCTTATTTACGGTCGTGCGGGCAAGCCCTGTCAGCGCTGCAAAACAAAAGTGCAATCGATGACGCAGGGCGGCCGTACCAGCCACTTTTGCTCCCATTGCCAGCCGCTCAAGCCGAAGAAAGGAACCCACCGATGATGCTGCCCAACGTGCCGGGGTTAGATCACGTGGCGATCGCCGTGAAAGACTTAGAAAAAGCGATTGCGTTTTACCAAGACACCTACGGCCTTGCGCTCGCCGAAATCGAAGAGGTGAAAGAGCAGCAGGTGCGCACCGCGATTTTTGGGCACGGCATGGGCCGCATCGAGCTGATTTGCCCGACCGCCAGTGACACCGGTGTGGCGCGCTTTCTCGAAAAACGAGGAGAAGGCCTGCACCATATCTGCATCGAGGTCGACGACATTCACGCCAGCTTGGCGCGGCTCAAGGCGCAAGGGGCCATGCTCATCGACGAGACGCCGAAAATGGGCGCGGGTGGAGCACAGATTGCCTTCGTGCACCCCAAAGGCAGCCACGGCGTGCTCACCGAGCTGCGCCAAGGCCCTTCAAAGATTCAGGCCTCACCTTGACGTTTTCGCTATGCGACGGCCCTCAAGCGGTGGTTTACCCACGCGCGCTTTTCTAAACGACGCACCTTAGGGAGAACTCTTTCATGCTCCGCATTTCGCTCGCGGCCCTTGTCTTCGGCATTGCCGCCGAGGCTTACGCGCAGGCGCCCGACGCAGGGGTGCCCGGTTCGGCCGCGCCCGCCGCACAGGCAGCGTCGAAAGGTTCTTCTGAAGAAGATTTGCGTCACGAGCTCGAAGCCAAGCTCGAAGGCACCCGCCGCGAAATCAAAGAGATTCGTGACGAAGTGCGCGCCCAGGCCGCCACGTCGGCCGCTTCGCAGGGCTGGCAAGAAGGCAGCGCCGAACAGAAACGCAAGCTCGAGCTCTTCGTCCCCGACGGTTATTTCCGCGTGCGCCCCGAGCTCTTTCACCGCTTCGACATGAACCGCGCTGAAGACCCGGCCGGGTTTCCGCTTTTTCCCCGTTCGCCTGCGTCGCCGCGTGAGCGCACCGTGGCCGGGGTGAACATGCGTTTTCGCTTCGACCCCACCTTCAACATTTCTGAAGAAGTGCGCATTCGCATGCAAATTGACGCGCTCGACAACGTGGTGTTCGGCAGCAACCCCGACTACCAGTTCATGCGCGACCCCAGCTATGCGCGCGACGGCTTCTCGATTTTCTCGCAGTCGCAAAGTCCACCGGCGTCGGGGTTGAACAGCTTGACTGACTCCATTGCGGTGAAGCGCATTTACGGCGAAGTCAACACGCCGGTCGGCATTTTGCGCTTCGGCCGCATGGGGTCGCACTGGGGCTTGGGTATGTTGCACAACGACGGTAACGGCCTCGATGACGATTTGGGAGACACCGTCGACCGTTTGAGCTTCGTGGCCGAGCCGTTCAACGGCTTCTTCATTACGCCGATGCTCGATTTCAACGCCGAAGGCCCCACCAACACCAATGGCGGCGGTCAGATTTTCGACGCTTCGAATGGCGACGACTCGCACAGCTTTCTCATTGCGATTGCGCGGCGCGACACCGACACGCAAGCCAAGGCCCGGTTAGACGCTGGTGGCTATGTGTTCAATTACGGCCTGCACTTTACCTACCGGGTGCAGAACTACGACCCCACCGACTTTTTCTTGGGTGGCCCCGCCACGTCGACGTCGTCAGGCTACGTGCCGCGCTTCGCCAAGTTGTTCATTCCCGACGTGTGGTTGAAGTACGAAATGAAGAATTTTCGCATCGAGCTCGAAGCGGCGGCGATTTTGGGCAACATCACCAACCACGCGCCGAGTGGCACACTGCTCGGTGTCACCGGTCAGACCGAAGGGCTCGGCGTAACGCAATTCGGCGGCGTGTTGCAGGGCGAGTACCGCCTGCTCGATGGTGCGTTGAAAATTCAGGCTGAAGTCGGCTTTGCCTCGGGTGACCCGGCGCCTGGCATGGGCAATTACCCCCGCCGCCGTGGCTCTCGCGCTGACGGAGCCACCCAGCCGGGTGATATCGATGGCGCGCAATATGCGTGCGAGAGCACCGGCGGCTGCTCCGATGCGTCGATTCGCAATTTTCGTTTCAACCGTGCTTACCGGCCCGACATGATTTTGTTTCGCGAGCTGCTGGGCGGTGTGACCGACAGCATTTACCTGAAGCCGGGCGTCTCGTATCGCATCACCGAGGGCTTTCATGCATTTGGTGCAATTATCTACTCGCGGGCGATTTACGCCGAGTCGACGCCGTCGGCCTTTCAAGGCACTGACGGGGTAATTCGCGCCAGCGCTGACTTGGGCCTCGAGTTCAACGTCGGTGCCCGCTATGAAACCGAAGACGGGTTCTTCGCCGAGCTGAAGTACGGCATCTTGTTACCCCTCGACGGGCTGAAAGACGGCCGCCCTTCGGCGGTGGGCACTGGGTTAGACCCTGCTGACGCGGTGCGCGGCACGCTCGGTATCAAATTTTAGGGTTTGGCTTGATGAAGCAAGCGTCGATTGCGGCGGGGGGGCTGCTCTTCGCTGCGCTGGCGGCGTGCGGCATCAAAGCGCCGCCGCGGCCTCCGTTAGAAGCGCCGGTGCCGGTGGCAGCACCCGCCTTACCGGCTGATGCCGGCTGCTGTCAGGAGCCTCGATGAGCGGCTTCTCTGCCCGCCGAGGGTTGTGGTGGGCAGAACAAGTGCCGCTGCTTTCGGTCGCTGAATTTGTCGGTACGCCTACCTATGTGTATTCGACGCAAGGTCTCGTCGAGCGCTACCAAGCGTTAGACCGTGCGCTTGTTTCGTGCCCACACCTCATCGCCTATTCGGTGAAAGCCAACTCCAACCTGGCATTGCTCAAGTTAATGGCTGAGCAGGGCGCGGGCTTCGACATCGTGTCGCTGGGTGAATTGGCCCGGGTGCGCAAAGTGCGGGCCGACATGCGGCGGGTGGTTTTTTCAGGCGTGGGCAAAACCGCCGAAGAGCTCGACGTGGCCTTGGCGGCGAAAATTGCGCTCTTCAACGTCGAGAGTGCGTCTGAATTGGTGATGCTCGATGCGCTGGCACGGCGGCGCAAAATGAAGGCCCCGTTCGCCATTCGCGTGAACCCTGACGTTGACGCCCGTACCCACCGTCACCTCGCCACCGGGAGCCGCGAGACGAAATTCGGAGTGCCCGTGACTGAAGCCAAAGCGCTCTATGCGTGGAGCCGCGGCATGAAAGGGCTTCGGGCGCTGGGAGTCGACGGTCACATTGGGTCTCAGATGACGCGTGTGGCACCGCTCGAGCGCGCGGTGGGCACTTTGGCGCGGCTCTACCGCTCGCTGTGCGCTGACGGTTTTGGCCTCGAATATCTAGACGTCGGCGGAGGCTGGGGCATCGACTATCAGCAGGGTGAACGGGTGCCCACGATGCAAACCTTCGTCGACGCGGTGCTCAAGCCACTGCGCGGCCTCGCAACCACGGTGGTGGTAGAACCCGGCCGCTGGCTGGTGGGCAACGCCGGGGTTTTGCTTGCCCGGGTACAGCATGTGAAGCCCTCGGGCCAAAGCGCCTTCGCCATCGTCGACGCCGGCATGAATGATTTGCTGCGGCCCGCGCTGTACCAGGCGAAACATGCGGTGACCGCGGTGGCCAGGCGGCCGGGCCGCGCGCGCGAGTACACGGTGGTTGGCCCCATTTGTGAAACAGCCGACGTCATGGCGAAGGCAGTGCGGCTAAGCGGTCTGCAGCAAGGTGACGTGCTGGCGATTCACTCGGCGGGTGCGTACGGCATGAGCATGGCTTCAAATTACAACTCGCGGCCTCGGCCAGCCGAAGTGCTCGTCGAAGGCGGGCGCTTTCGCGTCATTCGTGAGCGCGAAACGGTTGAACAACTCTGGCGGGGCGAAACCCTCTAACGGTACGGTGCGAACGATGAAGACGTTCACGGGTTCGATGACAGCGTTGGCGACTCCCTTCAAGAACGGCGCGTTCGACGAGGCGTCGTATTCGGCGTTTGTCGACTGGCAGGTTGCCAATGGCACGTCGGCGCTGGTGCCCATGGGTACGACTGGCGAAGCGGCGACCCTGTCGGTGGCCGAGCGGCTGGCGGCGGTCAAAGCGTGCATCAAGGCGGCAAAGGGCCGCGTACCGGTGATTGCCGGCGCAGGCATGAACAGCACGGCCGAAACGGTGGAGCAGGTAAAAGCCGTGCGCGACGCCGGCGCCGACGCGGCCTTGGTGGTGACTCCCTATTACAACAAGCCGACGCAGGCGGGCTTGGTCGAGCACTACCGCGCGATTGGGCAGGCACACCCGGGTTTTCCCCTCGTTGCGTACAACGTGCCCGGCCGCACCGGCGTCGATTTGTTGCCCGAGACGTGCCAGCGGCTGTGCGACGTCGCCGAAGTGGTGGCGCTCAAAGAAGCGACTGGCAACATGGCGCGCACGGTCGATATTTACGAGAAATGTGGCGAGCGGTTGACGCTGTTGTCAGGTGACGATTTCACCGTGTTGCCGTTCATCGTCAGTGGAGGCAAAGGCGTTATTTCCGTTTCTTCGAACGTGGTGCCAAAGCAAATGAGCGAGCTCGTGGCCGCGGCACGCAAAGGCGACGGAGCGACCGCCTTGACGCTGCAGGTGAAATTGAATGCGCTGCACCATTTGCTCTTCGTCGAGTCGAACCCCATACCCGTCAAATGGGCTCTGCATCTGATGGGCAAGTTTGGCCCTGACATTCGGTTGCCGCTGACGCCGATGACGGCTGCCAATGCCGAGAAGCTGAAAGAAGCATTGGCGCGTGTGGGTGCACTGTAGAGAAGGGAGTCGCACGGCCATGAGCATCAAAGTGGTGGTGTCAGGCATCTTCGGGCGCATGGGGGCTGAAGTGGTGAAAGCGCTCAAGAGCAATAGTCACTTTGTGTTGGTCGGTGGCACCGAGCGGCAAGGCTCGACGGAGCAGCATCTTGAAGGCCCGCCACTCGCTTTTCCGGTGAGTGACGACATGGGCAAGACGCTCACCTCGCTCAAGCCGCAGGTGGTGATTGACTTCACCGGCGCTGATGCCAGCGTGCAGAATGCGCAGCTGTGCGCGGAGCAGGGCGTGGCGCTGGTGTGTGGCTCCACCGGTTTTTCTGAAACGCAAAGAGAGGCACTTAAGCAAACGGCTTCGAAAGTGCCCATGGTGGTGGCTCCCAACATGTCGATTGGCATGAACGCGGTCATCGCCGCCGCTGCTGATTTGGCGAAGCGGCTCGGTGAAACTTTCGATGTAGAGATTTTCGAAGTGCATCACCGGCACAAGAAAGACGCACCTTCGGGTACGGCACTTCGACTTTCGGAGGCATTGAGCGAAGCGCGTGGCATCTCTCGGCCGGTGGTGGTGCGCTCATCGCGGGTGGCTGACGTGGTGGGAGACCACACCGTGAGCTTTTTCGGCCAGGGTGAACGCATCGAGCTGATGCACCGGGCCTCGAGCCGCGAACCATTCGCCCTGGGAGCCGTGCGTGCTGCCCGCTGGGTGGTGGAACAAAAGCCCGGCCTCTACACGATGCGCGATGTGCTGGGCCTTTAGCGATGGCTCGCTTCGCTCGTGTTCAGACTTCGGCAGGTTTTCGCTACGCCTTCGATGAAGGCGCGCATTGGCGAGTGCTGCAGGCCGCTCCTTGGGAAGGTGTGCAACCTACCGATGAGACGGTGCCCAAGACTAACGCACAGTTGGGCGTGCCGGTGTTGGCGTCGAAGGTGGTGGCGGTGGGGCAGAACTACCGTCAGCACGCCGCTGAAATGGGCAAACCCGTGCCAGTGGAGCCGCTGATTTTCATCAAGCCGTCTTCGGCGTTGAATGCGCATTTGAGCCCAATTGTAATTCCCCCCGCGAGTGAAGAAGTGCACCACGAAGCCGAGTTGGCGTTAATCATCGGTAAAAAACTCAAAAATGCGAGTGAGGTTGAAGCCGAAGCGGGCATCTTTGGGTTGAGCTGCTTCAACGACGTTACTGCGCGTGACGTGCAACGCCGTGAAGTGCAGCACACCCGCGCCAAGGGTTATGACACCTTCGCCTGCTTGGGCCCGGTGGTGGTGGCCGGTGTATCTCCGTCAGACTTGCGCATCGTGGCCCGTGTCAACGGGGCAGTGCGCCAAGACGGCCGCACTTCGGACATGATTTTTTCGCCCGCGCGTTTGGTGTCGTTCATTTCGAGCGTGATGACGCTGTTTCCCGGTGACGTGGTGAGCACCGGTACGCCGTCGGGCGTGGGGCCGATTCGCTCTGGCGACTGGGTGGAAATCGATATTGAGCACGTTGGCGTGCTCAAGAACCCCGTGCTGCGATGACGGCTGAGATTGTTTACTTGGCGCTCGGCTCCAATTTAGGAGACCGGCAGGCGCATTTAGATTCAGCGGTGTCTGCCTTGCGCGAAATAAGGGGGCTCGAGGTGCTGCGCGTTTCGCGCGTGGTGGAAACGCCGGCCTTGCTCGCCCATGCCGGGGCGTCTGCGCAGCCGTTGTACTTGAATCAAGTCGTTGAAGCTTCTTGCTCGCTCGAGCCAGACGGGTTGTTGTCGGCGGTGCGTGCCATTGAGGCGAACGAGGGCAGGGTACGGCGCGAGCGATGGTCTTCGCGCACGTTAGACATCGACATCGTGCTTTTTGGAGAGCGCATTGTCGACACCCCTGAGCTGACAGTGCCTCACCCAGAAATGACGCGTCGGGCTTTCGTGCTGGGGCCGCTGCGTGAGCTCTCACCTGCGCTGCGACACCCGGTGAATGGTTTGAGCATCGAAGCGCTGTGGCGTGCGTTGTCTGCTTGATTCTGCGGAACTTTCAGCGCGGCGCGTAAGTCGAAGCCTGACATGATGATGGCTCTTTTCATGGCGCTGCAGGTGACGAGCGCGGCGGGTTGGCCGCACGCTGACGCGGCGCTGAGTCCACCCGGGTTGTCGCAGGCACGCCCTCCTCGGCGTTGGCATGTTTTTCTCGACGCTGGGCACGGAGCACCCGGCAATGTGGGTAACTTTTCGGTTCTCTGTGAAGCAGAAGAGCTGCACACCTTGGCATTGGCTGAGCAGGTGGCGGCACGGCTGCGCGAAACGGGCCGCTTCATTGTCACCTTGTCTCGAACCGGTGCTGAACGGCCTGATTACCGTGAACGGGTGCGCGCCGCGGCGGCCAGTGGGGCCGACGTATTCATCAGCTTGCATTCTGACGCGCGCGGCGAAGCAGCATATTGGCACCCGACGCCTGGTATGAGTTGCCTGCGCAACGACACCGACCCCGGCATGGGCTTGTTGGTCAGCGACGAAGGCCCGAAGCCCAGAGTGGTGCAGCGGTTGAAATTGGCGCGCGCGATTTCACAGGCCATGGGCGATACCGGGTTTCTGCTCTACGGCGGTTTCGACTGGTTGACGCTTTATGAAGCCGACGCCGCTCCGGGTGTGTTCATTGACCGCCGGCCACTGCGACAGCGGGTCTTCGTTTTGCGGGCTCCGAAGATGCCGTCGGTGATTGTCGAAACACACCACGCGCTCGACTTCGAAGAGAACGCCCGGTGGAAGAACCCCGCCACGGCCGATGCGTTCGCTGCGGCACTGGCGGCGGGTCTGGAGGCGTTCTTTAAGGGGTAGTTGCTCGTCGCCGGCTGCATGGTGCAAACACCGCGGTAGCGCACTTGAATTTCTTGAGGCCAGTATCGCGAGCGCGAGGGGCCACGGTGGAACAGCTCTCGCGCTTGGGCTAGAGCGGCAGCCAATGATTGCATGCACGATTCCGCTGCTTATCGTTCTGGCGCAGGGCCCGTTGCCGGCGGGGCAGCCGAGTGAAATGCCGGCCAACCACCCTGCGATACCGAGCAACGAAGAGCTGGTGAAAAAGCTCGACGCGATGGGCCCTGAACTGAAGGAGAAGGCGAAGTCGTTCGAGATCAGCGCTTCGTTGGGAAAGCTGTATTTCACGCAAGGGCGGTTGGTTGACGCAATTCCCTACCTCGAGCAGGCGGTGGCCAAGGCCGAGCCGATGCGGGCGTTGTACTTCAAGCTGAAAGCCCAAACGGGTTCGAAGCCGCTCCCTGATGCCGCCTCAGTCGGCTGCGTGGTGAAGGCCGACACGTTGATGGAAGAGCAGCTGAAGAAGGTAGAAACCCAATTCAAAGGTCAGCCCGCCAAGGCGGCCGCGTGCGCATGGGCGAATCTGGCTTCGCTGATGGACATCGAGCTGCAGCTGGCCCACGCCAAATTTTTGGTGGGTGACGCGGTGGCCGCGCTCAAGGTGCACGAGCACTCATTGCAGCTTTTCGAAAACAATGTCGAAAGCCGCTATGCGCGTGGGGCTCTGCTCCTCGATACCCAGGGAGATGACGTCAAGGCCTTAGGCGAAGCCAAGCAAGAGCTGGAGCGCTTTCTGAAAGAAGCGCCCACTTCGGCCCATTTGAAACAGGCGAAAGTGTTTTTGAAGCGCATCGAGCAGGCGATTGCCGCGGGTGGCGTGTCGAAAATGTCGCCTCCTATCGCTGAAGGGCCCGTGAAGTCGCAGTTAGCTCCTCAGCTCTCGGCGGAGCAGATGCAGGCTGCGCAGAGTGTTGAGAAAGACGCCGACACAATGGCGTACGCGCAGAAGCTCATCGATGAGGCCGAAGAGCATTTGGCGCGTGGGCGGTTTCAGCAGGCACTCGATAACTATAGGCAGGTGATGCCGATGAACATCATCACCGGGCGGGTGAAGGCCGGTATGGCGTGGACACTGGTGAAACTGGGCAAGCCGACGGCGGACAACGTGTGGCGCGTGGCGTCGGGCGACCCGGCGGCGGTTGACGCGTTGGGTGAGACGCTCAAGGCCAAGGGTGATGCAGAAGGTGCAAAGCAGCTGTGGACGCGTTTGTCAGAAACCGTGCCGGATTATGCGTCGAAGGTGAAAGACAAGTTGCGGTAGCGGACAGTCGCTTTGGAAAAAATAATGCTTGCAGGCGCTTGGGGGTGGGTGCGAGCACACGTCTGAGCGTCTGAGCGTCTGAGCGTCTGAGCGTCTGAGCGTCTGAGCGTCTGAGCGTCTGAGCGTCTGAGCGTCTGATACGAAGCTAAATCAGCAGGTTAGCGCGCCTCGCTGCTCAAACCAGCCGCGCTGCGAGCAGGTCTTGCACGTCGAGCAACCCTACTGAACGGCCTTCGGCGTCGATAACTGGCAATTGGTCAATCTGCGCTTCACGCATCAATGCAATTGCGCCCAGCACCAAATCTTCTGGCCCGATGCACCGTGGCTGCCGGGTCATCACTTTTTCAACCGGAATGCGAAAGTTTAGCCGCTTGCGTTCGGCCAGCCGCCGCAAGTCGCCGTCGGTGAAAATGCCAATCAATCGGCCCTTGTCGTCAACCACGTTGGCGGCACCAGGGCGGCCGGGTGTATTCGTCATCACCAACACTACTTGCGAAAGCTTGGTGCGCTTGTGCACAGTCGGGTTGCGGTCGCCGGCGCGCATCACTTCAGCCACTCGCATGACCGAGCGGCCCAGCTTTCCGGCAGGGTGCAACAACGCATAGTCGCGCGGAGTGAATTCACGTTGGTGCGACAGGGTCATCGCCAGCGCATCAGCCAGAGCATGCAACGCGGCAGTCGACGCAGTGGGTACCAGACCCATTGGACACGCTTCGTCGACGCGGCCGATTTCGAGCACGATGTCGGCGCGTTGACCCAAGGGTGAGGCACGATCTCCGGTGAGGGCGATGATCGTTACGCCCAGCCGGCGCAGTGGCACGAGTAGCTCGAGCACTTCGTCGGTGGCTCCCGAATTCGAGAGCGTAATCACCACGTCACCCTTGGATACACGGCCGATATCGCCATGCAGCGCCTCGGTGGGGTGCAGATAAAGCGAAGGCACCCCGATAGAGGCGAGCGTGGCCGAAAGCTTTTGGGCGATGAACCCGGGCTTGCCCAACCCCGTGCACACCACGGTGCCTTTGCAGGCATCGAGGGCGGCGACGGCGCGAACGAAGTCGGGCCCGAGGCGCGGGCTGAGCGACGCAATGGCTTGGGCTTCACTCTTCACGACTGTGCGCGCGAAGGCGAGCACTTGGTTGGCGGTAGCAGCGGGTTTGCGACGCGGCATGGGAAGTGCGGCCTTCTACCACTTGCTTGCGCAAAGCACGCAAAGTCGGTACGCGAATGTCCGGTTTCTCTCTGCTCAAGGACCCCAATGAAATTCTTTATCGATAGCGCCGACGTAAAAGAGATTCGAGCTGCGCATGCCATGGGCTGCGTCGACGGTGTCACCACCAACCCCTCGCTGCTCGCCAAAGTGGGTCGCCCGCTCGAGGAAACGATTAAAGAAATTTGCAGCATCGTCGACGGGCCGATCAGCGCCGAGTGCGTGACATTGATGGCAGACGAAATGGTGGCTGAGGGCCGCGGGCTCGCCAAGTTTCACAAGAACGTGGTGGTGAAAATTCCCATGGGTGTCGAAGGCATGAAGGCAGTGAAGCAACTCACCGCCGAAGGCATTCGCACCAATGTGACGTTGGTGTTTTCAGCCAACCAGGCGCTGCTCTGCGCCAAGGCTGGAGCTACTTACGTGTCGCCCTTCGTAGGCCGCCTAGACGACATCAGCCAAGACGGCATGGCGCTGATTCGCGACATCGTGAGCATCTACAAAAATTATGGCTATAAGACACAAGTGCTGGTGGCGAGCGTGCGCCACCCGGTGCACGTGCTCGAATCGGCGAAGATTGGCGCCGACGTGGCGACCGTGCCGTTCAACGTGATTGCGCAGCTGGCGGGGCACCCTCTCACCGAAATCGGCATCAAGAAATTCTTGACCGACTGGGAAAAGGTGCCCAAGCCGAAGTGAGAGCTACTGCACCGAGCCTACGACACCGGTTTGAAAGGTGACGTTTTGCACGGTGCCTGAAATCGTCACCACGCTGTTTTCGCATGGTGTCATGTCGGTCGCCGGTGCTCCGCTGACGCGCGCCCAGCCCACATAGCCACGGGTCCACGTGCCGAACAGATAGCGCCAGGTGCAGATCAAGCTGTTGGGGGTACAGGGACCGTTATTGGCCACGTCGATGTCCCTTCGGTCGAGATCGAACCCATAGCCATCGAGAATGGTGCCGCCCATCCACATGGCGGTGCCTTTGGTTCCGCTCTTTGCCGCTGTGAAGCTGGTCATCGCCGCTTGTGGCCGGTTCAAATTGGCGTCGGGGTAATGAACCAGCATGTCCGACGTGCCCGCTTTCGAAACACCTCCGGGGCAGCCGTCGGTATAGGGAGGCGCTGGGTATTCGACATAAATGTTGGCCGGGTCAGGTCGACCTACCCAAAGAATGCGGGTCTCGGTCCAAATGGTGGTGGTGCCGTCCCACACGCCGTTGGGAGGGTCCCATTGGCCGTTTTGTGGCGCGATGTCGATGTAGTCTTCGCCCATGTCGCGCACGCCGTTGTCGTTCGAATCGACGAACGGCTCGCCTTGATCGTAAAACTGCTCGTTTGCATCGCGGGTGCCGTTCTGGTTGTCATCGCTGAAGAATTCTTCGCCCGCCACGTAAGCGATGATCGACACCAACCCATCGCGTGGGTTTTTATTGAACATCGTTCCCACCGGTGTGACGGACGGCTCGAGCTGGCGAGGGGGAAAGGGCGACTGCGTGGCCGCCATCAACGGCTCGACGTCGACAGGCAACACGCCGGTGCCGCTGGGCGTCGAATACGTCACCGTGGCGGTGCCTTCGTCAGGCGCGGTGGGGTTGTTGGGGTCGAACTTCTTGGTAATCGCCGAGCTGCTAATGGACCCGGCTTCGACCTTGAAGTTGACCGACGTGCCGGTGCCGACCTTGGTGCCAAAGCGGTCGACCAGTGAGATGTTGCAGTTCACGTTGTAGAGAAGCGGCGGCGTCGGCGTGGCGTACACGCCAATCGCTTTCAGATCGCAGTTGAGACCGAACTGTTTGTTCGAAGGCTTCACGCCGCGAATACCGATGGTGGGGCTTTCAGCCGTCACAGACCCGGGAATGACCGTGGCACGTACGGTGTAGGCGGCAACCGTGGCTCCGGCTGAGACCGTGGCCAGCACGTTGCCTTGCGCGTCGGTAACGCCCGACGGTGTCACGAACGTGAGGTTAGACGCCATGGTGTGCATGGGGTCAGGGTCAGGGTTGAGCGCGAACGTCACGGGCACGCCCACCACCGGCCGCGACATGTTGTCGGTCACCTTGAAAGTCATCTGGGCGATTTCGTTGAAGCCGCTGCCTTTGATACCCAAGATGTTGCAGGTGACGCCGCCACACGTGGTGCTTTGGTGCGCGACCTGTTGAATCTGCGCGATTTCGATGGGCTGAGTGGCCATTGCGCCCGAAGTCATGTGCGTGGCGGTAATCGTGGCCATGCCGACGGCACCCTGCTCGACGAACCGCACCGAGGTGTTGCCGGCCGAATCGGTCGTCATGTTCACCATCGAGGCAGAAGTGGCCCCGCCGTCTGGGAAGGGCAGCGTGCCGTCAATTAAGCCGCCCACGGTGGTGGTGAAGTTCACCATTTGCGAGCCAAGCGTGCCTCCGTCGGGGCCGCCGCGGGCCAGCCTGGCGTTGATCACCGTCGAATCGCCGAGGCCCAGGTAAATTCTGGCGCGTGCGGTGCTCAAAGAAAGCACGATGCCCGCGTCAATTCCGCCGTCGGTATTGCCCATGCCGCCACCGGTACCGCCTCCCATGCCGCCACCGCCACCGCCACCGCCGGTACCGCCGCCGGTACCGCCCGCGTCAGCATGGGCGATGTTCACATTGACGAAGCCTTCCACCGAAGTCATTTTCGCCATCCACGTGCCGGTCACCCGCACCGAACCTGCGCATGCCGAATCGTTAGCGGTAAAGCACGTGAAGGTCACGGTCGCTGACCCCGCCGAATCGAAAGTGACCGACTGGCCGTCTTTCAAGCTGCCCGCGGCCGAGGTGACAATCACCGTACCGGCTCCCGGCTTGCCCAATTCATCGGTCGACTGAATGGTGATTTCCGATTCACCACCGCCGGCCGGCAAATTCTTCGGCTTGGCGCTCAAGAAGAGAGCGGGCTCACTGGGAGCGGGTGAGCACTGCCAACCGACTATGGCGAAGACAGTCAACGCCAGCCAAATCACTCGACGCATTGTGGGTGCCCCTTTTTCGGCTCTGATGAGAGCCTTAAATACCTTGAGGGCGACGAGTATCGGCAGGCGGTCACACTTTCGTCAATTTCGTTGTGATAGATGCGCCCAATGGACTTCGCCCTCTCTGACGACCAAAAGGCCCTTCGTGACGCTGCCCATGCTTTCTCACGCGACGTGGTGAGGCCGAAAGCCGCGCACTGGGACGAAACCTCGACTTTCCCCAAAGACGTCATTCGCCAAGGGTGGGAACTCGGCCTGCTCAACATGACCGTGCCTACTGAACTGGGCGGCGTTGGCATTTCGCACCTGTCGCAGTGCTTGGTGGCTGAAGAAATGGCGTGGGGCTGCGCCGGCGTGGCGACGTCGATGATCGCCAATGACTTGGCGCTGCTGCCGATTCTCATCGGTGCCTCGAAGGAACAAAAAGAGCGTTTCGTAAAGCCCTTCACCGAGAAGTTTCTGCTCGCGTCGTTCGGGTTGACCGAGCCGAGCGCGGGCTCTGACGTGGCGGGCATGACGTGCACCGCGCGGCGTGACGGTGAGCACTATGTGATCAACGGCCAAAAATGTTGGATCACCAATGGCGAATACGCCGACCAATACTCGCTCTTTTGCACCATCGACAAAAAGCTCAAGCACAAGGGCATTATGTGCATTGTGGTCGAAGGCCAACCCAAGGGCCTCACCGTCGGCAAACACGAGAACAAAATGGGCCAGCGCGCTTCGAACACCGTGACGCTGAACTTCGAAGACGTGCGCGTACCCGTGGCCAACCGCATTGGCGCGGAAGGTGACGGCTTTCGTATCGCGATGGAAACGCTGGACAACAGTCGCCCGTTGACGGCGCTCTTCGCGGTCGGCGTGGCCCGCGCGGCGATGGAACACAGCATTGAATACGCCAAGACGCGGCAAGCGTTCGGTGGCCCGCTCGCCAACTTGCAGGCGATTCAGTTCATGATCGCCGACATGGCGAAAGACATTCAGGCCGCGCGGTTGCTCTCGTACCAGAGCGCCTGGCAGCTCGACGCGGGCGAGAAGAACACCCTCGTTTCCAGCTATGCCAAGTGCTTTGCCGCCGACATGGCGATGAAGGCCACCACCGACGCAGTACAAATTTTCGGTGGCTATGGGTACAGCAAGGAATACCCCGTCGAAAAGCTGATGCGCGATGCCAAGTTGATTCAGATTTACGAAGGCACTTCGCAAATTCAGCGCGTGGTGATGGCGCGCGAGCTGTTGCGCGGATGAGCCGTGAGAAGGTGCTGCTTAGCGCCTGGCTGTTGCCGCTGGTCATGGGGTGTGGCCCGGAGCCTGTGCTCAAAGCATCGCTCGATTGGGCGCAGGCCCCGAAGCCCACGGCTGCTCCAGCTAACGTTCTTCCGCGGTTGATGACTGTGGGAAGTGAACTGGTCAACGCGGCGAGCGGCGTTCCGGTGAAGCTGCGCGGGGTGAATGTTTGCTCGCTTGAATTCGACCGCGACGGCGCCAATTGGAAGCTGAGCGCTACGGGCAGCGAAGTGCTGAAAGTGTTGGCCGATTCCACGCGGTGGAAAGCCAATGTGGTGCGTATGCCTGTGAACCAGCAGTGGTTCGTGGAAGATGATGCGTATGTCCAGCGGGTGGAATTGTTGATCGATGCCGCCAACGCGCTCGGGGTGTATGTGATTCTCGACGTTCAGTGGGAAGTGGGGCAGAAGTTGGAGCCCTATTACGACAACATCTTGCGACTGCCGACCTTCGGAGAAGGGAACACCACCGAAGCGTTCTGGCACAAGGCGAGCGCGCGCTGGTCGAACCGCACCAACGTGCTCTACGACTTGATCAACGAGCCGCACGACTACCCAGAAGGCTTGACTGCTCAAGCCATGCAGGCGCTGGCCGACGCGATTCGGTTGAGAGATACCCAAGTCGTGCTGGTGATCGGCGGCATGAACTGGGGGCATACGGTTGACTACTACCGGCAGCACCCGCTTTCGGGTGGCAACCTCGTTTATTCAGCGCACGCCTATCTTCCCTATGACGGTGTCGACAGCTTGGACGACCGTTTTGGTAACGCCGCCGGTGAGCTGCCGGTGGTGGTGGGTGAATTTCTCGCGGAAGAAGCGAATGCTGACTACGCGCGCGCGTTGGTCGAACGGGCCGAGGCCCGCGGTGCCGATGGGTGGCTGCCCTGGGCGATTGGCTGTGGCTTTGGCGAAAATGCCGATATTGATCAAGAGCCCTTTAAGCACCTTGCTCAGAAGATGCGCGAGCTGAACTAGCGAGGCTACTTCGCGCTTATAGAACCCTTCATAGGCATCGGCGGCAAGCCCGAGTTTGCGATTGCGTGAGCCATAGCGGCTCACCTAAATGCTTTTTCCCATGAAGATTCTCGTCACTGCGAAGCGCGTCGAAGACCCGGAATCGAAAATAAAAGTGAAGCCTGACGGCACGGGCATTGTGCCAGAAGGCCTGAAATACAAAATCAACCCCTTCGACGAAATCGCGGTCGAAGAGGCGTTGCGCTTGGTTGCCAAGCACAAGGGCGAGACAGTGGTGGTTTCTATTGGCGGCAAAGAAGTGCACGAGCAATTGCGCCATGCGATGGCGATGGGCGTCGACCGCGCGGTGTGGGTGAATCACACCGGTCCGTTAGATCAAATGGCGATTGCCGGTTTGCTCAAGAAAGTGTGTGAAAAAGAAAAGCCCGACATGGCGATTCTGGGCAAGCAGTCGATCGACGATGATCAGAACCAAGTCGGCCAGTACATGGCCGAATGGCTCGGTTGGGGCCAAGCGACGTTCGCTTCGAAGCACGAATCGCTCGACTCTGACGCCGAGAAGAGCAAGACCCCGGCGCTGGTGGTCGGTGCCGACGGCAAGACGGTGAAAGTAGTGCGCGAAGTCGACGGCGGTTTGGGCACGGTTGAGTGCACGCTGCCCGCGGTTGTCACCACTGATCTGCGTTTGAATCAGCCGCGCTATGCGCCGCTGCCCGGCATCATGAAGGCGAAGAGCAAGCCGATTGAAGAGCTGACTCCCGCAGGGTTGGGCGTCGATGTGGCTCCGAAGCTGACAGTGCTGAAGATGTCGGCGCCCGCGCCGCGCAAGGCGGGCATCAAGGTGCCCGACGTGGCAACGCTGATGCAAAAGCTCAAGACCGAAGCGAAGGTCATTTAACTTTTTTTGAAAGACACCATGCCTATCGTTCTCATTTACGTTGAAGCGCAACCTGACGGAAATCTTCGCAAGGCTTCACTGCATGCCCTGGCTGCCGGCGCTCAATTGGCGCAAGCCACTGGCTCTGAACTGCATGGAGCGGTGCTCGGCAAAGACGCCAACAAGCTCGCGGACATGGTCAAAGGCTACGGCCTCAAGACGGTGCACGCCGCCAGCGCACCGCACCTAGAGCACGCGCTCGCTGAAACGCATGGCCCGGCGATGGCCGAGTTGGCGAAATCGATTGGCGCGACGTGGGTGGGAGCGGCGGCCACCGCGGTCGGCCGTGACATGTTGCCCCGCGCCGCGGCTCGGTTGCAGGCCGCAATGGCCACCGATGTAATGGGCATTAGCGGTTCGGGCAACGACGTGGTGCTCACCCGCCCGATGTGGGCCGGCAGCGTGATGGCTGACGTGAAGTTGAACACGCCCGTCAAGTGTTTCACCGTGCGCGCTACCGAATTTCCTGCGGCGCAGGCGGGAGCAGCGGGCGAAGTGAAAGCCTTCAACGCACCGGCGCCCACCGTGCCCACCCAGTTCGTCGAATTCAAAGAAGTGAAGAGTGCTCGTCCCGAATTGACCGAAGCCCGCGTGGTGGTTTCGGGAGGCCGCGGTACCAAGGGCGACTTCAAAGAGATTGAAGCGTTGGCTGACGAGCTCGGCGCGGCGGTCGGTGCTTCGCGCGCGGTGTGCGACGCCGGCTGGGTGCCCAACGACTTACAGGTGGGTCAGACTGGCAAAGTGGTGGCTCCCCAGCTGTACATCGCGGCCGGCATCAGCGGGGCGATTCAGCACTTGGCGGGCATGAAAGGCAGCAAGACCATCGTCGCCATCAACAAAGACCCCGAGGCGCCGATTTTTCAAGTCGCTGATTACGGGTTGGTGGCCGACCTGTTCAAGGTGCTGCCCGAGCTGCGCGCTGCGATTCACGCCGCGAAATAACCTGTTTCATGGTTGAAGCTGCGCTGAGTTATTGACCAATAGACGGCACACGGCTTTTGCCCCAAGCCCCTGCCAGCTGGAGTGAATCAGCCCCCCGGCGCGTCCCCGTCTGTCCTCTTGAGTCCCCTCGAATCCGCCCCCGCACTGGAGACATTGTGGAGATGGCGGAGCAGGAGCTACCGGGCCGGCGCGCGGCGCACCGCGGCGATATTCAGCGACTCGCCAATGGCCGCGCAGTAGCGCTGCAGGGTCGAAAGCTTGACGTCCGCCCCAGCCTCAAGCTTCGAAACCACTGAGGCCGAGGTGCCCATCATCGCAGCCACCACGGTCTGGCTGAATCCGCGCTTCTCCCGCTTTGCAGCCAGTAGACGAGCCGTCTTCCGGCGGAACTCTGCCTCGGCAACCAGCCGAGGAAACTCCGGGTTCCGCTCAGCGCGAGCGGCAACCATCTCATCGAGGAAATTTTTGCTCATCATCAGCCTCTGGCATCATTCTAGGGAGCAGGAGCTATATCGTCAACGACATAGCGTAAGCGCTATGGCTTCCTGGCTTTTTTCGCCTTTCCTCGCTCGCGCCATTGGCGCAATCTGTCCTCTGGGTCTTCTTGACGAAGGCGACGAGCGACAGGAGCACTTGGCTGAACTGCCCTTCACCCGCGAACAAGACGCGAAAGGTACGGGTCCGCGCCTCGGCGCGCACCTCGTAGATGTCGCCACGGAGGTGCCTTGCTGCTTCCGATCCGATGTCGGCGACCTCCTTCATTGCGGCCAGCACCTCAGCTGCTTCCTCGTCGGTCAACTCGTCGAAGAAGTCGCGAATGGGCCGGCCACCGGCGGCGGTTCGGTAGTCTCGCCACCACGCTCGCCGGTCGTGCGAACACAGCCTGCGCGCCGCTACTTCCGGTGTAGTTTCGAAGTAGAAGTAGCCGTTTAAAAAAAATCTCTGCGTTCGTGACGGAAACCGACGGGCCGGTCCAATGCTTTTACCGTGCAGTAATAACGGTGCGGGCAGCCGCCCTTCGGAGAGTTTCGTCATGCGTCTACAAAGTCTGTTGTTCTTCTCGGCGTTTCTGGTGGTGGGCGTGGCGTGTGGGCCGGCCCCCGTCGACAAGTGCGAGAAGGTGACGTGCTTTCCTGGTTTCGCGTGCAACCCCAACACTGGCGTGTGTGACATCGCGGCAGGTACGGGTGGTGGTGGCACGGGCACCGGAGGCTCTACCGGCACTGGCGGAGGCACCCCGACGGGTGGTGGCGAGGGAATGGGAGGTGGAACAGCGATGGGTGGAGGTACCGCAACGGGCGGCGGCACCTCTACAGGAGGCGGTAGTGCCACAGGCGGAGGCGGGGGAACCGGCGGTGGAACAGCGACTGGTGGCGGTACCGGCACGGGCGGAGGAATTGCCACAGGGGGTGGCTTTGGCACCGGAGGCGGCACTGGAACGGGTGGCGGAACCGCAACTGGTGGTGGAACGGGAACTGGAGGAGGCGTCGGCACCGGCGGTGGCAGCGCGACAGGTGGCGGCACCGGAACGGGCGGGGGAAATGGAACTGGCGGTGGTGCTTCGGGGCTCTGGGAAGTCGAGCCCAATGACATCAAGAGTCAGGCTGACACGTCTGGCGTGGTTTTGACGGGCGCAGGCAGCATCAACGGCTCGCTGAGCCCGGCTGAAGCTGACCTCTTTAAATTCACCCTCGCGAATGCCGCGGTGGTGCGCTTCGATTTGAAGTCTTCTCAGGGCTGCTCAGTGATTCAAAGCACCCGATTGGCGCTGCTTCATGCAGACGGCACTCAATACATCGCTGACGAAAACGAATACGGGTGCCTGAACTTGATGAGGTATCTCGGCGCGGGTACCTATTACATTGCGTTGTCACGGGTGGCTTCGGCGGCTGTCTTTTCGTACTCGATACAGCTCTCGTTCCCGAGCGACGGTGGTACCGAGGCCGAGCCCAACGACGGCACCTTCAACGCCACGCCACTCAATGAAACTGACATGTACGTCAGCGGCAGCCTCACCTCGACCGATACTGACGATTACTACGCATTTACCCTGACGCAGCCGCGAACAATCGTCGCCGAAATCATCGAGGGTGGAATCGAAACCTGCGAGTCGCTGCTCGTTGACTCGTTTTTGCAGCTCAAGAGCGGAGCGGGGTTGGTGATTACCAGCAATGACGATGGAGCGCGAGGCTACTGCTCACGCATTGATGGGCAGACTTCAAGCAGCGCCGCGAACCTGCCGGCCGGCACTTATTTTCTGCATGTGAAATCTTCGCCCGAAGACATGACTTCGCTCGAGTTCTCTTACCGTTTGGTGTTTCGAGTGGTTTCACCGTGACGAAAAGCAGAACGGCCGCTCTCAGGGGCCGAGTGTAAAGGGGCGAGTCGAGGCCGGTTTTGAAGTATGCAACGGTCTCTCTCTTTCCACGTCTCATGGTCACATGGCACGGCACTACCTGGGCATCGATCTCGGCACCAGCAACTCGACGGCGGTCGTCTTCGACGGCACGCAGTTGCAGTCTGTTCGTGACAGCCGGGGCAGTGCGCTCACACCTTCGGTCGTGCGCATCGACGCCAAGGGCTTGGTGACAGTAGGCAGCCGTGCGCGGCGTTTTCTCGATAACGATTCGTCGAACACCAAGGCCGAATTCAAACGGTTGATGGGGGCGGGCGACACGTTTCATTTCGAAGCGAGCGGCAAGCGGCTGCGGCCCGCCGAGCTGTCGGCTGAAGTGCTCAAGTGCTTGCGCACCGACGTCGAGCGGCAGTTCGGTTTCGCGCCCAACCGCGCGGTGATTTCAGTGCCGGCGCTCTTCGAGTTGCCGCAAAGCCAAGCGACCGCCGAAGCCGCGCGTTTGGCCGGTTTCGAGCGCATCGAATTGATTCAAGAACCCGTGGCGTCGGCGCTGGCCGCGGGCTGGAGCCAAGAAGAGAAGGGCAGCTGGGTGGTGTACGACTTGGGCGGCGGCACGTTTGACTGCAGCTTGCTCGAGACACGCGAAGGTCTGCTCACCGTGGTAGGGCACGATGGCGACAATTTTTTGGGTGGCCGTGACTTCGACTGGGCGATTGTCGATTACCTGCTTTCGCAGCTTGGTGCGCAACACGGCATCGCGCTGAAGCGTGGTGACCCGGCGCTGGCCAAGGTGATGCCGAAGCTCAAAGCGGCGATTGAAGACGCCAAAATCGAACTGTCGGTGACTGACGAAGTGCCGGTGACGTTGGCTGACACAGTGCAGCTGGGCGAAAAAGAAATTGCCATCGACATGACGTTACGGCGCGATGACGTCGAAAAGGTGTGTCTGCCGCTCATCGATCGCACGGTGGCGGTGGTTTCTCGGCTGCTCTCGCAACATGGGTTGATGCCTTCGCAAGTGTCGCGGCTGGTGCTGGTAGGAGGCCCTACGGCCATGCCGGTGACCAAACAGCGTCTCACCGAAAAGCTGGGCATCGCTTTCGCTCCGGGGCTGGACCCCATGACTTTGGTGGCCCAAGGTGCCGCGTTGTTCGCCGCCTCGTCAGGAGTGGTTGCGGTCAGTACCGACACGGCCCGCTCGGGGGCTTCGGCCGCGCACCATTTTTTCATGCATTTCCCCGCGATGACGGCTGACCTCTCGCCCGCGATTCTCGGTCGCTGGCTCGAAGGCCCAGGCGCAGCACCGGTCGCGGTCGAACTGCGTCGCATAGGGGGGCCCACGGTGCGGGCTGAAGTCAGCGCCGACGAGCATGCTTTTTCGACACACGTCGAATTGGAGCGTCGCAAGAGTAACCGCTTCACCCTGCACGGCTTTGATGCCGCCGGGCGCGAAATTCCGGTGGCTCCGGCTGAAATCGACCTTGTGCATGGCATGACGTTGGCCGACCCGCCCATTTCGCGAACGCTGGGTGTGGCGCTGGCCGATAACCGGGTGCGGGTATACGTCGAGCGCGGCGCACCGCTGCCCACCAAACGCACTTTTCGTCACCAAACGGCTGAGACCTTGGTCAAAGGCGACGGCGACGCGCGGTTGAAGATTCCCATCGTTCAAGGTGAGTACGAAAAAGCCAGCCTGTGCCGGTTGGTGGGTGTGCTTTCCATCGAAGCATCAGAGCTGAAAGACACCCTGCCGGTGGGTTCAGCCATCGACGTCACCATCGAGCTCGATCGCGGTGGGCGCTTGCAAGCGTCTGCCTTGGTGGAACGTACGAAGCAACTCTTCGAGCGGGTAGACCGCTTGGCGTTGCCCGACGCCAACCCCCAGGCCCTGACGGCGTTTTTCGAGCGCATCACCCGGCAACTTCCCGAAGCGCAACAAGGCGCAGTGCGGTTGGGTTCAGCGTCGGCCATGGCGGGGCTCTATGACGTTGAAGAAGCGTTGCCTCGCATTCGTACCGACATCGCGGCCGCGAAAAATGGCGACGCCGACGCGGGCCAACGGGCGATGCGCTCGCTGCTCGAAGCCGATGCACAACTCGACAGTGTGGCCAAGCTGGCTGAATGGCCGGCGATGGAAGCCGAAGCCCAGCAAGAATTGAGCAACGCCGCCGACTGGGCTTCTGACTTGGGTTCAGACACCGAATACCAAGCATTGAAACGGCTCGAAGTACGTACCGCCCAAGCGCTCGAGAGCCGCAACACGCTGGAGGTCGAGCGTTGCTGCAAACAACTGCGTGTCTTCTCGCGAAATCTCTACAACCGAGTGCCTGAAGTGTGGGCAGGTTGGTTGGAACATTTGGCGGCGCGGGTGCACGAAGCGTCGCGCCCGGGTGAAGCGCAATCGCACATCACTGCGGGGCGGGCGGCGGCGGCGAAGCGCGACATTCAAGGCCTCAAGCGGGCGTGTTCTGCGCTCGAAGACTTGTTGCCCATCGAAGCGAAGAAGCGCCGCGAGAGTCACGGCTCGGGAATACGGTGATGTCTTCACGAACGCTCACTGAGCTGATTGCCAACAACCCGCTGTGGGTGTTGGGACTGGGGCCCGAAGCCACCGCGCTCGACGTGGAACGTGCGGGTGAAAAGATTCTCGGTGGGTTGGCTTTGGG
>JAIBBR010000061.1 GCA_019694575.1 Myxococcaceae bacterium
CCTCGAACTCGCTCGAAGCGCACGCGAATTTTCGCTTCGGCCTCACCTCGTTCAACCTTCGTCATTCACTACGTCTGATCGAACGACCCGTAAATGTAAATGACTAATTTTGCGGCGGGCCCTTAGCGGTTCTCAGCGGGGCAGTAGGTTTCAACCGCAATTTCTGATGCGGCGAAACGGGTGTCGTTGTTGGCCACTGTGTGGTGGTGAACGCCGACGAACCGGTAGGTTTGCGTGGCTTTGGCGGCGAAGGGCACGCACTGCAAATCGCACGAAGTTCCCGTGCAGCCAGGCAGCGCCGTGAGCGAAAGGCGGTAATCGCTGTCGTTATGCAGCACGTAGCCCCCCTTGCATTTGTTGCAGCAGCCGGTGCCATCGGGGCAGAGCATGCGCGTGCACATCGTCAGTGGCGTGGGCACGCCGTCAACCGCAATGCGTTGTTCTTGGCCTTCGCCGCGCTTCAATTGCTCGAGCGTCAGCACCGGCACACCAGCGCAGTTGTCGGCTTGGGTTTGGGTGACGTGCGTTGCTTTGTTGCCCGTGCAGCCTGTGAGCGCCAGCGCCATCGCCAAGAAAATTCGCATCGGGCCTTCTTAGACTGGCGTGGCGTGTGATTTCAGCCAATCGAGCAGCAAAGGGTGCACTTCGGTGTGCGCGTAACGGCCGAGCATGAATTCAGCGTGCGCGTAGTCTTCTTTTTGCCCCGACGACTTGCCGAGCGAGAGCAGACTCTTGTCGGTCGACTTCACCGCGGCGAGCAGTGAAGCGCAGCCCTGCGGCGTGGCGAGGCTGTCGATGGTGCCGCCGACGATGAGCAAGGGCAGACTGAGCGATTCGAGCGTCTGGCGGTAATTGATGCGGCCGTCAGCAGAGCAGAAAACGTTCAAATCAACCCAGGTGCCAATTTGCGCCAGCACCCCATGCCACAACGGAGCGATGGTTTGCGCCAGGGTGAGCCGCAGCGGCAAGCCTTCCATGTTGTGCAGCGAAACAATGCCCCCCACGAAGGGTGCGCGAAAGCGGCCCGCCAGGGGTGCCGCTGCTTGCGCCAACCAGTCGATGCGCAACCGGGGCAACCAACGAAAGAGTCTCGAGAACGAAAGCAGCCACCGCGCGCCAGGAGTGAGCGTCAAGGTGGTGGGAGAGCCCATCGCCACCAGGCCAGCGATGTTTTCTTCATGCTCCGAAGCGGCGCGGGCGAGGCCGATGAGACCTCCGAATGAATGACCCACCCATAAAACGCGCGCGGCGCCGCTCGAGCGCAGGGCCGCGTCGATGAAGGCGGGCGCGTCATGGTTCACATAGTCGTCGAAAGTGGCATCGGCGCAAGGGCGCGGCGCGCCGGGCGTGGCCCCCCGGCAGTCGACGCTGAAGCAGTCGAACCCCGCTTCGGCCAGGACTTCAGCCAGGTTTCGCGGCGCTTGGAATTCGAAGTACCGGTGGTTGTTTCCCAAGCCGTGACAGAGAATGACGGGTTCGGCGTAACGCCGGTTGGCGGCGGGGCGGTGCCACATGGTGAGCGGCACGCCGTCGAGCGCTTGAAGGTCGATGCGTAAGGGCCTTCGGCCCGTGAGGCGGTAATAGTGCCGCCAATAGCGCACCCAGCCGATGGCGAAACTCACCGACAGTAAGAAAACCAAGAGGATGAGGAGCACGGCGTGCAAGACTTGTTATGGTCCTTCGTCCAATGAAGCTTCGTCAGTTGATGTTCGTGCTACCGAACCTGTTTACGGTCTCGTCCATCTTCTGTGGTTTTTATTCGATGACGCTGAGCGCGGGTGAAGCCACTCCGTCGCAGTTATACCAAGCGGCCCTCGCGATTTTCTTCGGCATTTTTTTCGATGGGTTTGACGGGCGGGTAGCGCGCCTCACCAAGACGCAAAGCCAATTCGGCGTCGAGCTCGACAGTTTGGCCGACGTCATCACCTTTGGAGCGGCTCCCGCGCTGCTCGCCTACAAATGGGCGTTGGCGCCGTTGGGTTTCGCCGGTCTTTTCGTGGGCTTCATGTTCGCGGCGTGTGGGGCGCTTCGCCTGGCCCGGTTCAATGTCATCGCTCAGCGCTCTGCCCATGGAGGCGCCTCGCGCTTCTTCGTCGGTCTGCCCATACCGCTCGCGGCGGGCGTGCTGATTTCACTGGTGATTGCGCACCACGGCACTGACCCCAACCCCCTGCCCGAAAGCGCGCGGGTGCCGGTGGCGGTGGCGGTGGTGTTTTTATCGCTGCTCATGGTTTCTACGGTGCGTTACCGCACGTTCAAAGACCTCAGGCTGACGCGCACCTCGGCAGTCATTTTCGCGGTCATCTTGATGGTCGGCATCGTCGTCGCCACCCAATCACACCCCTCGTGGGTGCTGGCGGCGTACTTCATGGTGTACCTGGTGCTTGGCTTGGGTGAGTCGGTGCTGCTTTTGCGCAACCACTTGGTGAGCAAGAAGGCCGCGGCACAGGCGGCGCTGCTCGACGATGACGATGACGACGCAGAAGATGACGGCATCGACGACGAAGAAGTGTTGTAGCGGCGGCAGCGGGTGCATTTGCGGTACGCTGCCAAGGCGTGCGCATCGAGACGATATGCACCGGTGACGAGCTGCTCACCGGGCTGACCGCAGACACCAACAGCACCTTCTTTCAGGCGCGGCTGCTCGAGACGTTGGGTCTGCAGGTGCAGCGCAACACGGTGGTGGGCGACGTGCGCGAAGAATTGACCGCGGTGATGCGCGAAGTGGCGGCGCGCGCCGACGTGGTGCTGGTCTCAGGAGGGTTGGGGCCAACCGCTGACGATTTGACGGTTGAATGCGCCGCCGCGGCGAAGGGCGTGGGCACTGAACGAAATGAAGAAGCGTGGCGCTCCATTCAGGCCCGCTTTGCCGAGCGGGGCTTACGTTTATCGGCCAACAATGAGAAACAAGCGTGGGTGCCGAAGGGCTCTGAGGTGGTCATCAACACCCAGGGGTCAGCGCCAATGTTCGTGATGTCGCTCGAGAAGGCGCGGCTGTTTTTCGTGCCCGGAGTGCCTACCGAATATCGCCACTTGGTCGAAACCGAAGTGTTGCCGCGGCTGCGCACCTTACGGGGAAAAACGCAGGAATACCGGGTGCTCAAACTGCTGAAGACGATGGGTCTGGCTGAATCGCACCTGGAAGAAAAGGTGCAGTCGGTGGTGAAGGTCTTTCCCCAGGTGGTGTTCGGTTACCGCACCCACCCTCCCGAGAATCACTTGAAGCTGCTCGCGGTGGCGTCGAGCCCTGACGGCGCCGCCGATTTGGCAGAACGTGCCGCGGCGCAGTGCCGCGAAGCGCTGGGTCTATATCTCTTCGGTGAAGGCGATGACCGCTATTCGCAGGTGGTGGGTCGCCTGCTGCGCGCGCGGAAAGAAACGGTGGCCGTGGCCGAGAGCTGCACTGCCGGCAACGTGGCGGCACTGCTCGCGCAAGAGCCGGGTGCGAGTGAATACTTGCTGGGCGGCGCGGTGACATATCAAGCGGCGACGAAGCAGCAGTGGGCCGGTGTTAAGGCCGAGACGCTCGAGAAGTTTGGAGAAGTTTCGAACGAAGTGGCGAAAGAAATGGCCGAAGGTGTGCGCGCGGCGGCTGGCGCCAGTTGGGGCCTTGCGACGACGGGTTGGGCCGGGCCGAAAGGTGGAACAGCGACCGACCCCGTCGGTACGGTGTACCTGGCGTGCGCCGGAGCAGACGGTACGCACGTGCGCCGCGTCTTGCTGCCGGGTGACCGTCAGCGAATTCAGAAATTCGCAGCCTACGGTGCGCTCGATGTTTTGCGGCGAGCGATGCTGCGCTGAATCATCTAACTCGACTTCGCGTGAGCGGTGGAGCTAGAGGTCGGCGCGACGTGAGCGACCAACAGCCAGCGACTGAAGAAAGTAACGGGGCCACTGCGCCAACGCGAGAAGCCTCGGCGTCGGCCGGTGTTCCTCCGCAAGCCGCTCTGCCTGCTTCTGGAGAAGTCGCCAGCGGCCTGCGCTGGTGGTGGGCGGCGTATCGCATGGAGGCGCTGCTCTTCATCGCCAGCTTCGTGGTGTTGGCTTCGTTCAGTTCGCAGCGGTTTTTAAGACAAAGTGGGGCGCCCCACTTTGTGTACCAAGCGAAGTCTTGGCTCGACGGGCACCTCGATATTCCGGTGCGGCCTACGGGCCCCAACGGCCAACCCGACATCGAAGACTGGGCCTGTGTGCGCGAAGTCAACGGAGTGAAGACGCGCTGCGAGGGCATGGTTCAACCCACTGACAAGTGGTACTCCAGCTTTCCCTGGTTTCCCGCGGTGGTGATGATGCCCTTCGTCGCCATTCACGGCTTTCAATTCAATGACACCTCCTTTGGAGTCATCGTCGGCGCGCTCGCCATCGCGCTTTTTTATTCGCTGCTTCGCAAGGTGACGCAAGAAGAGGGTTTGGAGCGCACGCCTGGCGACAACACCGTGCTGGCCTTGGTGCTCGCCTTTGGCTCCGTTTTTTTCTACTGCGCGATTCGGGGTGAAGTGTGGTTTTCGGCTGAAGTCATGGGTGTGGCTCTGACCTGCCTGTACGCACGCAACGCATACCAAGCGCAGCGGCCGTATTTAGCGGGTCTCTTCTTTTCGATGGCGGTGCTGACCCGTACGCCCTTGCTCTTCACTGGCGTTTTCTTCGTGATGGAGGCTGTCTGCCCCACCGTGGGGCAACGGCTTGCCGACGTGCAGGCGTTTCTCAAGACGCCTGGGCCGGCGGTGCGCAAGCTGGGTCAATTCGCCGCCGCCGCGGCGCCGCTCGCCATTGTCGCCGCGCTCTATAACCAACTGCGGTTCGGCAGCGTCACCGAATTTGGCCACCGGTTTTTTTACAACAACCGGGTGAACCTCGACATCGACACCCATGGGCTGTTCAGCGTGCATTACCTATGGCGCAACCTCGATGCGGCGTTTTTGAAGCTGCCCACCTTTGCTGGCAACCCGCCGAGGCTCGGCTATGACGTTTACGGCTTGAGCTTGCTGCTCACTTTTCCGTTGCTCCTCCTCATTTTCTGGCCCCGCCACAAACAACGACTGCTGGTGCCGGTGTGGCTCACCATCGCCGCTTGTGCGTTGCCTGGTTTGCTGTACCAAAACACCGGCGCCAACCAGTTCGGCTTTCGCTTCAGCCTCGACTACACCCCGTGGATGTTGCTCGCCTTCGCCGCCGGGGCATGGAGCCTGAAAAACATTGCCGTGCGCGCGCTGCTTGCCCTCGGATTCTTGGTGAACTTTTGGGGGGCGGTCGCCTTTAGCGGGTACACCGAATACATTCGGCGCTGGTGACGGCCTATCGACATACCCGCGAACAGAGCGGCCTTAAGCTCGACCGGCAGATGCGCTGGTGGCACGACGGCGAGCCGATAGAGCACCCCAACATCATCGAGACGTTCAACCGCGGCCTGAAAATGGGCGGTGACGGCAGGTACCGGCTTGAAGTGGGCCACGACTGGTGCATCGTCGAGGTCGAAGGTGCCGGCTACAGGGTGACCGCGGTCGACTTGGCAGAAGGCATGGTTTCGATTCGCCTTTCTGACCGCACCGCCGAGCGTCTTGAGGTGGCTACTTTGAGCCTCGACGGTGACGGCCGTCTCGAGGCCCGGGTCAAAAACGGCAAAGCCCGGGCTGTGTTTTCGCGCGATGCTCAATTTCAGCTCGCGACGCATCTCGAGACGACCGCCACCGGCTACGCGCTACGGCTGGGCAATGAGGCGCTTCCCGTTCCGCGGTTGGGTTCGCCAAGCTGAACGCGCCGGTTTGACGCGATGCTTCTCGACGGAGGGGCGGGCCGCGCGGGCTGGGCACACCAAGGAGGGGCGTGTGCTGCGCGCTGCATGGGGCCAGCTGTTGCCAGACAGAAGAGCCCAGAGCACGAGGGCCGCGGTCACGCCGCGTTCTCGAGTACTTGAGCTGGCTCTGCCGCGCGTTTGGGGGCGGTGAGAAGGGTGGCAGCGAGCGTCTCCATCACCTCCGGGTGCTCTTTGAGCCATTCAATGGCGCGCTCACGGCCTTGGCCGATGCGCTCGCCTTGGTGGTTGAAGAAGCTGCCCGACTTTTCAATCAGCCCCATGGTTACTCCCAAGTCGAGCACTTCACCGGCCCGGCTCACGCCTTGGTTGTAGACAATGTCGAATTCAGCCTCTTGAAAAGGGGGTGCGCACTTGTTCTTCACTACTTTTACTCGGGTGTGCGTACCCACCACGTTGTCGCCGTCTTTGATGTTGCCGGCCCGGCGAATTTCACAGCGCACCGACGAATAAAACTTCAGCGCGTTGCCTCCGGTCGTGGTTTCAGGGTTACCGAACACCACGCCAATTTTCATGCGAATCTGATTGATGAAGATAATGCAGGTGCCCGAGCGGCTGACCGCGCCGGTGAGTTTACGCAGCGCCTGGCTCATCAACCGAGCCTGCAGGCCCATGTGCGAGTCGCCCATTTCGCCTTCGATTTCAGCCTTGGGCACCAACGCCGCTACCGAGTCGACGACAATCAAGTCAACGGCGCCCGAACGCACCAGGTGCTCGGTAATTTCCAACGCCTGTTCTCCGGTATCAGGTTGAGAAACGAGCAACTCTTCGACCCGTACCCCCAACTTGCGCGCGTACACCACGTCGAGCGCGTGCTCGGCGTCAATGAAGGCCGCGACGCCTCCCTGGGCCTGCACTTGCGCAATGGCGTGCAGCGTGAGTGTCGTTTTGCCCGACGACTCATTGCCGAAAATTTCGACCACGCGGCCTTTCGGGTAACCACCCACGCCGAGCGCCCGGTCGAGCGCCACAGAACCGGTGGGAATGACCGCCACCTTTTGCTCTTCGCTGGTTTCACCCAGCTGCATCACCGAGCCCTTGCCGAACTGCTTTTCAATCGCCGCCACCGCGGCTTGAACTGCCTTCAATTTCTCAGAGAACTTTCCCATACACGCCTCTCCACAACCGTTGAATGCACCCCGGCCATCGACGGGTGGCTCACTCGAACAAGACAAGCGAGCCGCCCGCCACCACCGCGAATGCGATGAGATGAAATGAACTTTGAATGAATTGTTTAACGCGACAACGGAGCGCTGCGCCCTTGTGCGACTGGCGGTGCATCACCCCGGGCCTTCACTGCTTTCACGGTGGTTGGCCCTGCCACGCTCAAATGCGGCTTCAGCTTTTCATACTTCTTTTTGCCGAAGCCTTTCACCTTCACCAAGTCTTCGGTGCGGGTGAACGCGGTCTTCGTGCGGTACTCGATGATACGCCGGGCGGCTTTGTCGCCCACTCCAGGCAACACATCGAGTTGGCTGGCGGTCGCGGTGTTGAGATTCACCACGCCTTCAACCGCTTTGTTTGACTTCTTTCGGGCCCCCGCAGACGCGTCACCCGCGAATGCAAGCACCAACCCCAACACCCACACCCAAGTCCCTCTGCCAAACATTGTTAAAGACCTCCCATTGATTGATTGGCCCCGTCGCCCGGCGTCGCCGCCGAAATCTGGGGTACGACGACATCGCGCTTCTCTCCTGCTTCTCGCACGTGCAAGTTCCCGTCGATGGGCAACACGTCGAGGTACACGCCAATCGAGCGATCGTTGTTCACCACCGCGTAACCGGCACGTGTCCAGATGCTTGAACCCTTCTGGCTTTTTTTGATTGAAAACACTGCCAACCGCTTTCCCACTTCCATGTGGTTGCTCCTTCTTCACGAAATACGTTCACTTGAATCACCGCCTGAATGACGGCTGAAAGGGTGTACAGCATTGGCCGTGCCAGCGTCTGATCAGAGGTACCCGCCGCGCGCGCTCTTGGCCGGTGTCTCTGCCCAGAGACCCGGGCCGTCTCGTTCGATGAAGGTACGCCGCTCTTCCGATACACAGCGGCAGATCTTGGGTTAGATAAGGCGGCAGACATGACTTCGAGCACGCCTCACCCGATGACGCTCACCCAGAAGATTTTGGCCCACCACGCGCGGGGGCTGAAGCGGCCGTGGGTGCAGGCGGGCGACATTCTGCAAATCAAAGTCGACTGGACGATTGCGAGCGAGCTGGCGTGGAACGGCATGGACCGCACGTATTCGCTGCTCGGCCGGCCTGACATTCACGATGCCAACCGGTTCTTTCTCGCGGTAGACCACACCGTCGACCCGGTGACGCTTGCTTCTGACCCACGGGCCCAAAAGCTGACCCAGCTCTCGCGCGACTTCGCTTCGCAAGCCAAGCTGCGCCACTTTTACGACGCCAACGTCACCATTCTGCACACCAAATTTTACCGAGACCTGGTGCAGCCTGGCCAAGTGGTGCTGGGTGCCGACTCGCACACCAGCTCGCACGGAGGCATGGGCGCGTTCTCTATCGGCCTGGGGGGAGCCGATATTGCGGCGGCGATGGTGCTCGGCCAATCGTGGCTCGAAGTGCCCGAAGCCATCGCGGTCATCTTCAGCGGGCAATTGCCGTTCGGCGTCGGCGGCAAAGACGTGATTTTGAAGACCCTGGGCGACCTGGGCCGCAACACCGTGGCGATGGAGCGCACCGTCGAGTACCAGGGCGACGCGACGCGCCAATGGTCGACCGACATGCGCTTCACGATTGCCAACATGACCGCAGAATTCGGCGGCCTGAACGGCATTTTCGAAGCCGACCCGGTGGTGGCGCAATGGTTGAAGGCCCGCCAAAGCGAAAATACCGACGCACTTTATTTCCGCGCTGATGCCGACGCGCCGTACGTGGCCAAGTACACCATTGACTTGAGCAAGCTGGGCCCCCTGGTGGCCAAGCCCTTCTCGCCCGACAACGTGATGCCGGTGGAGTCGACGCTGGGCTTGAAGCTCGACGGTTGTTTCATCGGCGCGTGCACCACCACTGAAGAAGAATTGGTGTTGGGTGCCCTGGTGCTCGAGCAAGCGTTCAAAGACAAGCCGGCGCGGCCTGCGTCAGCCAAGCAGTTGGTGGTTCCTGGCGATCTGTCGATTCAGGCGCGCATGCGGCAGGGCGACTTGTGGAAGCACTACGAGAAGGCCGGTTTCCGCATTGGGCCTCCGGGTTGCTCGATGTGTCTGGGCGTGGCGTCAGAAAAAGCGCTGCCCGGTGAAGTGTGGCTCTCGTCGCAGAACCGCAATTACGAAAACCGCATGGGGCAGGGCTCGCAAGCTTGGTTGGGCAGCGCGGCCACGGTGGGGGCTTCATCGACTGAGATGAAAATCGCTGATCCACGGCAGTACTTAAGCCAAATTGATCAAGACCGTTATCAGCGGCTCCTTTTTCGCGAGAGCAAGTCGCGGCCGCCTGACATTCGCGTCGACCAAGTGAAGCCCGAAGTCGTCACGACAACGCACGCCAAAACCGCGGGAGGTTCGGCGAAGGCGGCGGTGCTCACAGGGCGCGTGCAGCGCTTCGCTGACCACATTGACACTGACGCCATCATTCCCGGGCAGTTCTGCCATTTGACCGAGCTCAAAGCGCTGGGTGACAAAGCGTTTCACTTCGTGCGCCCCGAATTCGCCTCGCGCGCGGCCGCCGGCCAGACACTCATCGTGGCAGGAGAAGCGTGGGGCTCAGGCAGCTCGCGCGAGCAGGCCGTGTGGGCCCTGATGGGTGCCGGCATCACCTGTGTCATCGCCAAGAGCTATGCCTTCATTCACAAACGTAACTTGGTAAACGAGGCGCTGCCGTACTTGGTGGTGAAAGACGACGCCTTCTATGCGCTGGCGGCCGAGAACGAAGCGCTCTCGGTCGACTTGGGCCACGGTACGGTGACCCACGTGGCAAGCGGCAAGGTGTTTCGCGCCGAAGCGCCGAGCGCCATCGTGCAAGCGCTGCAGCGTGAGGGCGGGTTGGTGCCGGCTGTGAAGCGGCATGGCAAGGCCGTTTTCGAAGCCCTCTCGGGGTAACCAGGACGCCCCGTTGAACCCCGCTGACGTCGTCATCTATTTGGTCGTCGCGACGACAGTGTACTTCGTGCTGCGCGCCTATGCCTGGCGGGCGTTGTTGTGCTTGCAGCCCGGCTCGATGGAGGTCGGAGAAGATGCTCCAGCCGACACCGCTTTACCGAAGGCTCTTACCGCCACTGACCAAGCGCTCCTTGCCGAAGGCTTTCACCGCATTGGCAGCCACTACGAGCGGCCTCGGTTGCACGCGGCGCTGGTGAGCCACGACTATGCACACCCCACCGAAGGCACCTACGCCACGGTTTACCTGGGGCGAGATCTGCGGCCACGCTTGTATTTCTTGACCGAAACGGTTGAAGGCGCGCTGGTGCTCACCGCCAACTTTCACCGCCCTGCGCACGAAATACCCGGGCGTTACTCTTCTGGCTCTTTAGAAAACCTGCCGGTAGACCGCGTTTTCAAAGCCCATGTGCGCCGGTTGGCCCCTTTTGGAAAACCGAAAAGCGCGGGTAATTTGAGTGAACGTGTGCAAATCGGGCAAGCATGGTTTGCCGGACCAGGCCGGTGGGAAGTACGACAGCAGAATGCGCTAGGCCTGTTGTGGACAATGGGCACATTGGGCATGGTCGGGGCAGTGATTTTGGCGAAGCAATGAGTTGTGGTTGAGCAAACTTTCAAGAAAGAACAGCCGATGAAGAGCGTCGCAAAGAACGAAGAGATTTGGTTTTTGTCTGGCAAGCGCACTCCGTTCGGTACGTTCGGGGGCGCGCTCAAAGACTTCACCGCCACTGACTTGGCGGTTGAATCAGCCAAAGCAGCGCTCACTGCTGCCAAAATTAACGCCGAAGACGTGCAGCACGTGGTGTACGGCAACGTGATGCAGACCGCGGCCGACGCGATTTACCTGCCGCGTCACGTGGGCTTGCGCGCCGGAGTGCCGGTGCCGGTAGGCGCCTTGGGGGTGAATCGTTTGTGTGGCTCGGGCTTTCAAGCCTTCGTTACCGCCGCCGAGATGATGCTGGTAAACGACATTGGCTGCGTGCTGGCGGGGGGCACCGAGTCAATGTCGCAAGCGCCGCACATTATTCGCGGGGCGCGCTGGGGCTTGCCACTCGGCAAGGGCAACCTCGAAGACTATTTGTGGAGCGGCCTGACTGACACGTACGCCGGCATTCCCATGGGTATGACCGCCGAGAACTTGGCTGAGCAGTACAAAATTTCGCAAGACGAGGTCGACCAGTTCTCTATCGGCTCGCAGAAGCGTTTCGCCGCCGCGCAAGAAGGTGGCCGGTTGGCGGCCGAGCTGTCGCCCGTCGAAATCAAGAGCAAGAAGGGCGTGACGCTGTTCGAAAAAGACGAGCACAACCGCCCCGACAGCACGGTAGAAGGTTTCAAGAAGCTGCCCAAGGCATTCAAAAAAGACGGCGTGATTCACCCGGGCGCGGCGTCAGGCATTTGCGACGGAGCGGCGAGCGCGGTGATGTGTACCCGCAGCTGGGGTGAGAAAAAGGGCGTCAAGCCGATTGGTAAATTGGTGAGCTGGGCGGCGACCGGTTGCGACCCCAAAATCATGGGCATTGGCCCTGCGTCGGCCATTCGCAAGCTGTGTGAGCGCGCCGAGATTTCGATTGGCGATGTCGACTTGATTGAAGTCAACGAAGCGTTCGCCCCGCAATATTTGGCGGTGGAAAAAGAGCTCTCACTGCCCCGCGAGAAGACCAACGTCGACGGCGGAGCGATTGCCGTCGGCCACCCGTTGGGCGCGAGCGGCTCTCGAATCACGATTCATTTGTTGCACGAGCTTCGCCGCCGCGGGGCTAAATACGGTATTGGGAGCGCTTGCATCGGCGGAGGACAAGGTATCGCAGTTCTGGTCGAGGCGGTCTAAAGGGCTTGGTAAGAAGCTTGGTTTTTTGAGCTGTTGGGTTGGAGGAAGCAATGGCGCAGTCTGATGAGAACAAGCGTCTACGTGAAGAAGCGAAGAAGATCGCCGAAGCCCGTAGGGCCGATCGCAAAGTCCGCAAGCGCAAGTGCGCCATGTGCGGCATTGAAGAGTCAGAGAAGACTCCTTTTTTCGCCCACCCTGATGGTCTCGGCCCCACCTGCCGAGAGCCGACGTTCTGCGAGAACTACCGGCAAGCACAACGCCCCCGATGAGCAAAAGCCAGACATCAGCGTTTCCTTCGAAGCCCGACGACATCATCTTTGACTGGAACGACGTGCAGTCTGCTGCGCGCCCTGCCCAGGCGTTTGATCTGAATGACGAAACGCTGCGCGACGGCGTGCAGTCTCCTTCAGTGGTTGACCCACCCATCGAAGACAAGTTCGAGTTGCTTGGCTTGATGTCGAAGCTGGGCATTCGGGCGGTGAACATTGGGTTGCCGGGTGCTGGGCGCCGCGCGTTCGACGACGTGGTGGCGCAGGCCAAGTACATTGCCAAGAACAAGCTTGCGCTGCAGCCCAACTGCGCCGCGCGCACGGTGATTACCGACATCAAGCCAGTGGTCGAAGCCTCGCAGGCGTCGGGGCAGAAAATTGTTCTCTACACGTTCATCGGCAGCTCGCCGATTCGTCAGTGGGCCGAGAACTGGACCGTCGACTTCATCGAGAAGACGTCAGCCGAGGCGATTTCTTTCGCGGTGAAAGAAGGCCTCGAAGTCGCGTATGTGACAGAAGACACCACGCGCTCGTCTCCCGCCACATTAGACGTGCTCTTTCGCAGCGCGATTGAACACGGCGCCAGCCGTTTGGTGCTCTGTGACACAGTCGGGCATGCCACGCCCGCGGGGGTGAAGGCGCTCGTCGAATGGACCCGCGGTTTGCTCTCGAAGGCGCGGGGCCAGGTGAAGCTCGACTGGCACGGTCACAACGATCGCGGTCTGGCGATTACCAATGCTTTGGCGGCGCTCGAAGCCGGTGTCGACCGCGTGCACGCTTGTGGCCTGGGCGTGGGCGAGCGCGTCGGCAACACCTCGATGGACCAGCTGCTTTTGAACCTCAAGTTGATGGGGTGGGTCGATTACGACTTGAGCGCGCTCGTCGAGTACGTGAACAAAGTGTCGAAGTCGACGCGGGTGGCGATACCTGTCAATTACCCGTTGAGCGGCGCCGACGCGTTTCGTACCGCGACGGGCGTGCACGCGGCGGCGATTATCAAGGCGAAGAACCGCGGCAACGACTGGCTGGCTGACCGCGTTTATTCGGGAGTGCCCGCAGGCGAATTCGGCCTCGAGCAGGTGATTGAAGTGGGCCACATGAGTGGCATGAGCAACGTGAGGTACTGGCTCTCTAAACGGGGCTACCCTGTCACCGACGAGGTGTGCGAAAAGATTTTGAAGCGCGCCAAGTCGTCAGCATGGACTTTGGGTGAGAAAGAAATTCTGTCGCTGGTAAAGCCCACCAAGGGCAAGAAGGCCGTGGCCAAGGCGCCCCGTAAAAAACCAGCTCGCACATCGATTGAAAGGGCAAAGAGATGAATAACTCCAATGCGTTCACCGGACTGAAAGTGTTTTCGACCACGTTGGCGCGTGATCGCGAGACGATGGGTGAAAACATCACCAAGTGGCTCAAAGAGAACCCGGGCATTGAGCTGGTGGACAAAATCGTCACCCAGTCGTCGGACAAAGAGTTTCACTGCCTGACGATTTCGCTGTTCTACAAGCAGAAGTAGCGCGAGGCGGCCATGCAGTTTCGCCTGCCTCGAACCCGTAACGCTGCGACGGCCCTGGCGGTCATCAGCATCATCACGTCGGTGGTGTGGTACCTGCTGGCAAAATCGACCGGTGTGATGCTGTATCTGGTTCCGGCTGACGTGCTGGGCCTGCAGTTCTGGCAGCTCATTACTTTCATACCGGCGACCAAAGACCCTTCTCCGGTGCTCTTTGGCGCCTTCATCATTTGGTCGATGGGTGGCTCGCTCGAAGGGCTGTGGGGCACGCGCAAATTTTTGAGCTTCTCGCTTGGCGTGACGTTCACCGCGGGTCTGTTGACCGTGCTCACCGCGTGGCTGGCGGGGAACTCGCTGTTGGAGCGCCCGTATTTTGGCACCAACGTCTTGAGCGGCATTTTGTGGGTGGCGTACGGCCTCACGCTTTGGTCGCAACAGCTCAACGTCTTCGGCTTTTTCCTCACTGGGCGCACCTTCGCGGTGTTCGGTGTTCTCGTCACTGCGCTGCAAGCTGTGTTTGGTGGAGGCGCGGCGGTGATTCCTGAAATCTTCGGCCTCGCGCTCACTTTCCTCTACGTGCGCTGGGCGAGCCCGCATGACTTGTGGCTGCGTTTTCAAAGCTGGCGGTTGCGCAAGCAGTTGAAGAACCGCTCATCGCACCTCGAAGTGATTTCTGGCAGCAAAAGCAACGCGCCGCGCGGGTCTGACAAGTACCTGCATTGATGAGCGCGCCTTCAAGGCACGTGTAAACGGCAGAGGGCAGTGCGAGGCGCGGCCGCTACACGACGCGCCGAAATGAGCAGGGCGGGTTTTCGCGCACCTTTTGTTGATGGTACTCATTGAGCACGGTCGCTCCTTTCACCAAAGTTGCAACCGCGTTGCGTAAACGAGCCATGGCTTGGGGAAGCCTGGCCCGCTGAAGTTGTTGGGGGTTTGGGGTGACTAGACACGCGGCGTGGCTCCTTCTCTGCTTGGCGGGCTGCATGAGCGGCATCATCAGTTCAAACAATGGCCCTCAAGGAGGCGGCGAAGAAGTCGGCACCGGAGGCGGTGTGTCGAACGGCGGAGGGGGCGGGGGCATGGCCAGTGGCGGGGGCGGCATGGCCTCGGGTGGCGGTGCAGGGGGCGGCACCGGTGGAGCCTCGGGCGGGGGTGGTGGCCGTGGTACCGACGGCGGTGCGGGAGGCGGCATGGGCACCGGCGGCGGCTTCATGGCGACCGACGCTGGTTTCTGGCCGCACGAGCCTTTGGGTTCAACGGTGCTGATTGACTGCCCGATGAATACCCGCGACTGCGAAGGGCGAATGAAGAATTACAACAGCGGCGGCGGTATCAAGCAGATGAATGACGCACCGCTGTCGCCCACCGGCGTCTATTACGATCGGTTGCCTGCCAACGCGACGAAAGGAGATGCCGCTCAGTTAACGTATTTCAAGCCTGGCGCCGGCATCAGGCAGCTCTACGTAGGCTTTCGCTGGAAGGTGAACGCCGACTTTCAGGGCGGCATTGTGGGTAACAAGCTCTTTTTCATGCGCACCGCGGAAAACCCGGCCGGTGGCGAACCCGTCAACGGCGTCTTTCTTCTCACTCCGGGCCGCGACGAGCAGGGCAACTGGGTGCCGTTTCATTTGAACTTCAGCCACAACGTGGGCGGGGGCCTTCTCGACAACAGCCACACCTGCGCCAAAGACTTTGGGCTCGAATGTCAACCCAACGTCAATGACGTGCTCCTTTACCGTGACACTTGGTATCTGGTGGAAGGTTATGTGAAGGCGAGCAGCTGCATGACTTGCCGCGATGGCGTGGTGCGGTGGTGGGTCGACGGCACACTGGTGGGCGAGTACACCAACCTCAATTACGGCTCAGGCGTGGTGAACGAGTTCGTGTTTGATCACACCTGGGACGGCTCGGCGAACTACCAGTGCCAAAACCGAGACTGCTCTAAAGAATGGTTCCATTACTTGGACCACGTTCGCATCAGCGCTCCGCCCTAAACCAGCGGGGCGATTTCGAGAAACCCGTGCAGCGCCTTCATGTCGACCGCGCTCATTTCGGTTTCTTCGAAGCAAACGCCCAACCCCAACAGCCGCCCATTTTCATCACGGTCGATGCGGGCGACGTTGCCCACCAAGGTGCAGAAGCGAGGGCCTTCTTTGTACGGCAATGCCAACGCCACGCGCACCGGCGTGCCCGCCTTCGCCGGTTCTTTGGTGCGCAAATAAAGGCCGCCTTGAGACAAGTCAGCCACCGCGTCGCGCACGTAACGGTTGCCCAAACGACAATGCGCAGTGAGCTTTACCGGCACTCGTAGGTGACCACGCTTTTCTGCCATGCCCATGGGCCGCCCTTGTGTGCTGAAAAGAAACAGCAAAGCTCCGACAAAGGAGCCCTCGAAGTCAATCGGGAGTCACTGCCGTAATGGCATCGCGGTAGATGAAAATGCGTGCCGTTTTGGTGCGGTTTTCAGCTGGCACCACGAAGAAGCCCGGAGCGTTGTTTTTGTAGTCGGTCGAGAAGCCCGCCACCTGCCGGCCGTCGCGCAATGTCACCCGCACTTTGGTGCCGGTTATCGGCTCGGGCTTGGCGTCAGGCGGCTGTACGAAGAAAACCACCTTCAGTCGCGGGCGCGCAATCAGCTCGGCAGGCGCGCTGGTGCCCGATTCGAGGGTCAGCACTTTGCCCGCCATGTCGGGGTTGCGCAGAAGGCCTCGCTTCACCTGGCCTTCGAGCGTGTGAAGAATGACTTTGTGGTCGCCGGGCACTATCAGCTTCAGGCCGGTGTCTTCGTGAAAGCCAATGCCACGCCGGTCATCGGCTCCCCGGGGGCCACCCGGTACTGACGGGCGGGGCACGACAGGCGCTCCGGGAAGGTGGGGCACCGCGGGTTGCACTGGGCGGGCAGCGACTGGCATTGCGGCGCGTGCCGGGGCCGTGGGTGCTGAACGCGGCGGAGGAGGCGGAGGCACCGAGGGCAGGGCTTCGTGCTCTTCTATTTCGAATTCGCCGGGCGCGTCGTCTTCTTCAACGACCATGCCCTGCAGCACTTCTTCGTCGGGTGGAGGCGGCGCTTTGAAAGACGCGGGCGCTTGGCGTGGCGCGGGCAACGGCGGGCTCGACTTGGGAGGGGCGGCCGGCGGTTTGACGGGCAGCGGGGCCATGGCCGCGGGCTTGTTGAAATCGCGCACGCTCTTGCTGGCGGTAGGGCTGGGGCGTGGCGCTGGCTTTTCAGGTGGCAACAAGTCGTCGACGCCGGTTTGCCACTTGTTCTTGGCCGCGGGCGGTGGCGCTTTGCTGCTCCATTTTTCACCGGTGTTGGTGAGCCCGGGGTTGGTGACGAAGTCGGCGTTGGTGGCCAGTTCTAATTCGCCTTCGCCGTCATCGAGCGAGTCGCTGCGGTCGTAACCGTATTCAGTCGGGTTGGCCATCGCCGCCAGGGGGCTGACGTCGATTAAATCGTTGCCCTCCTCAGAGAACGCGCTGCTCACGTCGGCGGCGGGTGTCGCCGGGTAGCTCAAGAATTCAGCGGCCGACTTGGCGAGCTCGACTTTGTCGTCAGCCGCTCCGCTCAAGTTGTACGCCTCCTGGGGTTGTGGAGGCGCAGGGAAAGGCAGCTCAGTCAAGACGTCGGCCGACCAGTCAGTCGCTGGGCGACCGAAGCGCGCGGTGGGGGCGGGGTCAGGTGTCGACGGCTCGATGCGCCATTCGGGCGCTGACGGCGCGGTTTCCACCAAATCGAGTGGAGCCTCTTCAACCACTTCACCTTCGAGCGGCGCGGGCTCAACTTCTACCGTGGCTTCGACCAATTCGAGGGCCGGCTCTTCGGTGACGGCGCCCGCGGGCGGGGCGGGGTCGTCCCATTCTGAGGGGCTCGATATGGGAGCAGCAGGGGCCACCGGTTGGCGTAAAGGCTGTGTACCCGCCTTGATAGAAAGGCTGGGCAGCGCTTCTTTGGGAATCGCCGTTCCCCGCGGGGGCGTGGGCACATTGGCGCTCGTCGCTGCCGGGGGCGGCGCGCCGAAAACCGGCGTACGCGCTGACGGAAAAGCCGCCGGCGTACGTGTAGAAGGAAAGGCGGTAGGGGTTTTTGTTTGGGTGAAGGGTGAGGGCGCAGGAGCCGTCGGGTCAGCCTCGTCGCCCAACAGCGCCGCGGCCAGAAGAGACGCGCTTTGGGGAACAGGCGCTTCAACCACCGTAATCGCTTCGACCAGGGGCATGTCGTCGTGAAGCGGTGTGCTTTCCACCGCGGCAGTAGGTGTGTCGCCAACGGGCTGGGGTGCCGTCTCGAGAGGCGCTACGGGAGCGACCGGTTCGGCGGCGTCAGTCGACACGGGTGCTGCGACGACAGAGTCACCCGCCAGCGCGCGGCGTAAGAAAGAAATCGGGTCTTCGCTGGAGTGCAGCGGTTCGCGCCGGGGCAACAAGTGGCTCGGCGTGTGGTGGGCGGGAAATGTGGGGTCAGCCGCGGGCGCGGCGGGCTCGCTGGAATCGACAGCCGCTGGCTCGGGAGCAGGCACGGTGGGCGCTTCTTCGGCAGGCGCGAGCTCTGGGAGCAGCGGTGCCGAGGGGGCTGGCGCCGCGATGCTCGCGGTCTCGATTTCTCCAGTGGCTTCGTCTTCAGGCTCTGCTGCATGGGTTGGGGCGACTGGCTGGGGTTCAGCAATCGTCTCGCAAGGAATCGGCGTCGAGGTCACCCTCTCGTGGTGAAAAGGCACGGCCTCTTCAGCCGTCTTTGCCGCAAGCGGTGCCGGAGCGGCGGCAAAAAGCAAAATTGGTGCGCGTTCAGCGATGGGCCCAAGAGGCACCGGTACCGATTCAGAAGGCGGTGGAATCTCTAACGTCGCCTCGGGGTCTGCTGCAGGTGTGCTCGTTACCGCGACAGCCGGCTCGACAATCGCGACTTGGGCCGAGATGGGCGCAGGCTCCAGTTCGGCTTGGGGAGCAGGCTCTGCGGGCAACACGTCGGCGAGCAGCTCAACCGCCGGTTTGGCTTCGACGAGGGGTGCGCTCGGTTCAGGCAAGAAAGAAGCGGGCTCTGGCGCGCTGGGGGCGGGCTGCGGCGCTTCAGGCACTGGCAGCAGCGACGACGCGGCCACCACTTCATGGGTGAGCCGTTTTTCGGGCTTGACGCCTACGTCGTCTAAACTGCCGGTGAGTGAAGGCTCGGGGTACAACGGCGCAGGCGGCGCTTCTTCAACCTGAGCGGGCGCCGAAACCGGGGGTGAAGGGTCGAGCAGCTCGACATCGTCGTCTGACACCTCCATGACGTCGTCGGCGTCGACTTCGATTGGGCCATCTTCGCCACTGGAGTCTTGGGCGGGGGCGGGTTGCTCGGTGTTTGGCTCAGGCCAATTTGCCGTCTGCGGTGCTTCGTAGCCGCTGCCTTGTGCATAGGCGGGCTCGTACCCTTCAGCGGGCCACTGGCCTTGTTGTTGCCATTGCCCTTCACCCTGCACCGCTGGCGGGTCGGCATAGGGCTGACCGGTTTGCGGCTCGTACCCTGGCTGCGGGTAGCCGTAACCTGCGGCCTGATCATAGTAACCGGTGGGGTACCCCTCGGGGGTGTAGCCCTGCTGGTAAGCGAGCTGGGGATCGTACTCCGGGGGGTAGGCGTACCATTGGCCGTCAGTGCCCCAATAACCCTGTGGCGCCGGGGCCGGGAGGGGAATGCCCAAGCTCTGCGCCAGCGCTTGCCATCGGTATTCTTCGTCTGACGTGAGGCCAGAGCTCTTTCGCTTGTCGTCGAGAAAGCGGAACTCGCGAATGACTTCCTGCGTGTCAGACATAGGGGCGCACAGAAGTGTAAGAGGTCCGGCCCACGGCGTAAATTCTTGCGTGCTTCTAAAGCGTTACAGGCCGCAACAGCGTTTAATTAGAATGACCAATCAGAAAGAATTCGCTGGAAATCGGCGAGCTCTTGTTTCTTTTTGCTCTTCTCGTCGAGCAGCTCAATCAGCTTCTCGTCCATCATCAGTAAACGGCGGCTCATGACCTGGGCCAGGTTAGCGACGATTTTCAAGGCCGCCAGGTTATCGTCGTGCACTAACTTTTGAAAACGCGCCGCCTGTACACGCAGCAACTTCAAATCGGTGAGCGCGGTGGCTGTGGCTGACCGGGTGCCGCCCGCTCCGAGCAGGCTCATTTCACCCAACACGCTGCCTTGGCCAACTTTGGCGAGCGACTGACCTTGTTTGGTGACCTCGACCTGGCCCTCGAGAATGATGAGCAGCGTGTTGCCGGGGTCGCCCTCGGTGAAGAGCTTGGCGTCTTTGGGGGCGGTGGTTTCTTCGGCGATTTCGAAAAGCACGCCCGCTTCGCCCTGGGTGAGGCCCCGACAAATCGGCAACTGCGAGAGTTTTTGCACCAGCTCGGTGGCGTTGCTCATGTCGTCGTTCTCTCCTTTTAGAGCGCATCAAATACCGCGCAGTACGGTCGCTTTGCCGACGCGGCCGATGGCCAAACAGTACGCCGCGGTGCGGAGCGGCAATTTACGGTTGCGAGAAATCTGCGCCACGCGCTCATAGGCGTCTTTCATGGCCTTCTCGAGCTCGGCGTTGACGCGCTCTTCTTCCCACGTGACGTGTTGCAGGTTTTGCACCCACTCGAAGTAGCTGACGGTGACCCCACCCGCGTTGGCGAGAATGTCGGGCACCACCAGTACACCTTTCTTTTCAAAAATCTCATCGGCCTCGGGCGTGCAGGGCCCGTTGGCGCCTTCGAGAACAATTTTGGCGCGCACGTGGGCGGCATTGGCGCGGGTCAAGGTGCCTCCGATGGCGGCGGGCAAAAGCACGTCGCAGTCAGCGGTGAGCACTTCGTCACCCGTGCAAGGGCTCCCTCCGTCAAAACCTTGGAGCCCGCCGTTTTTCTTCGCGTGCTCGAAGAGCGCTGGCACATCGATGCCGCGAGGGTTCTTCACGCCTCCGTTGCTGTCGGCGACCGCCACCAACACCGCGCCTTCTTCGTGCAGCAAGCGCACTGCGCGGCTGCCCACGTTGCCAAAGCCTTGCACCGCGAAGCGCGTGCCTTTGAGCGGCAAGTTGATGTCGCCCAAAATTTGTTTGCAGATGAACACCAAGCCGCGGCCGGTGGCGGCGTCACGGCCTTTGCTGCCGTACAAGTCGAGTGGCTTGCCTGTCACCACCGCGGGCGAATGACCGTGGTACTTGGAGTACTGGTCCATTATCCACGCCATCACCTGTGGGTTGGTATTCATGTCGGGGCCCGGCACGTCGCGGGTAGGGCCTAAGATGTCTTGCGTCTGGTCGACGAATTTGCGGGTCAACCGTTCGAGCTCTTTGCCTGACAGGCGCGACGGTTCGACGGCGATGCCGCCTTTGGCGCCGCCGAAGGGCACGTTCACCACGGCTGTCTTCCACGTCATCAGCGAAGCCAGGCCGCGCGCTTCGTCGATGTCGAGCGCGGGGTGGTAGCGCACGCCGCCCTTCATCGGGCCGCGGCTGTTGTCGTGTTGCACGCGGTACCCGGGAAAAGTGCGAATCTCACCGTTGTCGAGCTCGATAGACACCTGCAGGGTGATTTCACGCAAGGGGCTTAAAAGCAGGGTTTCAATGCGCTCGCCCACGTCCATGATGCGGGCGGCCTTCTTGAAGTACCACGTCGTCGCCTCGGCAGTGTTCATGCGAAGCGAGACATTACTACTGGGCCATTTTGACGCTACGAAGAATGGCAACTGCCCAAGTTGGGCAGTCCATGAGCCCTTAAGGAGGGTGTGCCCATGGCTCAGTAGCGAACCGCGTACACGAAACTCGCCTTGGGCGCGCGGGTCCACCGCTCGGTGATGACTTCGCGCAGCTGCTTCCACCCGTCGTTGGCGTCGACGAAGTCGGCCACCAACTTGTCGGCGCCAGCTTTGTCTCCGCTGCCTTTGATTTTCAGCACCGCAGTGGCGAGCGTGTCGAGCGCGGGCTTCCACGCGTCGAGCTTGAGCTCGAAGCAGCCTTTGTCTTTGCCGTTGGCGGCCATGGCGTCTTTCGACCACACCAGCACGCCCGCTTTGTGCAGCGTGCCCAACTGAATCGAAGCGAGCTGGCTGTAATTCTTCGGCTTGCCCGACGCGTCGTACATGCCGCGCGAAATGTGACCGAACGCCCACGCCACGTCGCGAATGTGCGCCTGGTTCGCTTCTTCTTGGCTGATGACTTTCTTTTCTACCAACCAGTCGGCGAAATAGAGGGCCGACGTCTGTGCCTTCAATTCTTCCATCGTCGAGGCGAGCGGGCCGCCGAAAATTTGGTCGTCTTCTTTGCCCTTCACTTTGTACTCGTGCGACGGCCCCAGGTTGTGCGCCGCCTCGTGGAGCACGGTGCTCATGGTGGCCGGTTTGGGGTCGGTCGAAGCCAAGGCCTGCGTCGCCGGGCAGTACAGCGAAGCCATTTGATCGCGCAGCGCATTTTGGCTGTCGGCGTCGGTGTAGAGGTTGGTCATCGCCACGGTGCGGCCGCCCTTTTCAGCGACCTTGCCCCAGTTGGGCAGCGACTGGCCGATGGTAGCGCCGTGTGCCGGCCGCGCATCGCCCGCGTTCAAAATAATGTCGATGAAGTCGGGCAACTTGAAAGCGACTTTGCGCGCCTTGTACGGAGCGCCGGCCAGCGTGGCGAGCGCGTTTTCCATTTCGCTCTTCACCGGCTCGAGCTTCTTCTGCCAAGCGAGCGAGTCTTTGTTGATGAGCGCGAAAGCCATGGCGAAGCCCGCCTTCCACGCGCAGGGCTCGTAATAAACCTCGTCAGGTGCCACGCGCAGGTACCACTTGCTGTTGTTGACGCCCATTTTCGCCCAGGCCTCGTTGGCCGGTTCCCAGTTGTTGGTGCGAAATGCCTTGGCGGCGGCGGTGAGGTACGCCTTGAACGGCGCTTCTTCTTTCGACTTCACGGCGGCGGCGGCGACCTCGAGCTCTTTGGCGAGCGCCTCCATGTCGTCTTTGTAAAACACGTTGTACGGCACGGCCTTGAAGGTGCCCGGCTTGTCGCCCGCCACCACTGCGCTGAAGTGGCCCATCAGCTCTTTGCTGTTCTTCTGCTTCGACAGCATGTCACAGAAATTTTTGTCGGCTTGAATGTCGGCCGGGTAGAGGCCTGAGCGCGGCTTGGGCTTGTCGGCAATGGCGTTGCAGTCGGGGTCGTTTTCGGTCTTCGGCGCTTCGCAGGTGGGGCCCTGGTTGCGAAAGAAAAGCGCGCGGCTGGCGGCGTCATCAGCGGGAATTTTTTCGCCCATGGCCAAGGTGCCCAACTGGCGGCCGTGCAGTTTCTCAATCAGCAGCGCGACTTTTTCCATCTGCCGCACCACCGCTTTGTCTTCTTCAGAAGCGTTGGCGAAGTCGTTTTCCACCAGCGTGGGTCGGCCCTGCGCCAGCTCGAGCAGCACTTTCTCGCGGCGCTTCTTGTCGTCAGCGGGTGCCTTCGACAAGTCGGCCGGTTTGAGCAGCCCTTCGTAGGTGGTGGTGAAGTCAGGGGTAAAACCGCTGCTCGCCACCAGCGTGTCTCGCTTCACGGCATTGGGGCCCCACACCACCACGAGCTCGTCAGGGTCGAGCACGTTGTCTTTGTTGGCGTCGTTTCTCCAAAACAGTGGCACGTTCTTCTCAACCGCGCGCTGGTTGAAGTCGAGACGCGAGAGCCGGTTGTAGAGCGGCTTGGCAGTCGCGGCCTGCACCGTCGGCGTGGCTTGCGGCGCGGGTGTGGCGGCGAAAGACTGGGAAACGGCGGAAAACGCGAAAGCGAGAGTGAGTTTGCGCATGCCCAGGCGGATAGCGAAAAGTCGCCGCTTAAGGAAGGGCCCGGCACCACAAATGAAATGCAGCCTGCACTGTTGCAGCGAGGCGCCGCCGCTCGATTTTGACAATGGTGTGAAATCGCGAGGGCCACGCGAGCGGTCCACCAATTGCAGAATTTTCGTTGCTGCGGCTCCCTAGAGCGCCGAACAGGTTACCGGACCGTCGCGAGGGTGCTGAGACCGAAGCGAGGCGGGCGCCCGAGGAAGGAGCCCCGGAGGCGTGCCGTTGGGCACGTCGAGGAGCGGACTGACGAGGCCGCAGGCCGCAGCGAGAGGATCGGCAGCCGCAGTAGGTCGGGTAACCTGTTCGGTGCTCTAGGGCCACCTGAGTACTTAGCGCTCGTACACCTTGAGCGGCCCGTGGGAGCAGCACTTGTTTGAAAAGAAGAGCCTTTGGCCGCCGCACGACCAGCGACCAAAGGCCTTCAACCAACCCTGCTCCCTAAAAAATCAGTCAGGAAAAAACATCGGCTCTCGTGAAGCGACGAATCGCTCGATGGCTTTGCGGTCGCGTTCGTTCAGGTTGATGAACTGAATGCCCACACCTGGAAAACTGTCGGGAATCTTGTCGTTGACTTCGCGGGTCCATCGCACAGCGCCGTGCACCTCGATTTTTTCACCCGACGGCAAGGTAAAACTCAAGTCGACTTCAGCGCCGACCGGTAATGCATAGACGGTGGCTACGAAGACGCCGCCCGTCGAAATATCAGTCGAAAAGCCGCCGTAAAAATTTGAATCGCTCGCCATGTCGATGCTGGCCGACATTTTGGTGCGCTGGGCGGCGCGGCGCACCGGAGCGGCGTTGACGACTGTGGCTGCCGCATCGACTTCAGTGGCCAGCTCGGCGAGGCCCCGTTCAGCCAGTGCGGTGAGCGCGGCATCGAGCGGGCGCTTTAATTCTTTGGGGGCAGACCAGAATTTTTCGATGGGGTTCATGCCCGAGTGCTTTTGCAAAGCAGAGGCCCAAGGCGCCGGTTCATTTCAATCGCGTATTTGCACCTTGTGGAGAGGGTCAGCCCCGCCCGGTCAGGGTCATGGCGTACCTGTGGGTGCAACGGTGACGGCTCAACCCGCGGTCGGTTTGGGTGTCTCTTTCCACGACGTGAACAAATAACGCAGCTCATCGAGCCGGCCGTCGATGGAATCGGGCATGACCTTGGCGAACGTGTCGAGCACGGTGAGCGCGTTGACGTTGGCGTCTTTTTCGGCGGCGGCGCGCAAACGTTTGGCGAAGGCGCGGTTGGTGCGGCCAATTTCAACGTAGAGCTCAGCGAGGCCTTTTAGGCTCCAGTCAGGAGTGCCTCCGGCGTGGGCTTCTAAATATTGGCCGAGCAGGTACATGCCGACGGCGCGAAAAATCGTCTCTTCACCGCTCGCGAAGGGCAGGTGCAAACGCACCAAAGGGCGCAGCTTGGCTGTGACTGGGCAACCGCAAACCGCCATTTGCATGCCGATGAGTGACGAAAGCCCCGACTGCGCCGAAGTTTGTTTTGAATAGGTGCGCTCAGGCACTTTCACTTCGACGTTGGCTTTTTCGTACGACACTGTTTGCGCAAAAACTTTCACTACTTCGGCCAGGCGTACCGCCGCGGGGCAGCAAGACACCTGCTGCGAGCTCAACGGGCAGTTGGGGCACTTGGCGAAGTCGAGCGCGGTCCACTCTGGAGGGGCGTCAGAAAGGGGCCCCACGTCAGCCAGGGTATGACGGTCTAAGTGAATGGTGAACGTGCGCTTGTCGCCGTTATCGAAGGCAAATGTGTACGTGATTTCGTAAGTGTCACTCATGACGAAAGGCCCCCTTGTTTTGCAGGGAGCCCTCGCGCCAGCAAGATTTCAGTCGAATGTTTACTTAAAGCGGGTCAGCGTGCTCACGAATGCCTTCAAGTCGGTTTCAGACTCGAGGCGGTAAATCTGCGCCCACTGCGCCTTCGCTTGGCTGGGCTTGGGCACTTCTAAACCTACCACCGCGCCCACCGCTGGTACTTCTAACCCTTCGACGCGCTGCTCGATGTTGCCCCAGGTACCTCCTGGCACCGTCACCGAGAATTGCTGCGGGCAGTTGCCTTTTGCACACCAACGCACCTTCAGCACCAACTGGGTGGTGAGCAGCTTCGAGCCGGTCTCGGGGGCGAGCGTCTTCTGCGACACCACTTCGACCGTGGCCATCATTTGCGGGTCAGAAAGCACTTGCGCTTCGTTTGCAGCGGCCGGCGTGGCCACCCCCGCGACGGCGAGGGCAAGCGTCACCGCGAGGCCAGTGGCGCCACTTTGCCGAGCACGCACGGCAGCCAGGCGGCGGGTTTTGTGGCGCAGTGAGAACATCATCAAGAAGAGCGCGGCGAAGGCCGTCGGAGTGGAGTTGCCGGTCGACGAGCAACCCTGCGCCGGCATGTCGGTCGCGTTGTCGGCTTGGGCGTACAAGCTCACCAGCGCTTCGATGTCGTCATCAGCCAGCTTGCGCTTCGACACTTCGCCCGCGGGAGCCGTGGGGTACATCACCGCCTCTTCAGCTTCAGGGTTATGGGCCAAGCCGAGCGCGTGGCCGATTTCGTGGGTCAGGGTGTTTTGCAAGTCGTGCATGGTGCCTCCGGGAACTGAGTTGTCAGCGAGAATGGCGAACGCCTTCGAAGCCGCGTTGAGCGCGATGTCGGCGTCAATCACCGCGTGCGAATTTTTGTCGATGGTGAGAACCGTGGTGGCGATGGCAGTGGTCTTGAAACTCCACTCGGTCAACATCACGATGTCGTTTTGGTTGTTGTTGCTGTCGAAGGCGTAACCGACGCTGTCGGCGTTGCCCTGGGCGATGTTCACCGCCACGCCCGGCATCACTTGCGCCATGGTCGACGCGGCGGCCTGGGCAGCCTTGAGCACCGCGGCCTGGTCAAGGTTCTTGAAGGTGCGGGTCGACACGTTGAAGCGAACTTGGCTCGTGCGCCACCGCACCACGGTACCCGTCGAGTCTTTGGCGAGCTCGAAAGCGAACGCGGTGTTTCCCATCAAGACGGCGGTGACGAGCACTCCGAGAAAGTTGCGCATGTCGTGCTCCGGGGAAGAACGGCGTGACTTTCCCTAGAGCAATGGCGATGCCGCTCGTAACAGTTCGAATTGTGGGCAAAAAGCTGGGGGTAAAATCGACCTGGTGGGGTTTGTTTCTACCCGGGGCGTTTGCATTGTTGATGTGGGGAAGGCGCTTTCCTTCACGGAGCGCCGCACGCCAGCCATTGGGCCAACTGCGCGCGCTCTGCTGCTGAGGGCTCATCAGGCCCAGGCGGCATGGGTGCGTTGGGCCCGGTGGCGTTGGCAAAGATGCGCGACTGACTTGCCCGAATCAGCTCGAGCGTGTTGAAGGCGCGCGAGCTGTGGCCCAGTTGGCCTCCGTGGCATTCCACGCACCAGGCAGAAAAGAACGGCTGGGCGAAATTGTCGTAGCGAAGTGCGGTGCCTTCGTCGGGGCAGGCCGCTGCTTCGAGCTCGGGAAATTGCCCGCACGCGGCGAGCAGAAAAAAGCAGAGGGCAATGAAGTGTTTCATCGGGCCTCCACCGCGAGGGGAAAGTTGAAGCCCACGCCCACCCGCGCGCCGACGTAAGCGGCCGGGCCGAGCGACGTGTCGGGAATGAACGTGGTGACGAGCGTGGGAGCGATGAACAGTTGCCATTTCGGGCGCGAGAGAAGGGGAATTTCCACGCCTGCGTCGAGCCCTCCGCCCGCGCGGTGGCGAATGCCGTCTCCAATGCCGATGACGGTGGTGAATGGGCCGCGCTTGACCGAAACGAGGCCTTCTTCATGCTGGTGCACGAAGTACAACCGCAGCAGCGGTCGCACGCCGCCCACGTGGAAGCTGCCGGTGAGCCCGACGGACAGAGCGGTGACCAAGCGCAAATCGGTGGCATACAGCTCTTCGCCCACCCCCACGTCGAGCGCGAGAAATGAAGCGAAGCGGTAGCCAATGCGCAGTTGCGCGCCTCCACCCGCGTCACCCCACCAGGTTGATTTTTTGAACACGGGGCCGAGCTCGACTTGCAGCTCTCCCGCGCGCGCTGACGTGCACAGTGTCAACGCGACGAACGCCATTGCCCATCGCATGCGTCATGAGTTGCCGCCGGTGCGTGGCGCATTCACCGTTTTTTGACTGACGAGGGCCCTTGGGCAACGCCATCGACGCCTGCCACCCAGACGTGGTTGGGGGCGGCTGTCCCAATGAAGAACTGCGTTTTGCGCTGTCTCTGGAGCAGCTCACCCATCAAGGCTGCGGGGCTTGGTGAAGCCCGCCACCGCTTGTCTTTGGCGCAGCGGCGCCGGTACCATCTCCCCATGCGTGGGGTGAGTATCGGCGTGTGCTGTTTCTGCGCCTGCACAGGTTCGATTGTGATTCCCGAGCGGCCACCCAGCCCTCCACCCGATTCGGTGTGCCCTGCCAACCCTTCGATAGGCAGGACAGCGTTACACCGGCTAAGCAACAGCGAGTACGACAACAGCGTTGAAGCCCTGCTCAACGACATGTCGGGGCCTTCACAAGCTTTTCCACCCGACGTCACCGCGTCGGGTTTTGATCACATCACCGATGTGCAGTCCGTCTCGCCACTCCACGGCGTGCGCTATGAAGAAGCGGCGCAGACTTTGGCCCATTCACTCTGGGGCCGCGAGTTCGACACCGGCTTCACCCATCGCTTCGAAGCTGAGCAAAACGAGCCCGATGGCGGCGTCGACGCGGTGCACGCCCTGGTCGTTTCTGACTTGGTCAGCAACGGAGCCCGAACGTTCTACAACGGCTACCACATCTACGTGCTGACGGCCTTTGATGTCGCTGGCGACTATGAAGTCGGCTTCGAAGCCTGGTCGAACACGTTTCCAGACGGAGGTGAACCGCTTTCTGATGGCGGCTTTCGCCAAACACTTTGGCGCCTGCAGTTGGACAACCAGGTGTTCTTTTCTACCCCTACCATGGGGACTGTCGCCAGCCATGCCACGCACCGTGCAGCCTTGCATGTCGAAGTGCCGGGCATTCACCGCATCGACTTGAGCGCGGCCGACCCACACGACAGAGACAACTGCGGCCCCGACGGCGGCCCCGCTGATTGTGAAGCGCGCGACCCCGAGCTCGGGCAGGTCGATGCGCTCTGGGTGTCTCGCCAGGCGACCCGGGTTCCCGAAGGGCAGCAACGCTTGCGCATTTGTGAGCTGACAGAAGGAGACACCTGCGTGCGCAGTACCCTGGCGCTTTTGACACGCCGCGCGTTCCGAAGACCTCCTGCGTCTGACGAACTCGATCGCCTGATGGCGCTTTTCGCCGCGGCCCGCACCGATGGCGACTCGTTGGAAGAAGCGTTTGGGCAAGCCGTGGCCGCGATACTGCTTTCTCCCCACTTTCTCTTCTTGGTTCAAACTGACCCGGCCCCCAGTGGCAGCGTCGCCCACCCATTGACGTCGCACGAGCTGGCCGCCCGGCTGTCCTTTTTTCTCACCCAGGGTCCCCCGGACGACGCACTCGCCGCGCGGGCCGACGACGGCAGTTTGCTCGAAACGAGCGTGCTCGCCGCCGAAACCGATCGCCTTCTCGCCAGCGCGACGCACCCGCGCATGCTCACCAATCTTTCGACGCAATTCATGGGAACCCGCGACTTGGTGGCAGCCAAACCTTCTGCGCAGTTATTCCCCAACTTCAGCCCCGAACTGAAAACGGCGATGGCGACGGAAGCCCAGCTGCTTTTCGAGTTCATCTTTTCGCAACCAAGACCCATGGTGGAATTGGCAGATGCGCCTTACACGTTTCTCAATGATCGATTGGCCGCGCATTACCAATTGCCTCTTCCCGGGAGCGACCAGCCCGTCAAGGTGTCGTTGCCCAACGATGAACGCGGCGGTCTGCTCGGCCTAGGGAGCACACTCACCATCACCAGCACCCCGACACGTCCATCGCAGGTCAAGCGTGGAGTGTGGATTCTGGGCCGGTTGCTTTGCGACGAACCCCCTCCGCCGCCGCCCAACGTTCCACCCTTGGTGGAAGACCAGTCTGGGGCCGACGGTCTGACCGCCCACACGGCCAACCCAGCCTGTACGCGCTGCCACAAGGTCATCGACCCCATCGGACTGGCATTGGACCATTACGACGCCGACGGCAGCCGCCGCATAGCAGACAGGCAAGGAAAGCCTGTCAGCGCCAAGGGAACGATGCCTGACGGCACTGAAGTCGTCGACTTGGCCGGAATACGCACCTTGGTGAAGCAGGACAAGCGGTTCGAGGCATGTTTGTCTGAGCACCTTTTCACCTACGCGCTCGCCCGAACACCGGCAGGTGACGACCCATGCATCGCGGCGGCATTGGCCGCTTCGACGGGCGAAAAAGGGAAGGCGACTTTCCATGACGTGGTGCGGGCCTTGGTTCAGTCCGAAGCCTTTCGTTGGAGGCAACCTGAATGACCCGCGCATCTAACAAGCTTTCGCGACGCACGGTTCTTCGAGGCTTTGGTACGGCCGTCGCGCTGCCCTTCTTGGAAGCATCAGCACAAGAGCCTCCCCGACGTCGATTCTTGGCCTACCAAACCCCCAACGGAGTGAATCTGCCGAACTGGAATGGGGCGATGGACCCCATGGCCCAAGCGACGGTTACGAATTTGGCTCAGTCGGCGACGCTCGCCCCTCTGCTGCCGGTGCATGGCTCGTACCTCACGCAAGTCAACGGGCTGTCGGTTCACCA
>JAIBBR010000062.1 GCA_019694575.1 Myxococcaceae bacterium
CGCTGTCGGGGGCTTCGTGCTTCATGCGCGCACCCCGAACACTCAGAACACAACGACGCGCATTGTTCCTCGTGTGGTCAACTTCTGAAGAGCAGGGGTGGGTCGTTTCTGCGGAGCGCTGAAGCGCCAACCCATACACCACGCCGTGAAAGCAGATCAGCCCCACTTCCAACGCGCCATACTGAAGATGCAACAAGCCAAAAAATGCCGCGGTGAGACCAATGGTCATGGCAACGCCCCATCGCGCTTTGAGTTGATGAAAAACCACACCTCGAAAGACGAGCTCTTCCGTGAACGGTGCGAGCAAAACCATGCCAACCCCCAACAGCGCAAGCAACAGTGGGCCGCGGCCACTCCAGTCTGAGGGCACGCCGACTCCAAATCGCTCTGCAATGAGATCCTCAACGAAGATCTCCACCGCCCATGCACTCAAAACCAGTAGCCAGAAAAAGCCATGCGGCCACCGCAGGCCCACTTGCTCGCGTGTGAGCTGTCTGCGGCGAGAGATCAACCACATGCCCACGATGATTGCCGTGGGCACCCCGATGCGCATGATCAGCGTGTTCTTGAGAGGCCCGTCCATATCCTTCTCTTCCTCTCACCGCGTATGCACCCGCACCGTGCGCAACGCCGCGTCGGCCGCAAGCACACTAAACGCATTGGCTCCCAGCACGCGCGCGTCGTCACCCACCGAAGCAAGCTCAGCACCATCGACACGGCTCGACACAATCACTTGGCCCGGCCGCGAATCGAGACGGCTCAAAGCGAGCAGCGACGCGCCTTCAACTTGCGCAGGCCCCCAGCCTAGCGGAAGTGCCATCGTCGCTTGCACCGCCCAGCCCGCGTTGCCCACGCCGACGCGTTGCAACTCACCACCGGTGCGTGTCCACACGCCGAACGTGTCAGCACCAACCAGCTCACCCTGCACGGCTTGGCACGTCGGCACCTCGCTCATGTCGAATGGCATGCGGCACACAAGCCCGCTGGCGTTGCCCGTGTTCCAGCCTACAAATGCGGCGTTCCCCTCTTCCACCGCGGCCGCTACCACCCCCGTCACGTTTTGCACGAGCTGGGTGTTGAACGTCACCGGGCGGCCTTCGCTCAACGCGTAACGCGTCAACTCACCGACACCCGACGCGCCGTCGACCGTCTCACGCACGTACAGTTGCACCAGCCCAGCTTCCGAAGCCAACAACACCGAGCCCAAAGAAGGCGTCTGGGCTTCCCATTCAGCCGCGGGGAACTTCGCGGGAGCACCTTCGCCGTAGTCAACCCACCGGCTCACCGTCGCGCCGTGGTGCACCCAAATCACATTGCCGGCCACGCGCGCTTGAAACCCGGGTAGCGATGCCAAGGGTTGACCATCGCGCCACAAAGTCACTCGGCCATCTTGCGTGCAGACCAGCAACCCCGAGTTGGTGAGTTGTGCCTTTGTGCATGGCTGCGAAAGCGACACGGGGGCAGTCAAACCCGGCAGCGGCCGCGCCACCCACACTTCGCGCTCCATTTGCGCCACTTGCGGCTCGACCTGCGCCATCGCCTTGAAGCGGCCCGCCGCGGGCGGCGTGAAGTCGACGCCAATGCGGTACGCACCCGACGACACCATCAACTCGCTGGAAACATCGACCGGCATCATCGCTTGATCGGGCCCCTGCACCTGTGCGGTGACCGCAGCCGAATGCGGCACACACACGCCTCGAGGGGCAAACAGATCGAGATGAAAAGGGTGACCCGCGGTGCCGATCGGCGCAAACAACCGCGAAGCATCATCGGCCGGTGTCTGAACCGGCATGCATTCACCCGCTGGCAGATCGGTTATCGAAAGCGACGCCTCTTCTACCGGACTGCCACAACCCACCCCCACCACGCCCGCGCCCACCCATAACCACCGCTTGAAAATCTTCATGCGCGCACCCAAACCTTCGAAACCAGCCTTGATTGATTGGCCGCCAGTTTCGGGTGCTACAGAGCTGTGTCAAAAAAACGGGCTAAAGAGACGTTACGCGCTCGCCACTTCGGCGTAGATCCGCTCGGCTGCTAACACCGGGTCTGCCGCGGCATAGACCGGGCGGCCGATCACCAACAAATCGGCTCCCGCCTTGATCGCTCCGGCCGGCGTGGCCACCCGCGCTTGATCACCCTGCTGCTCCCCTGCGGGCCGAATGCCCGGAGTGCACACCACGCAATGGGGACCTACCGCTGCACGCAACGCCGACACTTCATGCGCTGAGCACACCAGGCCACCCGCCCCTGCTTCAGACGCGAGCCGCGCCAAACGCTCTGCCTGCACTTGCGCAGAATCGTTTACCCCCACGCTGTGCAGCGCTGCGCCATCGAGCGAAGTGAGCACCGTCACCGCGAGAACGCAGGGAGGGGCGACTTTTGCTTTCGCCGCTCCGGCTTGCGCACCCTTCACCGCTGCTTGCACCATCGCCGCGCCGCCGCTCGCGTGTACCGTCAAATACGCGACGCCCCACTCGCCAGCATGGGCAGCGGCCAGCTCTACCGTGTTGGGTATGTCGTGCAGCTTCAAATCTAAAAAAACGCGCGCGCCTTTTTGCGTGAACGCGCGCACCGCCACAGGGCCGTGCTCAACGAAAAGCGACAGGCCCAGCTTCACCACGCCAAAATGCTTCGACACGCGATCGTAGAGCGCGACCGCTTCAGGCAGTGGTACGTCGGCAGCCAGCGCCAACCGCTCGCGTGTCTCCATGCGAAGAAAACGTTTTGGTTAGTTGGTGGCCAGCTCAGCGTCGATGACGCGCTTGAACTCTTCTAACGGCTGCGCGCCCGAGAGCATCACGCCGTTGATGAAGAACGCGGGAGTGCCGCTCACGCCCACCTTCTTGCCCGCAGCCATGTCTTCTTTCACCACCGCCGCCATTTTGCCCGAGCTCAAGCACTCAGCGAACTTGGCACCGTCGAGCCCCAGACCCTTGGCGTGTTCTTTGAGGTCTTCTTCTTTCAACTTGCTCTGGTTCTTGAAGAGCACGGTATGAAACTCCCAGAACTTGCCCTGCTCGTTGGCGCACAGCGCGCCTTCGGCCGCCTTGGGTGCATCTTGGTGAAACTCGAGGGGGAACTGGCGAAACACCAACTTCACCTTGCCCGCGTACGCCTGCATCACCTCTTCGACGGTATCGTGCGCGCGCGAGCAGAACGGGCATTGAAAGTCAGAGAATTCAACGATGGTGACCTTGGCGTTGTCAGGGCCGCGCGCAGGGCCCTTCGCTTCAACCTGCTTGCGGGGCTCTTTGAAAAGAATCTGCACGTTGGCGGCCTTCTTCAAGTCTTCGAAGAGCTTGCGCGCCTTTTCGCGGGTCTGGTTCTGCGTCATGAAGGCGACGATTTGCGGCTTAATGGTCTCGAGCGACGAGCCAGGAGGCATTTGCGCCTTGTTCTGCTCGAAGAACGCCTGCACTTCGGCGTCTGTCGGTTGGGGCACGTCTTTCTCAACCTGCGTCTTGAACCACTCTTCTTCTTTCATGCCTTTCTTGGCGGCTTCAGCCTTCACCAAGCTATCGATAATCAGCTGCTCAATTTTTTGACGGCGCGCTTCGAACTTCTTCTTCTCGATTTCAGCCAATGCATCGCTCGCGCCCTCGTCGACTTCTTTCAAGGTGATCTTCTTATCGCCGATGGTCGCGACCACCGTGTCGGGGCTCAAGTCGCCACCCACGCACGCCGCGTTCGAAACCGAAACAGCTCCGGTTTTTTGGTTGTTGGTACACGCGCAACCTAGGGCAACAGCAGCGGCGGAAAGCGCAATCAGGGCTCGGGTCATAGGCATAGTGCCCGCCGTATGGCACCCACCACCCGTTTTGACAAGGTGTCCGTAAGAGCGAAATTACGCCGCGGTCGGCGCAAGCACGCCCGACAGATCAGCCAGCTCGAGGTCAAGCTGCTGCATGTCGCGCGCATGAGCACGCACCACTTCGTAGTTCGAAGCGTCAGACAACACTTGCTTCACCAACTTGTGGTTTAGCGCGTGACCGCTCTTGAAGACGATCAAGTGACCCAATACCGGCTTGCCGAGCAGTGAAATGTCACCCATCGCATCGAGCAGCTTGTGGCGTACGAATTCATCGGGAAAACGCAGACCCTCGGGGTTCAGAATCGAGAAGTCGTCGACCACGATCGCATTGTCGAGCGAGCCGCCTTTGGCCAGCCCCATTTTCTGCAGCTGCTCGACGTCGCGCAAAAAACCGAACGTGCGCGCCCGGGCCACTTCTTTCGAAAAAGTGCGATCTGAAAATTCAATGCTGTACGACTGATCGCTGATCAGCGGGTGCCGAAAATCAATGGTGCAGTCGACCTTCAACCGGTTCGAAGGAGCCAGCGTGGCAAACTTGTCACCTTCGCGAACCGTGACGGTCTTGCGAATCACCACGAAGCTCTTGGCGGCCGAAAGGTCGCGAACCCCTGATTGCGCAATCAATGCCGCGAAAGGCGCCGCGCTGCCGTCCATAATGGGTACTTCGGGGCCGCTCACCTCAATGCGCGCATTGTCGATACCCAACCCCGCCAACGCCGCAAGCAAGTGCTCCACGGTACCCACGCGATGACCATTGGCACCCAAAGTCGTCGCCAGCGCCGTGTCCACCACGTTGTCGGCAGTTGCCGAAATCGCTGGTTTTCCCTGCAAATCAGTGCGCACAAAGACGATGCCGTGGTCGGCAGGCGCGGGCACCATTTGCAACGTCACCTTCGCGCCACTGTGAAGACCCACGCCCTCGCATGAAACTGGCCGACGCAAGGTTCTTTGGTGAAACGAATATCTGGCCATTCGCGGTGATTAGCCCCTCGACAGCGTGCCCATTTCACGAAGTGATGCAGCGCGTTGAGCAACACCTATGCCACGAAACTGGCACATCGTCTCGAAAAACCTCGCGTAATTCTTGAGTGGAGCGAATGTGCACCAGTTAAAAACCTGCGTAGGCCGACAGCAACGTCGGGCAAGTGACGAGAATTGCGGCACAATGACACCCTCGAAAAGGCATCAGAGCAGCTCGCCCTGGTGCGCCCCCCCACGTGGGGCTGTGCGGCTAAAATAAGCGTAAGTTCGAGGGGTTGCCATTCTTCCTCGCGGGGTTCGCTGCAACAGGCCTTCTTGCAGCAGGTACGGCTCGTAGACGTCTTCTATCGTCTCGCGCTCTTCGCCCAGGGCTGCCGCCAACGTCTCGACCCCCACCGGCCCACCCGCGAATTTGTCGAGCAATGACAGCAATAGCCGTCGATCCATCGAGTCAAGACCATAGGCATCGACCTCGAGGCGCTGCAGGGCACGGTCAGCCAATTCGCGGTCAATCGCTGGCTTTCCTTCAACTTCGGCGAAGTCACGCACCCGCCGGAGCAGGCGGTTGGCGATGCGAGGGGTGCCGCGTGCCCGGCGGGCAATTTCTTTAGCCCCGTCGACTTCAATGCCCACCCCCAATATGTGGGCAGAGCGCAGCACGATTTTCTCGAGGTGTGCGGCGCTGTAATAGTCGAGCCGCTCCTGAATCTGAAAGCGGTCACGCAATGGCGACGTGAGCAAGCCCGTGCGCGTGGTGGCGCCAATCAACGTGAAGGGCGGTATCTCAATTTTCATCGCCCGCGCGGCCGGCCCGGTGTCAATCGTGACGTCGAGACGAAAGTCCTCCATCGCGGGGTACAGGTACTCTTCAATCGCCGCCGGCAACCGGTGTATTTCGTCGATGAAGAGCACGTCTTTGGGCGCCAAGTTGGTGAGCAGCCCGGCCAGGTCGCCCTTTTTTTCGAGCGCGGGCCCGCTGGTGACATGCAACCCCGAGCCCAATTCAGACGCAATGATGTGCGCGAGCGAGGTTTTGCCCAAGCCCGGAGGCCCCGAGAACAAACAATGGTCCAACGCGTCGCCCCGCTTCTTCGCCGCCTGCACGTAGATTTTGAGCTTCTCGACGACCGCGTCTTGCCCCACGTATTCGCCGAACGTGCGCGGCCGCAACGACGCTTCGAGACGAACTTCGTCTGCACCGACCTGAGGCTCGAGCGCTTGCGTGTTTCGCGACATGAAGAAGCGTTTAGCACGTAGCATGCGGCCCGCGATGCTCCGCCTGATCACCTTTACCTCGCTGGCTGTGCTCTCGGCGTGCGTCACGCCCCGCTCCATCGGCTTTGGCTACACGGCACAACCGCTCGGCAAAGGCGGAGCCGAAGTCGGCGTCGCGCTGGGAGCGCTTTACCAAGCCGAAGCCCAGCCACCCACCAGCGGTACCAACGCCAACGGGCAACCCACCACCGAGCAGATCACGGCCAATGGCTGGTCAGCGCCGCACTTTGAAGGCAACGCGCAGGTGGGCATTAACTCTTCGCTGGGCTTGAACGTGCACTTCAGCGCGGCGGGCGTGCAACCGGGCTTGAAGTGGACTCTGGCGCACAACAAAAACGTGTCGTTGGCGGTGGTGCCGCAATTCGGCGTGGGCTTTTTCAGTCACCGGTCAGCGACGCTGGTGTCGGGCGTCGACGGCAGAGAACGAGAGACGGCACCCGTGACAACACAAGTGTTGCTCTTTCAGCCTGGAGCCAAAGTGATCTTTTCGCATCGCTCGGGCTTCTACGCGGGCATCGGTTACGACTTGATATCGATGCGCCGCACGCAGGTGTCGACCATTGGCAGTGATACCAACGGCACGCTGCAAACGGTGAACGCGGTGTCGACCAGCGTCGGGCATCAACTGGGAGCCGCAATTGGCGTCAGCGCTGAAGCAGGGCCGCTGTTGCTCAAGCCTGAGCTGGCGGTGATCGCCATTCCTTCGTTCGACACCACGTACACGCGCGACACGGTGAGTGTTCCGTCGAGCGGAGGTTTTGCGTTCGCGATTTTTCCTTCTCTCACCATCGCGGTGCGGCACGTGTCGAAGAGCTCGCGCTACGTCGACGGCGAAGATGAAGCGGAAGAAGAAGTGGAACTGCCGCTTGAACGGCCCGTGCGAAAGAAAGAGGCGGTGCCCGAATAGCGCGCAGTGAGGGCCTTACCGCTTCGGGCCTTCTTTCTTTTCCATCGTCTTCTTCGCCAGCAGCTGCACCGAGCCAGGCACGTTTTTGCTGCGCGCCAGGCCCTTCAAGTCGGCTTCTTGCAGCGTCATCAAAAACTTCATCGAGATCGCCTGCGGCACTTTGGGGTTTTTCACCAGCGCCAACTTGATGGAGTACTGCTTCACCCATTCACGATCGCGGTAAATGATGCGCAACACTTCGTCGTTTGCCGTCTTATTGTTGGCTTGTAACAGCACTTCACCGTCGGTGATGCGCGGGCTGCGAATCACCGCCACGCACACCAGCTTGTTCGAGTCGCGAATCAAAATGCTGCGCGCTTCTTTATTGCCCTTGGTGGCGAGCTTGATCTTCTCTGAAATGCTCATGCGCATGATGCGCTGCGAAAGCGTCATGCGCTTGCCTTCGGCGAGCGGAGGCGCGCCTTCGTCAGCCATTTCTTCTTTGAACTCGCTCAAAATTTCGTCGGCGGTCGGGCCGGGGTCGGGCGGCGTTTGCGCCGCTTCGGGGCCGAACAAGCGAATACGCGCCGCTTTCATTTGCGGCACTTCGAGCAACTGCAAACCACTGCGAACGGCGAAATCGCACACACCGTCGATCAACGCGCCGACAGCTGACGGGTTGGTGCACAGCTTGCGCACGATGTCGTCGTAGCGCAGCAAGCGCAGTTGGTTCTGGGCGATGATCTCAGCCGTCTTTACCCCGCATTTCGCGGCCACTTCGGCCACCGCTTCATCGGGCGTGCCGGCATTCAAAATCAGCATTTCGGCGTAAGCGTCGTTGCGCCAAAAGACGTCGAGAAAATAGGCCAGCACCGGCGGCTTGATTCGCTCTTCACGAAACGCCGTAGCCAGAATGCGATCAGGCAGGCTGCCCGCGGTCTTGACCGCCGTCTCGCGCACCGCGGCGTCGGGGTCGAAAGTGAGCATGAATAACGCTCCCAGCATGTCGGGAGGTGTCAGGGGCACCAACGTTTTCGCGGCCATCATGCGCAGCGGCACCGGCGCTTTCGGGTCGACGTGTTTGCGCATCTGAGGCGGCAAGAAGTCGTCGGTGATGGGGCACGGCGCCGCGGCCACGGCCGCCTCGGCAGGCGGCGGGGCAGCCAAAGGTGGGGCAGCAGGCACCGCAACCACGCCTGCGATGATCGGAGCATCGTCGCCGGGAGCTTCAGGCAAATCGCTCATGGTGATGCGTTCCTCTCGAAGATCAGGCGCAGACCTTCCAAGGTGAGAAATTCGTCGACGGCGGCAATGGTGCGCGACTCGGCGGCAACCAGAGGCGCCAAACCGCCCGTGGCCACCACTTTCTGCGCGCCCATTTCTTTCTGCATGCGCTCGCAAATGCCGTCGACCAGCGCGGTGTAACCAAACACCGCTCCCGACTGAATGGAATGCACCGTGTTTTTGCCCACCACGTGGGGCGGCCGGGCAAATTCAACCCGCGGAAGTTTGGAGGCATTTCTGAACAATGCGTCCATCGCGATGTTGATGCCCGGGCAAATCGCGCCACCCAAGTACTCACCTTTGGCGCTGATGGCGTCGAACGTGGTGGCCGTGCCGAAGTCGACGACGATCACCGCGCATTTGTAGCGCTCGAAAGCAGCCACGCCGTTTACCACCCGGTCGGCGCCGACTTCTTTGGGGTTGTCGTACAAAATCGGCATGCCCGTCTTCACACCGGGCCCGACAAAAAGCGGCTTGGCCTTGAAGTACCGCTCGCCCATTTTTTCGAGCGACATTTGCATCGGCGGTACCACGCTCGACACCGCCACCGCCCCCACCTTCTTAGGGTCGATGCCCGAGTGTGCAAACAACTGCAAAATCTGAATGCCGTATTCATCAGAAGTGCGGCGGGCGTTGGTTTCGAGCCGCCAGTGTGAGAGCAGGTTCTTACCGTCGAAAACGCCCAAGACAGTGTTGGTGTTGCCCACATCAATGGTCAGAAGCATGGCTTAGGGTGCAAGCATAGCGTCTGCCGAGCGCGGAGGAACCGCAAACCTCGTCAGGGCGTCGAGAGCTCGCGGTGCAGCCGGTCATGGAGCTCGGTAGAAAGACAGCTCCATTCGCTCAACAGCAGGCGCACCTGCTCTGGCCCCCCGCCTTCGAAGCCTCCGTCGCGTTGAACATTTCGAGAGAGCGTCTGAAGCCGAGCCAACACTTGCTCGCTGATCGAATCAACGGGCACCGCTCGAAGCGCGCGCGCTTGTTCGAAGGTTTCGACTCCACGCACCACAGGCCCGTGCTCGAAATAGAATGCCGACGCATGAACGGCCGCGATAAAGGCCTCAGAGGGACACGACTTCGGCTTGTCTTGCTGACAACCGAGCAAGCCGGCAGCCAACACGCCGATCACCCAGGTGCTCTCGCTGCGCCGTGCCATTCTTGTCGGAGCTAACGTTTCGGCCGCACTTGCTCTACGTCACCAGCCAGCACCCGTTCAACTTTGCCTTCGGCCGTCTTCACCAACAGCGCTCCCGCGTCGTCGATGTCAATCGCGGTACCTTTGAGCTCCATCGCTTCGGTCTTCACCAGCACTTCTTGGCCCAGCGTCGAAGAGTGCTTTTTCCACGCTTCGCGCACAGGGGCGAAACCTTCTTCAGCATGTCGATCGAGCCACTGCTCGAAGCGGGTGAGAAATGCGGCGGTGAACAACGCCCGCGGCACCCGTTGCCCGCGCACCATTGACAACGCTGTCGCGCTCTCACGCAAGTCATCGGGAAAGTCGGCTCGGCCCATGTTCAGGTTCACACCCACGCCCACCACCACGAAATGCACCCGTTCGGCTTCAGCAGACAGCTCGGTCAAAATGCCCGCCACCTTCTTGCCCTCGAGCTGCACGTCGTTCGGCCATTTGATTTTTGCGGGGGCACCGGCTTCGGTCACTGTCTCGGCCAACGCCACCGCCGCCACCAAGGTCAGCTCGCTGGCACGGGCGGGCGGTAACTCAGGGCGCAGAATGACTGAGCAGTACAGGTTTTTGCCCGCGGGAGAAACCCAACTGCGGCCCCGGCGCCCTCGCCCTTGGGTCTGCGCTTCAGCCACCACCGTTTCACCGTGAAACGCGCCTTCGTTCGCCAAGGTGAACGCGGTGGCATTGGTCGAAGCCATCGACTCTGCGAAATGAATCACCCGGCCTACGTCATGGGTGGCAAGCAGTGGAGTCAATTCAAGCGCCGTTAGCCGATCAGGCACTTCGACCAAACGGTAGCCACGCGAAGGCACCGCCTCGATGCCGTAACCCATTTTGCGCAACGCTTCGACGTGCTTCCACACGGCGGTGCGCGAGAGGCCCAACTTGTCTGACAAGGCAGCGCCCGAGGTGAACTCGTCTCCACCATCGGCCAAAAAAGCGAGGATCATTTCCTCGTTCGATGTTTCAGGCGCAAGCACGCTCTAAGGCTAACGGTCGCCCCGCCGCGGGTCAACGCGCGAGAGCAAGTCGCACCAACTGGCTACGGCGCCTTGATGAGTGCAGGGCCGGTGGCAGTGTGCGATGTCAGCACCAACGTGGTTTGCGGCACGATCTGGCCGTTGTTCTCGAGCACCATGGCCACGCGTACCATGCCCACTCCGCGAGCGAAGGTCATGTCGTTGACCAACGTTTTGGTGTCGCTGGCGCGGTTGCGGCTTTCAACCACCACGCAGTCTTCGAACTTGCCGGCCGGCGACTCACAAGGCAACCCAGCAGAAGTGATTTGGTAACGCTCGACCGACGACACTGAGACCACATTGGTCCACGTGGTGCCCACTTCAATGGGCTCACGCAGCAAGTAACGCTTCTGGTCACGCACACCGAACGCATCGGCTACCAATTCGGCACCGGTGGAATCGCGGTAAAAGCCGTTGGCCACGCTGTCGATTTTCACGGTCATCGAGCGTTGCTCACCCAGCATGTTGACGTCGTAGGTCCAGCTGTTGCCCACCGCCAACGGGTAATAGTCAGCGGCCCGCACTTTATTGCCGTCTGCAGGCACCGACTTTATGCACCCCGCCACCAACGCCAAACCCACCCACCCGCATCGCCACGCAGTTCGCATCGGTTTATTGACCTCCATCGCGCCGTCGTCGTTTGGGGTCACCCATTTCATCGAGCCCAGCCTGCGCGGCGGCACGCAAGCTGGGGTCTTCGTGACCTTGCGCCACCGTATACAAAAACGCTTCTGCCTCGTCACCGCCGATGGCGGCCAAGGCGAAGACGATTTCACGCTGAAACTGCGCGTCTTTCGCTTTGAGCGCGTCGATCAGCGGCCCCGCCGCTCTGGGGTTTTTCAGCTCGACCAACGCACCAATGGCACGCCGCACCACCATGGGCTGATCTGACTTCAGCCGCTCGAGCAACACAGGCACGGATTCAGGGCGCTTCTTTTCAATCAGCACCCGTAAGGCCGCGCTCTGGGCCGCCGCCGAACCAGCGTCGAGCTGCCCCACCAAGTCAGCCGTGCTCTTGCCCTGCACTTTCACCTGCTCAGCCGCTTGTTCGGCACACGACGCCAACACCACGTCGAGCGCTTGCCGCAAGTCTTCACGGCGGCCTTCAACGTCGGTCGACGGCATGGGCCGGTCAGTGGCGCAGTCGATGTCGTAGCGGCCTTCGTCAGGGCGCTCCAACGCCAGCACCGCTCGGACAAAGACTTTCACCGGCGGCTCGGTGCTCTTGGCGATGTCGAATTCGAAAACGCCTCGCCAACCCGTGAGATCTTTTTTCTGCGCGGCACCAGACGGCAGCGGGGCGAACGCCTCTCGCCGCGTCAACGCCGCGCTCAAACGGTCGCGAACCTCTTGGGTGCGCAGCCCCAGCTCTTGCAGCACCTCTTGTTCGGGTGCGGTGACCTCGAGGCTGAGCAACATGGGCTTGGGCGTGCGCGTGCAACCCAGTGACGGCAGCATGACCCAGGCTGCCGTCAAGAGGGCGGCGGAACACCGGCGCAACCGCCACGCAGCGCGCACCGAGCTAGCCCGCATATGTCAGCTAGCCTTCTTTGGGCCCGTCGTTTGAGGGCGCGCTGGCGGCCGGAGCAGGCAAAGGAACACCCTCGCTCGCCAGGGTCAGAGTGCCTTCAGGCGATGCTCCTAGAACAGCCGCGGCGGCTTGCCCTTCGGGACGAGGCCCGTTGGCGCCACCTCGGCCACCACGGCGACGACGGCGACGGCGACGACGACGACCTTGCCCAGCGGGCTCAGAAGCCACCGCGCCCGTGGGTGCGGAACCCTCGAATGCGTCGGCTGCGCTGTTGTCATCGCCGTCATCATCGCCCCCGGCGTCATTGCCCTCTTCGCTGGGAGCAGCGGCTGCCTTTTCACCGTTACCTTCACCCGCCAGGGCGGCCTGCTCACTGTCAGCCGGCCCACCTTCGCGATCTTCTTCAAGCCCCCGATCACGCGCGCGCTCTTCACGGCGAGCACGGGCTTCTTGCGCGTCTTGGTGCACGCGGGCAAAGAACGCCTCGTCGAGCTCGAAGAGCATCAACGGCTGCGGCTTCACACCCACTTGCGCGTCAAAGAATTTCTCGGCCAGCGCGTCACCGCACCAGAGAAAAATCAACGCGCCTCCACCCGTGGCTTCACTGCGCGCGTCGCCGCGAGCATCGCCCGAGGAGCAGATCAACCCCACATGGGCGCCGTAGTGATTCAAGTCGCGGCGCAAGTCTTGTACGTGGCGACGTTCGACCGAGCCGCCGCCTTTGAGCACCCGCACTGCGTAACGCAATTCGAGGTTGCCTTCACGGCAACGGGCCGTCATCAACGGGCCCTCTTTGGCGCGCTTGGCGACCTTCACCTCGCGAAAACCCTCGCCGTGGAGCAACTTGACGCACGCCTTCTCGAAGTCTCCCTGTTCGAGCTGCCCCAAGCGCCGGCGCATGACACGCGCCATCGCCCGGCGGGCCTCGCGCACCGCGTGCTTGGCCGACTGAATGAGCGCGACGTCGTCTTGGCTGGGCCCCGCCGCGGGCCCTTGCGGCGCCTGAGACTTGAGCACCACCCGGCCCTCTTGCATCGGCACGTTGAGCGCGGTGGCAAACACCGTTTGAATGTCTTGCACCGGCCGCTCTGAATTGCGGTCTAACACCAGCTGCGCGTCGCCTTCGGGCGTCTTTTCGTAGACGAAGTGGGGCCGGCGGCCAGCGTCGATGCGGCGCTGGTTGTCTTCGAGCAACGCCAACAGCAACTGCTCGGGGTTGAGGTCGTCGCTCGCCAATTCGCGAGACCGCGCGGTGTGCAGCAGCGCGTCGGGCTTATACGGGTTCGGCGCTTCTGACATGATCTCGTAGACGACCTCAGCCACCGGCGGGTAGCGGCGGCGGCGCTCTTCGCTGCGGTATTTGCGATCGCTCTGACGGCCCAACCCACGCGCATTTTCAGCACGCGGCTCAGGGTGACGCTCCGGTGGCCGCAATGGAGGCAACGCCTCTTCAGGGTTGTCTTCGATGATTCCAGTCGACGCGGCCGCCACCGGGTCTTCCGGCAACATCCACTCAGAGAGGGCAAAGGTGTCTTTGGCGGTGATCATCACTTTGCGATCACGCGGCCTTTTCGCCATCGCCGCGAGCCGCGAAAGCATGGTGAGCTCGGGCGTCTTGCCGATATGAGACAAGAGACCTTGGGTCATCGAGCGTTGGGTAATTTCGACTGCGTTCAAAGGGGCGCCGGCTTCTTCGAGCACACGCACCGCAGCTTCGTAAAATGTCATTGGTTTCTCAGTGATTTCAGCCAGTTACATATAATGGCCACGAAAGACGGTGATTTAGTCAGGGCTAAGATGCATTGTCAAACGTGATGCTGCGCTTCCGTTTGGGGCAAGCCTGGAAGAGTGAAGCCGCCCATGCCGACGGGCCGCATGACGCCTTTCGCCTGCAATTGGCCGGCGTCGACTTGCTGGAAGACGCGTCAGAAGAGCCGCTTGCCGAAATTGTACCCACGTTGGTGAACGCAGCTTGGGGGCTGGCGCATCAGCACGAAGTGTTGGCGCAAGTGTCATTGCCACGGGCGGGGTTGGAGCTGTGTTTCGCGCGCCATGGCCATGACACGGTTGAACTGGTGCTGCTCGACATGGGGCGGCCGGCGCGTTTGCTGCGACCTCCGATACGGCTAGAACTGGGCGAGCTGGTGAGCGCCACCACGGCCTGCGTGCAAGCGATGACTGCAGACTTGTCGGCGCATCAACCGGCGATATTGCGCACCGCGCCTTGGGTGACGGTGTCGAAGCGCATTCGGGCACTCGAGCACGGGCAACTGAGCGATTGGCACCCGTCTGCGGGGGCGTGGGCGTGGGAGCAATTTCCCTCCGCCTCTACCGGCCTCGGGTTTCGGCTGCGTGACGACATTGGGCGGCTGGCGGCGTTTCGTCGCGGCACCACGGCTCCTTTGGCCGCCTTGCTTTGCCCGGGAGAAATCGTGGCCTCGGGCGGCAAGCAGCTGATGGGGTTGCCCTTTTTGTGGCTCTTCGAAGCCTCGCGCCGCGGCGCCGACGAGCGATGGGAAGCACCGGGCCTGGGCCAAGTCGACGCGCGCTCAGTTTATCATTTGGGCCTGCTCTTCGCTTTGGCAGTGAAAACGGCCAATTCGCGACTCGCCCACAACCATTGGCTGGTGGCGCTGACCGAACAATGCACCGCCGGGCTGGCGCATTTTCGCAGCGTGTCTGACGCCGAAGCACACCCGGTGGGGCACGCGCCCAAACGGCCCGCCAACCACCGGCCGGTGGCAAAAGCGGGCAAGCTGCGGCGGCTGAATTTTGCCAAGCGTTGGGAGCACGAGAGCGCGGCAGCCGGTGAAGGCAGCGTGTTGTTGTTGGGTAAGCAGGGGCCCATCGCTTCGTCACCGTTTTGTGCGCAAGGGTTTGATCGCGAAGGGCGCACGCTTTACCGCCATGTCGGCACCCATGGCGTAGCGGTGAATTCGCAAGGGCAAGTGCTGGTGGCGAACGCGCACCGGCTCGCTTTTTACGAGGGCACCGAGGCGTCGGCGCGGTGGTTTCGTTCGCACGATGGCCGGCCATTGGGCCACGCGCTCGACGGCAGCCCGGGCATTTTTCTAGAAGCCACGCGCACCCAAGGGTTACTCGCGCATTCGCCGGTAACGGGCCGCGAGCTGTGGCGCTTGGAGCCGGGCCGCACGCTCACCGGGTACCCACTGGTAACGCCGAAGCGGCTGTACCTAACCACCGACAGCGGGGCGTTTTTCTCATTGAGCGCCGCCGCGGGTGATTGGGTGTTTCGGCTGCGTTCACCCCTGCCATTCGCCCATGCACCGGTGCTGGTGGGCAAGCGACTGTATTGCGTGCTGACCGAAGGCGAACGCACGGCGTTGTTTTCGGCCGAGGCCCAGAGCGGAGCCCTGAAGTGGACATTGGAGTCGCGCCTGTCACGGCCGACTGAAGTGAGTTGGCACGGAGGCGTTTCGTACCTGGCGGGCGAGCGTGACGGCGCGGCGTGGCTGCTGGCGGTCGACGCGCGCGGCCGGTTGCTGTGGGAACGTCTTTTGCCTTCTCTGCACCGCCCGCGGCATACGGGCTTTTTGAAGAGCCATGTGTGGGTGATGGATGATCACGGCGCGGTGGCGGGCCTGACGAAAACCGGCCACGCCAGTTGGTTGCTCGGCGCGGCGCATGAGGGGGCGCATGCGTCGTTACGGCCATTGGCTCCGCGCGGCTTGTTGCTGTTGCCCGCCGCTGACACGTTGCGGGCAGTTGACCCTGAAACAGGCAGGTTGTTGGCGCAAATGACGCTGCCCTCGGCGCCAGTGGCCGCGCAGGCTGATGCGAAGCTCGACGTGTACGTGCTCGACGAGCAGAGCCATCTGACGGCGTACCGGGTCAGCGCGCAGCTGGCGGTGCTTTAGGTGCCAGCTACTTCTTCTTCATATTGGCGTTAATCTCGTCTTCCGAGCGCACTGACTCTTGCGCGCCCTTCCACGTCTGGCCAGCCTTCAACTTCCACTCGGCCGGCGCATCGAGCTTCCACGTGTAATACGCCTGAATGTCACCACCCGATTGCGAGCGCGAGCTGATGTTGAACTGAATTTCCACCGTCTTCACCTCATTGGGGAACAGGTCAACGTCGTAATGGCCAAGCATCACCATGGGGGGAAAGAACTTCACGTAACGCTCAGGCCAATCGATACGATTCGACGGGTCACCCTCGGCGCTCATCTCGTTCACCAGCTTGCCCTTCTCGTCCCACATCTTCCAGGTGATGCGAAAAGTAGCGTTCGCGGTCACTTTCTTCGCGCCGCGGTCGTCTGAGCGCTCATCGCGGGGCACGCCCCACACCACCAGCTGGTAGCGCGTCTTCTCTTCGCCGCCCTGCACCACCGGGCTGGTTGAAACGATGTCCAGGCGAATACCCTTGTCAGTACCCGTCCACGTGGGAGCGTAATTACCGGCACGCAGCTCATCGAACGCCTTGCGCACGTACTCGTAGGTCTGCTTCTTCTCTTCGACCCGCGACGAATCGACTGGCTTACCCGGCTTCGACGTGCGCGTCTCGAGCTCGGTCAGGTACTCATCGAAATTCTTGTTGCCACCGTGACGGTTGAGATGGTCAGACACTTCTTTGAAATAGTTGCGCAAGAAGGTCGACACCTCGTCTTTGTACGTTTTCTGATCAGGGTTAGAGCGCATCCACCCGATCTTCTCGAGGTAACCGTTCTTCAACCGAAGCTCAGAAAGCTCGCGCTCGCTGTTGGCCTTCAACTCCATGTACCGCTGGTAAGCGATCGTAATGCCGGCGATGACGCCCACCGTGGCGATGATGAGCCCGAAATAACGCTTCATGTCCTTTTACACTCCTGTGAAAGACGTCGACCCCTTGGGGACAAGCTTCGGTGACATGCCTCAGCGAAACCAGAAACTCCAGCACCCTTTGGGTCCAGCACTCCTATTTCATACGATGTCGGCGCGCGCGCAAAGCCCCGACCAGCATTTCGATCGCCGTATCGTTGTTGCCACCATGCGGCACGATGATGTCTGCGTAACGCTTCGAAGGCTCGACAAAACCCATGTGCATGGGCCGAACATGCCGAAAATATTGAGTCACCACGTGATCAAAGTCGCGACCCCGCTCTTTAATGTCGCGCGTCAAACGGCGAATGATGCGCACGTCATCTTCAGTTTCGACGAAAATTTTAAGGTCTAACTCGCGGCGAATGGCCTCGGTGTGGAGCACCATGATGCCTTCGATGAGAATGATCTCTGCGGGCTTCACCGGTGTGGTGCGCTTGCCGCGGGTTGACGTCACAAAGTCATACACTGGCTTCGCAATCGCCTGCCCGCTCTTCAACTTGCGCAAGTGCGTGACGAGCAGCTCGGTGTCGAATGCGTCGGGGTGATCGAAGTTCACTTCTCGCCGCTCATCGAGCGTGAGGTGCTTCAAGTCGCGGTAGTAGGCGTCTTGATCAACGAAGGCCACGCGCGACGGCGAGAGCGCTTCGTGAATCTTGCGCGCGACCGTCGTTTTGCCTGAAGCAGTGCCTCCGGCAATGCCCACCACCAAGCAGGAGGGCTCCGACGCTTCTTCTCGAATCACGGGCTTCTTAGAACTCAAAGGTGTCGTTCAGCTCGAGAACGCGCACCGGCAAATGCGCCACCTCGTGCTTCAGCTGGTCCACGAAGGGAGGTTTCAAGTGATACAGCATGACCTGGCACTCGCGCTGATCGAACTTCTTCAGCTCGCCCGCCAAGGTGCGCGGTGTCAGGTGGCCTGAAATATCGGCCAAGTCTTGCAGCTCATCGGGAAAGCTGGTCTCGAGCAAAAGCACCTTCAAACCCTGCTGTTGATTCAAAAGCTTCCACAATTTCACGGTGGGGCCCGTGTCGCCGCTGATCGCCAGCGACGTTTTGCCGTCGCTGATCACATAACCGCACGACGCCACCGGGTGCGTCACCAGCACGCTTTTCACCGTGTACTTACCCACCTTTACCGTCGCCCCCGCCTTGAACGAGCGCAGCTTCAAGGTCGGCTTCTTCTGGGTGGGAATGCCGGTGAAATCGGGCCACAACACGTCGTTGAACATGTGCTTCTTCAACGTGTCGATGCAGTGTTTATGGCTGTGCAGCGTGACCGGTTTTTTGCGGCGGCCGACGATCACGTCAGTGAGCAGCGGCAAGTCTTTGACGTGATCGAAATGGCTGTGGGTCAGTAAAATGTCGTCGACGCGGGTCAACGCTTCGAGCGCCAGGGTGCTGGTGAGCGCTCCTGCGTCGATGGCGAGCGTGTCGTCGATCAAAAAGCAGGTCGACCGGCAGTCCGGAAGCTCTCCTCCGTGGCAACCGAGCACTTTGAGCTTCAAGTCAGAGGTCTCCGAACTTCCACTTCATTTCGAGGTACCGCAGAAAATCGAACAAGCGCGCGGTGTCACGAACGGTCAACCGTTCGCCCGCCACGTCGATCAACCCCGAGCGCTCCAGCCGGCTCAACATGTAGCGAATCGCCGGCTCGCCCACTCCCAATTCGCGCGGTAAGTCACGCGTGGGAAAATCGATTTCTATGCCTTCTTCGCCTGGCCGCCCCCGCGTTTGGCAGACGTGCAAAACGTGATGAATCACCCGGCTTGAAGGGTCTGACAACAACAAATTTTCAATTTGCGCGTCAGCGTCTGAGAGCCGCTCGGCGAGCTTCTTGATCATGCGCACGGCAATTTCAGAATTGCCGCGAATCATGCCTTCGAAAGTCTTGGGGTCGATGAGCAGCAGCTTCGCGTCTTCTTCGACGGTCGCCGACGCATTGCGCGGCTTGTTCGAAATGATCGCCATCTCGCCGAAAAATTCGCCGGGCCCCAAAACCGCGAGCACCTTTTCGACGTCACGTACTTTTTTCGAGATGGCCACCTTGCCTGCTTGCAAGACGAACATTTCCTTACCGGGCTCTCCCTCGCGGAAAAGCACCGTGCCCTTGGGGAGCTCCTTACCGAATCGTTGAAAGAGTGTTTCTTCGGCGCCCATCGGTTTGGTGAGTAGACAGTTAGACTAAGCCTTTGAGGTGCCGTCAATTACTGACGTTTTTCCTGTAGCAGCCCGTTGCAACTATTTCGAAGTCGCGGTGTACACGCCGTCCCATGTCGGCCCGGGTGGGTTTGCTTTGAACGCGGCCACTTCGTCCAAATATCGGCGGGTTGGCGCGTCGTCTTTCCACAACAGCAACACTTGCTCCCAAAGCACGCCCGCCTCATCGAATTTCTGCTCTGTATAAGCCTGTAGCGCCGCTTCGAACTTGGCGATCGCCTCGGCCTCGACTCCCTGCGCCTGCCCCACGCCACGCAGCTCATAAATCTTCACCGGCTTGCGCTTACCTTTGACGCGCACCGCTCCCAGAATGCGGCAGATGAGTTGGCTCTTTACCTGCTCGTAGGTGCCCTCAGAAATGATGATGCGCGTCTCGTATTCTTTGTTGGTGCCTTCGAGGCGCGAGGCCAAGTTCACTGCGTCGCCCATCACCGTGTAATCGACGCGCACGTCAGAGCCCATGTTGCCGACGATCATCGGGCCTGAATTGATGCCGATGCCAATATCGAACTCAGGCAAATTGTCGGCGCGCCATTTCAGCTTCAGCGTTTCGAGCTTTTTCAGCATCGCGAGCGCCGCGCGGCCGGCGCGCACCGCGTGGTCAGGCTGATCTAACGGAGCGTTCCAAAACGCCATCACCGCGTCGCCGATGTACTTGTCGAGCGTGCCCTTCTCTTCGAAGACGATCTGCGTCATCGGCGAGAGATATTCTTTGATGAAGTCGGCCAGCTTCTCGGGCACCATGCGCTCGGACAACGTGGTGAAGCCGCGAATGTCGCTAAAGAGCACCGACATCTCGCGCTTTTCTCCGCGGTTCAGCTTGTCGGGGTTTTTGAGCGCTTCTTCCATCACGTCTTCGCCCAAATATTTGGTGAAGGTGGAGCGCAGCTTCAGCTTCTCGCGATCGACCGAGAGGTAACCGAGGAAAATGAGGCCAAAGGAGACGCCGAGCACGTTGAGCAGCGGCATCATCGTGGCGAGCTGAATGCCGCGGGTGAAGAGCATCTCGCTCAAGCCCAACCAGGCCGAGACGATCACGAAAATCACCAGCAGCTTGAGCGAGAACGACGCCAAGCGGGGAATCAGCCGTGCCAGTAAAAGCGCGATGAGGAGGATCGCCAGCGACTCGACCAGCACCGTGGCGCTCGGCCGGGTGAGAAACTCTTGCGAGAGAATGTTCGACACCATCGAGGCGTGGGTGAAAATGCCGGGCTCGAGCTCTTTAAACGGCGTCATGCGCTGGTCACCCGCGCTGCCGGTCAACGTCACGCCGATCAACACGGTCTTGCCCTTGACCGCGCTCACGTCAGCCGTGCCGTCGATGAAGTCGCCCATGCTCAGGCGCTGGAAGACGTCTCCGGGGCCGACGTGGTTGATCAGCGCCGCCGCTTCGTTGCCTTGATACGGCACGTCGATCGGAGCGCCCGAAGCCTTGCGCAACCGCGCGCCCACTACGCTCAGGCCCTCGTCGACCAGCGGCTCGATCTTCGCATCCAAAGCGGTGGCCGCCGTGGCGATGCTCAAGCTGGGGAGGAAACCTTTCGGCTTCTCCAATTTGATCAGCAGCGGCACGCGGCGAATCGTGCCGTCGACGTCAGGCGTGGTGTTGACGTGCGCAATGTGTGTGCCCGTGCCGGTGAGCCTGCGCAGCGGCGTTTGCGCCGAGAGCATGGTGAAGCTGGCCAATTTGTCGAGCGGCAGCTCAATGACCGAGCCGCCAGGGCCTGCGCGGGTGGTAATGACTTCGCTCTTCAAAATGTCTTCGTACTCGGCCTGCTTCTCGGGTGAAAAATCTTTCACTTCGCTCTCGCCGTACGCGAACGTGCCCTGCACCAAGCGCTTGCCGGCTTCACGAAACGCTTTTTCCAGCGCATCGTCGGGTGACTGGGCACCTTGCTTCAGCAAGCTGGCGCGAAACGCTTGTTGCGCGGGTGTCAGCGTCTGCCCCGCATTGGCCGCGTCGAAGCCTTCTAAAATATTTTTATAGCGGTCGCCCTCGCTGGCCACCGCGTCGGTGAATGAAATATCAAGACCAATCGCCGCGGGCTCACCTTTCACCAATGACTCGATGCCTTTGGCGAAGACATCACGCGGCCAAGGCCACAGCCCATGTTTCTGCGCGCTCTTCTCATCGATGGCGACGACCACCACGTCGGGGTGCGGAGGTCGCTTGCCTCGGAAACGAAACTTGAGATCCATCGCCCGGCCTTCGAGCTGCTGAATGCCACGTACCAACGCGGCCATCGCCGAGGTTTGCGCGGGGCCGAGGGGAAGGCCAATGGTGGGCTGTGAATCGACGTAAATATGGAGCGCGGCGCAGACAATGGCGATCGCCAGCGCAAGCAGCTCGTAGCGACGAGTGGAAAGAAACCCCATGGGCAATGCGCGAACTGTAAGCGCAAACGAAAGCCGCCCCAAGAAGAAGTCAGCGGGCGCAATTATGGCGCGGAGGTGCGGAGCACCATCACCCGATCGCCTTCGCGCACGACGCCGCCCTGAATGACTTGGGTGTGCACGCCACGAAAACGCAGTGGCCTGTGTTCAGGTGTGTTGACGAACTTGATCGCGTCAGCGCCGAAACGCGCCGCGAACTTGCCGCAACCGAGATGGAGCGGTGGGGTGATCTCCAACACCGCGCTGCCGATCTCCAGCCGTGTTCCCACGGGCAGATTGGCCTCTGACAAGTCCATATCGACGTAGAGCTGATCGCCGGCCAACGCCCAGCGCTCTCGGGTCAGCGCCACGGCCTGCACGACCCTCGCGTTCATCAAATTAACCTGCTTCAACGGGTGTGGAGCCTTATGAGGCGTAGATTTAGCGCCCCGCGTCTTCCAATTATCGCCCACCAAGCCCTGTTGGACATCGAGGGTCGCTTCCTCCACCACCTCGCGCTCGCCGACGTCTGGGCGCCGCGCAATCAAGCGCACCACGCCACCGTCTTTCGGCGACTTCAGAATCTGCGCGAGTGCGCTCTCGAGCGCTTGCAGCGTGGCGTGAGGTTCGGCGGAGCCAGACATGAACGCAGGTATACCGCGCACAAACATGTGAGTTCTACCGCGTGTTCTGGGCTAGAAGCGCAAGTCACCTTGGGAACGACTTACAAGAGCGCCGGAGTCGACATCGACGCGGGCGATGCGCTCGTCGAGCGCATCAAGCCGCATGCCGCGCGCACCAAACGCAACGAAGTGCTGTCGGGCGTGGGTGGTTTTGGTGGGCTCTTCGCGCTGCCTCCCAACAAGTACAAAGAACCGGTGTTGGTTTCGGGCACCGACGGCGTGGGCACCAAGCTGAAAATCGCCTTCGAGCTCAACCGGCACGACACGGTGGGCATCGACCTGGTGGCCATGAGCGTGAACGACGTGCTCACCTGCGGCGCCGAGCCGCTTTTTTTCTTAGACTATTTCGCCACCTCGAAGCTCAACGTCGACAGCGCCGAGCAAGTGATCGCCGGCATTGCACGCGGTTGTGAAATCGCCGGTTGCACGTTGCTGGGTGGCGAAACCGCTGAAGTGCCGGGCTTCTACAAACTGGGTGACTATGAGCTCGCAGGTTTCTGCGTGGGCGTGGTCGAGCGCCGCGCAATCATCGACGGCAAATCAGTTCGCCCCGGCGACGTGTTGATCGGCCTGGGCTCGAGCGGCCTGCATTCCAACGGCTACTCGCTGGCGCGCAAAATCATCGACGACCAAAAATTCGACTGGAGCATGTTGGTTCCCGGTCTGCCGCACACTTTGGGCGAGACAATGCTCACGCCCACGCGCATTTACGTAAAAGAGGTGCTCGCGCTGCTCAGCCAGATTGAAGTGAAAGGCCTGGCGCACATTACCGGCAGCGGCATTCCCGGCAACTTGCCCCGCTGCTTGCCCAAAGGCGTGCGCGCGGTGTTGTCAGAGAAAACATGGCAGCGTTCTCCGCTGTTCGATTTTCTCGGCCAAGCGGGCGACGTGGCGCGCGACGAAATGTTTTCGACATTCAACATGGGCTTGGGGTTAATCGCCGTGGTCTCGTCGATGAGCGCAGGTACCGCGCTGCGGCAACTGCACCAACGGGGTGTCGCCGCTTGGGAAGTGGGCTTGGTCGAAACGGCTCCGTCGGGCGCCGAAGCTGAAGCGGTGATTCTGCCGTGACGCGCGTGGGCGTGTTGGCGTCTGGCAATGGCACCAACCTGCAGGCGTTGATCGACGCACTCAACCGTGAAGGCTCTTCGGTGCAAGTGGCGGTGACGATCTGCAACGTGCCGGGCGCGAAAGCGCTCGCGCGGGCGCAGCAAGCCGGCGTCGCCACCGAGCTGCTGCCTTCGAAAGGCGTCACTGATCGCACAGCGTACGACGCGCAATTGGTGGGCCTGCTCCATAAGCACCGCATCGATCTGGTCTGTCTTGCGGGTTACATGCGGCTGCTCACGCCGGGTTTCTTGCAGGCTTTTCCCAACCAAGTATTGAACATTCACCCTTCGCTGCTGCCGGCTTTTCCCGGCATGCATGCCATTCGCCAGGCGCTTGAAGCGGGCGTCAAGGTCACCGGTTGTACGGTACACTTTGTCGACGAAGGCACCGACACCGGGCCGATCATCGCGCAGACGGCGGTGCCAGTGCTCGACGGTGACGACGAAAACAAGCTGGCTGAACGCATTCATCACCAAGAGCATCGGCTGTACCCGGCGGTGGTGAGTAAGCTCGCGGCAGAACCATTTTCGATTCAAGGTCGCCGGGTGATGACACAGGGGGCTTTCTAGTGGTCGCTGTTGCACCCAAACGCACGACCGCGACACCTTCGCGGCATGTCTACGACGCAGTGATTGTGGGCGGCCAGCTTTCGGGCGCCATTGCCGGCGCATTGCTCGCCCGTCGTGGTCTGCATGTCTTGTTTTTGGAGCACGACGGCACTGGCAACGGTTACCTGCACGAAGGTTACTTGCTGCCGTATGCACCGTTTTTGCTACCTCCGCTGAAGACCTTGGTGGGGTTGGAGCCGGTGCTCGACGAGTTGGGGCTGGTGGCTGCTTTTCACCGCGCCAGCCGCCCCGTCGCGGGTACGTTGCAGGCGATCTTGCCGCGCATGCGTTTTGACTGCGACACCGACGAAGCAAAACGCGCGAAAGAATTGGCGCGCGCGTTCCCCCAAGACAGCACGGGGTTCAACGAGTCGTGGCGTAAGTTGGTGAGCTACGTTGAAGAGACGGCCCCATTCTTTAAAGAGAATTCTGATTTCGACCCCGACGGCATGATTGATCGCTACCGCTTCAAGCGCACCTTGGCGCGCTACCCGAAGCTGGCCGAATCGGCGCTGCCCAGCCCCCATCACCCGGCCACGAAACTGCTCACAGGCCTGGCGCCCTTCACCCACACCTCGGCTGACCCTCAAGGCGTCGCCGCGTCGCGCCCGCTGGGGCAGTGGCTGGCCGGGCCGCACATTTACCCCGGGGGCCGCGAAGGCTTGCGCGAAATGTTCTTGAAGCGCATGGCCGAGCTCGGCGGCGACGTGCTCGCCAACGAAGACACCGCGGTGGCCGAAGCGATGACATTCGAAGGCGGCGACGCCATCGGCTTGAAGTTGGTCGGCAACGACAAGATCTACAAAACCTCGGCGGTGATCGGCGCGACCGATGCGGCGGCACTGCGCCGGTTGATCGCCGACAAGAAGCGCCACCGTGCGCTGTCTGACTTGCTCGACGGCGTGCAGGTAAAGGAGCTGCTCTTCACGGTGAACTGGGTGTTGCCCGAGCGCGCCTTGCCTCGCGGCATGGGCGAGTGCTTGATGCTGCAACCGCTAGACCCCGAGCTGCCCGAAATGTTGGTTCAGGTTTTTCCCGCGCGGAAAGCGGGCGCCACCGACATCGAACCCGCGGTGAAAGTGGTGAGCGGCAGCGCATTCGTTCCCGCGGCGACCCGTGAATTGGGCGAAGCACACTTGCTCAACCTCGCGGCGCGATTGGGTGAAGAGCTCGAGAGGCTGATGCCCTTCGCGAAAGAAATGCGATTGTTCGAATCAGTGCCTTATGTGCATGCGTCAGGAGTGCGCGGCAGCCGCTTACTGCCGCACCCTCGCCTGTCATTCGAAGAAAGCGAATGGCCGTCGGTGGTCGGCTTGCCCACGCGCTCTCCCGTGAAACACGTGTTCCTCGCCAGCCGCGAGGTGCTGCCTGGCTTGGGCTTCGAAGGCGAAGTGCTCGCTGCGGTGCGCGCCGCTGACCTGGTGCAACAGAACGCCAAGAAGAATGACCCGCTGAAGCGACGATGAGCGCTCACCCTTCGAGCCCAACCGAGGCGGTGCACCCTCGCTTGAGCCAACAGCGAGCGCCTTCGTTGGTCGACTTTTTTGGCGCAATGCACGCAGAAAATGCACGGGCGGCGGCCGCGGTCGCCCACGCCAACGCGGCGTTGGTGCGAGCGACAAAGCTGATTGCCAAGGCGTTTTCGCAAGGTGGGCGGCTCATTTATGTCGGAGCAGGAACGAGTGGCCGCTTGGGCGTGCTCGATGCGTCAGAATGCCCACCCACGTTCGGCAGCGCTCAGCGGCAAGTGATCGGCCTCATCGCCGGCGGCGAACGAGCGCTGCGGCAATCGATCGAAGGCGCAGAAGACGATTCACGTGCAGCGCAGCGCGATCTGAAGCCCTTGAAACTAAGCGCGCGCGATGTGGTGTGTGGCATCACCGCTTCGGGCCGCACCCCTTACGTATTGGCGGCCTTGGCCGTCGCCCGCCAAAAAGGCGCGCACACGGTGTTCGTCACTTGCAACCCTTCAGCCGCGAAAATACCTCGGCCCACCGTGGCGATCGCGCTGTCGACGGGCGCCGAAGTGTTGGCCGGCTCCACCCGGCTCAAGGCGGGCACGGCGACCAAGTTGGTGCTGAACGCACTCACCACCGGCGCGTTCTTTTTGCTCGGGCGCGTGCGACAAGGCGAAATGATCGGCGTGCAGCCGAAGAATCAAAAATTGAAGCGACGTGCCGAACGCATGGTGAGCCGACTCACCGGTTTGCCCCTCGCGCAAGCCCGTGCACTGCTCATGTCTACCCGTTACCAGGTTGAGGCGGCGCTCACCGCAACACGCCCGAGGCGAGGTTCGCGATGAGCTCCGAGCAGGCAATGAACGTCGTCGGTTTGATTTCTGGTACCAGCGTCGACGCGATGGAAGCGGTGGCTTGCCGTATCAACGGCAGCGGCGAGCACCTCGAGTTCTGGTTGCTCAGCCACGTCACGCTGCCCTTCACCAAGCGCTTTGCGCAGCGGGTGATTTCGGCCACCACCATTGACGAGCTCTGCAAGCTCAACTTCGAGTTGGGCGAGCTGTTTGCGCAAGCCGCCTTGGCGGCGATGGGCATGGCGGGGCTCAACCCCTCTGACGTCGACGTGATCGGCTCGCACGGGCAAACCATGGCGCACCAAGCCGGCGCGACGCTGCAGATCAGCGAAGCGAGCGTGATCGCCGAGCGCACCGGCGTGCCGGTGGTCTCAGACTTTCGAACCCGCGACGTGGCGGCGGGCGGCCAGGGCGCCCCGCTCGTTCCCTACGCCGACTGGGTGCTCTTTCGCCGGCCAGGCCGGGTGCGTGCGCTGCAAAACATTGGAGGCATCGCCAACGTGTCGGTGGTGAGCGACAAGCTCGAAGACACGCTCGCGTTCGACACCGGCCCCGGCAACATGTTGATCGACGCGCTGGTGCGCCGCGCCACCCACGGCAAGAAGGCGTACGATCGCGATGGGCGCATGGCAATGGCGGGCAAGCCGATACCCGGCCTGCTCCGCGCGTTAGGGCAGCACCCCTTTTTCAAACGCAAACCGCCCCGCAGCGCGGGCCGCGAACAATTCGGCGACGCATTGGCTGACTCACTGTGGCGCCGTTACCAGAAAAAACCCAACGACTTGATCGCGACCGCCACCGCGTTCACCATCGAAGCCACTGCGCAGGCGTATGAGCGTTGGGTGCTGCCCAAATACGAGCTCGACGGCATTTATCTGTCGGGGGGAGGCAGCCGAAACCCCGTGCTTCGCCATGGCCTGGCGAGCCGGCTCGCACCGCTGCGCGTGGCGACGGTCGACAATTTGGGCTTTCCCGAAGGGGCCAAAGAAGCGGCTTGCTTCGCGATTTTGGCCGCCGAGTTCATCAACGGCCGAGCGCAGAACATTCCCCAAGCCACCGGAGCCAAGCGCGCGGTGGTCATGGGCAAATTGACTCCGGCATAGGGGCCCGTGGCATGCGCGTGGCGCTGCTCTTCACAGACGGAGTCGGCATTGGCGAACGCGACCCCACGCGCAACCCACTCGCGCGCGACAGTTATCTGCTTTCGCAATTCACTGACGGCACCGGCACCGCGCTACCGTCAGGCGGTACGCTGACACCCCTCGACACCTGCTTCGGTGTCAAAGGCCGCCCTCAGTCGGCGAGCAACCAAACCGCGATACTCACCGGGCGCCCCGCTCCCGCCGAAATCGGCCGGCACATACTGGGTTTTCCCAATGCTGAGTTACGCACGCTGTTGGCGGAGCACTCCATTGTCAAACGGTTACACGCCGCGAACCGGTCAGCCACCTTCGCCAACGGTTTTCCCCTGCCGTACCTCAATATGCTCGGGCTCCTGGCTGATGACACCCAAGGCCATGTCGCGCCTGCTTTGGCCGCGCGGTGGAAAAGAAAGCTTCGGCCTTCGGCCAGCACGCTCGCCTTCGCCGCGGGGCAGGTGCCCTTTCGTACCCTGCAGCACGTGCACCAAGGCCGGGCACTCACGCCCGACATCGACGGCCGAAAGTCAGCTGCGCGTGGCTTCGACACGCCTTTGCGCTCCGCAAAAGAGGCGGCGGCGGTCTTCTGGAACCTGGCGCAAGACTTCACCTTCTTCGAGCACTACTTCGCCGACGAAGCGGGCCACGCCCAAGACTTCGAAGAAGCGCGGTGGGCACTAAAAACGTTCGATGGTTTCGCGCGCGCGGTGGTGGCGCAACAGCCGCCCGACACGCAGGTGCTGATCGTCAGCGATCACGGCAACGTCGAAGACTTGAGCCAACGCACGCACACCTTGGCTCGCGTGGCGCTGCTATCTTTTGGACCCAAGCTGCCGCGAGGGCTAGAAAATCTCTCTGACGTCGGGCGCTGGGTGCTGCAACTCTTGGAGGCATAACCACACGTGAAATGGCTTTGGCCTTGTTGGCTGTTGTTGGCGCCCGCCTGCGTCTCGCCGCTTTCTGCCTTGAAGCAGCAGCGCCCGGTGGCCGCGCTTCAAGGCACATTCGTCATTCAATACGCGCCGGTCGATGACACCACGCAAACGCAGCTCGTCAACGCCATCGAGAAAGCCTTGCCCACGGTGGCCCAGTGGGGCCCGTTGAAGGCACCCATCACCATTTACTTGCTGCCCTCGCACGAAGATTTGGAGTCAGCCGTCGGGCGCCATGGTTATGACTGGCTCAAAGCGTGGGCACGTTACGGTGAAATCTACCTACAGTCTCCACGCACCTGGAGCACGCGCGCAACGCCCGACGCCGAAGTCATTGAGCTGCTCACCCACGAGCTGACGCATTGCGCGATGTACCAGCGCATTGGCACGCCCGAAACGTGGGCACAGAAAGACGTACCGTTGTGGTTTCGCGAAGGCATGGCCACATGGACCGCTGGGCAGGCCTACCGTTGGCCTGCCCTCGAAGAGCTCTCTCATTTTCTCAATGAAAAACGCGGCGACCCCATCGACTCGCCCGAAGATCTTTACCAACACGAAAGCGACATCGTTTACGGGGCTGCGCACCACGCCTTTTCTTTTCTGGTGATGCGCTACGGCACCGCGAAGGTACAGACACTGCTCGACGCAATGGGCCGAGGCCTCCACTTCGACGCCGCTTTCACCGAAGCCACCGGCGTGAGCGCGAAATCTTTCACCCTTGAATTCGAGCGCTTCGTGCGGTGGCGCGCGTTTCGTGGGAGCGGAAAGAGCATTCACCGTAACGACATGCTTCGCCCCGTAGGCCGTTAACGGCCTATTTGCCGCCCCCACCATGACGGCCACAGCGCTGCAGAATGCAGGCAATGCCCTGGGTCGAAGCTTCTTGCTCGCACTGATAGCTCGAATCACTGCACGTGAAATCAGCACACGAAAGGTCAGGCTGCGCGGGAGCAGCAGGGCCAGAGCCAATCGGGTTGTTGTCTTGAACCACGCACTGCCCCACTTCGTAATAAACGCGGCACGCTCCGGGAAAATCGAGTGAACCCGTGTCGCAGTCGGCGTTTTGGTGGCAAGACTTGCCGGCCACTGGTTGGGCAGCTGCGTTGTAAGCGTCGGCGTGCTCCTTCGCGGCGGCGCTGAACGCCGCGGCGGCCACTTGGTATTCGTTCATCGCCTTCTGCCAGGCTGAAAACTTGTCGGCGACGCTGGCAGTCGGCGTGGGCTCTAAGGCAGGCCTGGGCAATGACGTGCCGTCCCAGCAGGTGTCACCTTCAAGGGTTCCCCCATCAACGCCGCCGTCGCCATGGCTACCTCCGTCGAGCTCTGCGGCGTCATGCGTTTGAGGGTCGTCATCGGCGTGCGCTGGGTGCAACTTGATTCGACCCAAATGGTGAAGTTCAGCACGCAAGTGGTTGGCTTCGTGCACCTGGTTTTCAACGCGAACGTCTCGCTCATTCTCTCGATGGCTGAGCTCCATTTCTGAAGAAGCATCGACAATCAGCTGAGCGGGAACCTGCAACTGCAAATCGTGCGGTTCGAGCTCAAATTCTCGCTCGTTGCGGGCCGCTGAAACCTCGCTCACCGTCACCAAAGTGCGTCGACTCACGGCGCCTTGGGGAATCTCGAGGGTCAAGGCAGACCCTAAC
>JAIBBR010000063.1 GCA_019694575.1 Myxococcaceae bacterium
TAGAGAATCGAGCCGAAATGAGAAAGGCGCTCTTCGAGGCAAAAGCTTCGCTCGAGGCCTCGGTCGAGCGTCACTGTGCCTCAAGCGCACGCCGCCTTTACCTCGAGCCTCAAGGGTTCTTGCTCGGAGATCTTTTTCGCTCCCTTCGCCGCGCTAACGCGCCGCGCGACGTCGCGCCTCTTCCAGCGCCAACGATCCTAGGACTTCCGGTAATGGTCATGGCCGACGACCGGTGGTGCGCCGATACCAGCCCTTCAACGGCAAATGACCTGGCGAATGAAACTCCGCGACTGCCGAAAGAATCGGTAGAGAAGGTCGCGCCGGGAGCCTGGGTAATTCACACCAAGAAAGGCTCCCCTGTTTCTGCCTCAACGGTGTTGGCGTCGGCTGCTTTTCTGCGCAGCCTCGGACCAGCAAGTCTGGTGGCGTTGGCGCCAACCGACGGCGCGATTGCACTTGCTGACGCCTCGTCACCCGCGTCGATTCGGGTGGCCGCGACTCGGTTGAAGCCGCTAATCGATACCTCGCTCGACGACGGTGTGCTCCAGTCAGCGCCGCTGCTATTCGCTGACGGCCAGTGGAAGCCTTGGAATGGCCGTTTCCCCTCAGAGGTGGCCGAAGTGGTGAAGCTCGGTGAGTTCATCGAGACCCGAATGGCGCTCGACATTCTCAAGGATTTTCCGACCGAAGAGGACGCGACTGCGATGAGCCTCGTCGGCGCCCCAGACCCTCCCACAGACTTCAAAGGGGGAACGCCGACCACCGTGGACATCGACCCCAAAGGCCGAACCACCGTGCATGTCGACCTCAGCCTGCACGAAGATCTGCTCGTTGGTCAGGCCGACCTCGTCGAGATTGAAGATGACCGGGGCACAAAGACACTCGGTTGGAAAACGTTCACCCAAAAGTACTCGAAGCAACTTGAGGCTGTGATGCTGAACGGCACGAAGGTTCCACGGGTTCAGCGATTGCTGGCAACGGCCAGCGGTAGCTGAACAAAATGACGCGTCGCATACCCTGCGGTCGTGAACGCGCCCCACCGGCATTCCTCGGCGGTGACGTTGCGGCTGACGCCCTTCCTGGGCGCGTACACGTACCTGCCCTCTTCCAACCGTAAGAGTCGACATTCCGCGATGGCCCCGCGGGCGCCCTACCTCGCCAGGCGACCGTGCTGCAACGGCGGGGCGCTCGAGGCGTCACAGGGTAAAGGAACGCTACTTCGAGGACACCATGAACAGCCGCCGCGCCCTCACGCTCTCTTTTGCTCTCTCGTTGATTTTTGCCTGCCAGTGCGGCCGGGAGGAGCTCCCGTCGCTGGAAGATGCAGGCACGGATTCTGGCGCTACTGATGCTGGCACCGACGATGCCGGGCAGGTCGACGCGGGGCCTTCGCATGATGGAGGGCCAGCCGATGCCGGCCCACCTGATTCAGGGCCCATTGACGCTGGACTTGACGCAGGTGTCTACGATGGAGGCGGTCAGTGGTCGCTCGCGATGCTGAGCCCTCGCTCGAAGCCAGCCGCGACATGGGACGACGCTCGTCAGCGCATCGTGCTCTTTGGGGGCACCAACGTCGCCAACCAGGAGCTCTCAGACACCTGGGAATGGAACGGCTCGACATGGACAGAGCGAAAAGTACCGGGCCCCGACGCGCGTACGCTAAGCGTGATGGTGTACGACGCCGCCCGCCAACGCGTCGTTCTCTTCGGCGGTCGAAGCCAGTCGACCTTTCTCGGTGACACTTGGGAATGGGACGGGAACCGCTGGTCGAAGGTGGCCTCTACCGGACCAAGCCCGCGTGCTGATCACGCCATGGCTTACGACAGCGCCAGGCAACGGGTCGTCTTGCACGGAGGCTACGCCGCGGGTTCCACCATTTATGGTGACACGTGGGAATGGGACGGCACGGCGTGGCTGCTCCGTACCTCGACCGGGCCCGGCGCGCGATCAGGCCACACCTTGAGCTATGACCCCCTTCGTCAGCAGACGCTTTTGTTCGGAGGCAGCTCCGACCAGGGGTACCACGGCGACACCTGGACGTGGAATGGCACCACGTGGTCTCAGCTGATGCCGCCGGGCCCCACGCCTTCAGTGCGGCGAGGTCATGCGATGACGTGGGACTCGGGCCGAGGGCGCATCGTTCTCTATGGAGGGGCTGAGAACTTCGATGCCAACGCCGAGACTTGGGAATGGGACGGCGCCGCCTGGTCGCTGCGCGCCACCACCGGGCCTGGCTTGCGCGAAGACCATGCCCTGGTATTCGACCCGCTTCGTGCCCGAACCGTGCTCATCGCCGGGCGAAAAAGCTTCGACCTCATGGGCGAGACTTGGGAATGGGATGGCTCGGTATGGACAAGGCGCATTCATGCCGGGCCGCCCGATCGTGCGGGCCTGGCGCTCGCCTACGACGAGGCCCGCCAGCGCACGGTGATGTTCGGCGGCCGAGAGGGGCCCACTTTTTCTGACACCTGGTCGTACGACGGCACTCAGTGGACTCAGCTCAACAGCAATGGAGCCTACGCTCGGTATGAGCACGCGATGGCCTACGACGCCGCGCGCCAACGCATCGTGCTTTTCGGCGGCCTGGGCAGCGTGTCGTTCTTCAATGACACCTGGGAATGGGACGGTACGAGTTGGAAGAAGCTGTCGCCAGCGACGGTGCCTGGCTATCGCCATGCGCACACCATGGTTTACGACTCGGCGCGAGCGCGGGTGGTGATGTTCGGAGGAAAGTGGGGGTCGACGTATTACAACGACACCTGGGAATGGGACGGCACCGACTGGACTCAACGCGTGTCAGCGGGGCCCCCGGGCAGATATTCGCACGGTATGGCGTACGACTCGGTTCGCTCACGTGTCGTCGTCTTCGGTGGCATGGGCGCAGCAGAGACTCCGCTCAACGACACGTGGGAATGGGATGGTACGTCGTGGACGCAGGTACAAACCGTCAACGGCCCTGCGCCGCGCTTTCAGCATGGCATGGCCTTTCACCCGCTGCGTCAGCGCACGGTGATGGTGGGCGGCTTCGTGAGCAACACCAGCGTCAACGAAACGTGGGAATGGAACGGCAGCGTCTGGTCGAAGCAAGCCACGCCCAGCCCGACCGGAGCGGTCTCGCTCGGCATGGCGTTCGACCCACTTCGTGGACGCCTTGTCGTATACGGAGGCTTCCTCTCAGGAGAGACCTGGGAATACCGCTGAGGCAAACCGCCACCGCCATTCCCATCGTCGGGCCCAAAATTTCGAACTGCATTCCTCGGCTGCTCCGACCCCCACCCAAAACTGCTTTTGTTTTTCTTTCAGCTGCAAGGGGCGTGGGTGGTGCCCTTCCTGTACCACCCGGCGCTCCATCGAAACGGAGCCCACCTTGAGGCGGTGCTGCCCCGCGTCGCTCACCGACAATAGATGAGCCGCAGCAGCCTGAGCATAGCTTGAGCGTCATACCACGCTAGCGGTCGCCACTCGCCCTCAAGGCGCGACCTCACAGCGCTGCGGTACCGGGTTGGCGCGCACGGTGGCCAAGTACAGCGCCAGCTCGTTGTCGCTCTGCAGCTTGAGCCACTTCGAGATACGCTTGCGGTTGCCGCTGACCAACTCGAAGGCCTCGCGTGCGAAGGGCATCAGCAGCGGGCTGGAAAAGCGCATCGCCCACGAACGCCATTCGGTGAGCGCCCACAGGCACATCAGCCACGCTTGGGTGCCGCGATAGACGCCGCCGCGATCGTCGATGGCGATGAGCTGCTGCCGCGAGCCAGCCAGGGTGGGAAAAAGCTCCTTGGCCTTTGTTCCACCGCTGGGAATGCACTCGATGTGCACGTACGCGGGTTGCCGTATCAGCCACGACCAGCAGCTCACGCACAAGCCGCACGTTTCGTCGAAGAGCAGGTAGAGGTCTCTCATGGCAGTACTCCAGTTCTCACGCGGCGCTGCGGCGAGGAGGCGCGGGCACGAATTCAGTTGGCAGCACCGGAGGCGGCTGGTGCTTGAGCTGACCGCGTGCGCGAATCTTGCTGAAGATCCACAAATTGCCGAAGTGCATGCCGCCGAGCACGAGGAGCACCACACCGATCTTGCTGGTCAGCGATTCGAGCATGCTGGCCACGTCGACGGGAGGGATGTTGACCTTCATCGCCAGCGACACGTAGCCAATGTTGATGAGGTAGAAGCCGACCACCAACAGCCGGTTGACGCTGTCGGCGAGCGCCTCGTTGGAATCAAACGCGTCGACGAGGAAGGTACGGCCGTTTTTGTGCAACGTGCGCGCGACCCAAGCCGTGGTGGCGATGCTGACAGCGAGGTACAAAAGGTAGTTGGCGACGGGAATAATGCTGCTGTTTTCCATGGGTTAGCCTTCATTTCTGGGCGGCTTCATTGCCGCGTACCCGGAAGTACCGGGGAACGCCCAGGCGGTTGCGGGTGGCTGTTTGAATTGGCTCAGACGGAGCTGGTGAGCATCAAGCAGCCAACCAGCGACCACAGCCCGGTTGCGACCGCGCACAGTGCGAGCGAGGCATTGATCCATGAACGGCCGCCTTCGGGCGCTTCTCCCCGCGCGATGGCCTGCCGTTCGATGAGCGCCAACGTCAGCGCAATGGGTACCAAGAAGACGAGACAGTTGAGCGACATTAGCGAGAGCACCAGCGTCAGTTGGGCACGGCCAGACGCGGCGAGGCGAAGCTCCATGCGCTCGGCGCATTCGGGGCAGAAGCGCTCGGTGGTGCGCGGTTGCAGACAGACACCACACGCGAAGCGCCCGCACCGGTCGCAGGTGCCCAGAGCGTCGACGTCAGCGTGGAGCGCGCATTGAGCCATCGCTCCTAGTCTTTTCATAATGCTTTTAGGAGATCCCCCGGCTCTGCCGGGGTGGCTCCCAAAGTTTGACAATTACGGGAGTTGAAGCACTCCCCTCCGTGGACCGCTCAGAGCCACACGGAAGGGAGCTTCAATTGAACGAGTACGAATCGTTAAGCCACACACAGTGGGAATGCAAATATCACGTGGAGCGAGAGAGAACCTTGAAGAAGCACTCGCTCGACGACTGAAAAGCGTTGAACGCCAGCGGTTATTTTAGAACTGAGGCGCGACGCCCACTTTGAACCACTGGACAAAGCCGCCGAACCCGATTTCCTTCATGTACAGCTTGTGCTTCACCTCGTAAACGACGCGGTTTTGATCAGTCGTGCCCTTACGGGTGATGTCTACGCCCTTCGCATTCTTGGGCAACCCGGCGGGGGCACGGTTCATTGGAACGGCCGTGTTGCCACGAAACGCCTCCTCGACAATCGAACGGTAGGCGTCGACGAGCGCCTTATGGGTGGGGGCAACAATAGACGTGTTTTTAGGAGCGGTTTTAGGTGTGTGAGTATGAGTATGAGTAGACGCACGGCGGGCTGCGGGGCGAAGGGCAGACATAAGACTCCTTTAAGAAGTTGAACGTTAACGAATTGCAGCCGCTTTATTTCCTGTGTTCATAAAAACCTTACGCGGGGGTCCATTGATCCCCCGTTCGACGGCGTGCCAACAATGCGGGCATGGTGCTGGCAGTCTGGTTGACAATCGCGGCCGCGCAGACCTCCGAGTGCCCAACAGTCAGAGAGGTAGAAGCTGAGTTTGCCCGCATTCTTCCCGGCACTGCTGCACCGGACATCGAGCTTCAGCAAGCGGCAGACACTCTTTCAGTGCGCTGCCTCGCGCCCGATGGCTCATTGCTGCTCAACCGCACTCTCGCCATGCAAGGCAGCTGCGCCGAGAAGGCCAAAGCCGCCGCGGTCATTGTCGCCGCATGGGCGAGCCAGGCTCCGCTTTCAGAAAACAAGGTGGCCACGCCCGTCAAGGTCACCCCGGCGCCAGTTCCACTGGGTTTAGAGGTGGGCGTGGTGGCGCAGGCGTGGCTCGAGCTGACCGCTCCGATACGCCCGGGTTTCGGTTTGTGGGGCGACTGGTTTCCCCACGGCGGCTGGTTGGGGCTTCACGCCGGCGTTTTCGCGCACACCCCGATCGACGCCGCGTTCGGGCCGGGGCAAATGCACTGGTATCGGCTGGGAGGCGAACTTGGGCCGGTGGTCAAAGGCGATCTGGGCCCGGTGCGGCTGACGTTCAGCCCTCAGTGGGTGCTGGCACGTTTTTCGGCCTGGGGCACGGGTTTCGATTCCGTCAATACCGTGACCGATTGGGACGGCGGAGCAAAAGCCTCGTTTCGAGTCGGGCTTTTCATGCACTCGCGTTGGCACCTGTTCATCGATGCCCATGCCACGCTCTGGGCGCGGCCGCGGCGACTCACCATCGAGGGCGTCGACGGCACCCGGTCGCTCTCGCGTTGGACTTTTGGCTTGGGCATTGGGGCGGGAGCGCGCCCATGAAAGGTTTTTTCGCCTCAAGACATCAAGCCGTCAGTGTGGACATCGAGAGCGTGATGCAGGCGACCGGCACGCCGACATTGTCGCTTGATCAGGTGTACCGGCAGCACGCGGGCGACGTCACCCGTTGGGCAACGCGACTGACTGGCAACCCTGACGAAGCGCTCGATATTACCCACGAGGTTTTTTGCGTGGCTCAAAGGCGTCTCTCTTCGTTTCGTCCCGACAGCGCCAAGGTCTCAACCTGGCTGTTCAGCATTACCCGCAATCTGATCAATTCGCGACGGCGCCACCAACGGCTCAAAGAGCGGCTCTTTACCCCGCTCGACGAAACATCAGCCGAAGTGCCAAGCGCGCACCGAGCCCCCGACGAGGCGCTCCACACCGCCCGCCAAGCAGAGCAGTGTTACCGGGTGCTCGATCGACTCAATGAAGCGTCACGCACCGTTTTGGTGCTCTTCGAGCTCGAAGGTTATTCGGGTGAACAAATCGCCGAGCTGACGGGCACCAAGGTGGGCACGGTATGGGTGAGGCTGCACCGTGCCCGAGAACAGTTTCTTCGGCAGCATCGCGAGCTCGAAAAGGCGGGCCAGCTATGAAAACTCCAACGCCGCAACGGTGGGTCGATCAGCCAGCAGGCAACCAAGCGGGAAATCTGTTTCGCGCCGCGCGAAATCTGCCGGTGCCGGCGCCACCCCCTGCTTTCGTCGCCGCGGCGGGCGCTACCGCAGTGACGATGACGTTGTCGGGCGCCCTAAAAACACTGGGAGTCGTTCTCGGCGTGGGCGGCATCATCGCTCTGGGCGTGGCCTTAGCATTGACGGTCTTCACGCCGGCCGAGCCACCTGTTCATTCCCCGGTGGCGGCAACGCGCTCGGTGGCTCCAGAGTCTATGGCGTCGCCGGTGCTGCAGCCGACTGCGTTCCCTCCGGCGGTCGAAGCCCCTCGGGCGCCCCGCCCTGCTCCGCCGATCGTCACCAAGCAACGAACCCATACGCCAGCCATGATGGTTCCACACACACCGGAACCTGCTCTCGCCATTTCACCTGTCGCGAGCGAACCGGCTGCCGACGACACTTTTCAACCTGTACCCGCTCCGGCCCCAACCGCGGTGGACAATTCATTGCGGCGCGAGGCAGAGCTGATGGCCCAGGCGGTGCGCGCATTGAAGCAAGAGCGCACTCCTGAACGCAGCCTGGAACTCTTGGAGCGGTACCAGGCAGAGTACCCGCGTGGGCTTTTGCTCAACGAGGCGCGTTGGGTGCGTGCCGAAGCGCTGCGTGCGCTGGGCCGTTCGGCCGAAGCGATGGGCGCGCTCGAAGGAGCCACTGCGCCCGGAGGCCGCGCCGGCCGCGAGCTGTTGCTGATGCGCGCCGAGCTCGAAAGCGAAAATGGCCGCTGCGGCGACGCCGAAGGTGACTTCACCGCGGCGCTTTTAGGAGCGAACGACGACGGCATCGTACCCCGCGGCCTGTTGGGGCGCGCACGCTGTCGGCTTTCGTTGGGGCAAGAAGGCCAAGCCAACCAGGACATCGACGAATTGCTGGCGCGTTTTCCCCAGTCACCCGCCGCAGAATCAGCGCGGGCGCTCAAGGTGGCGCGATGAGACGCGCATCGTTTCGTAAGGTATCGGGCCGCCGTTCAATGAAGGCTGTATGAACGCTTCTACCTTCAAGACGCTGACTGTCTCGGTTTTCTCTTGTTGTCTTGCACTGACGGCGATCTTCGCCGCGGGTTGCGACCCGACGACATCGGTGCTTGGTAGGCAGTCGGCAGTCAAAGTAGAAGCCGGCGCATGCGGTGGCTTGGCGGGGCTGCAGTGCCCGACCGGGCAAATTTGCGTCGATGACCCTTCTGATGGGTGCGACTTGGCGAGCGGCGGCGTTGACTGCATGGGTATTTGCAAAGTCTCCAGCGACTCGCCAGACAGTGGCCATGTGGCCGACGCTGGGCATGGACAGTTCTGCGGCGGTTTGGCGGGCCTTCAATGCCCAACTGGGCTGACTTGTGTCGACGATCCTTCTGATTTTTGCGATCCCCAAAACGGTGGCGCCGATTGTGGCGGCATCTGCGTCGCAGCAGACGCGGGCACACCCGATGGTGGCCATGTGGCCGACGCTGGGCATGGGCAGTTCTGCGGCGGTTTGGCAGGCCTTCAGTGCCCTGGTGGGCTGACCTGCGTCGATGATCCTTCTGACTTTTGCGATCCCCAAAACGGGGGCGCCGATTGCAACGGCTTCTGCGAAGCGTCACCCGATGCTGGCTCAGTCGATGCGGGTAGCCAAGCCCAGATCTGCGGCGGTATCGGTGGGTTCCGCTGTCCCTCAGGCCATACTTGCATTGACACGCCCGATGACGGGTGCGACCCCCAAAACGGCGATCTCGACTGCCTGGGTACCTGTTCGCTTTAGACCCAACTGCCGTTGACAGCAGCTTTGGTGCTGCCTGCTTTTTGAAGGGCCCCGCCGGGCGCGAGCATCTTGCCCCGTTTCATGATCGATCACGTTTGCTACGTTCGTCGTACGAGGAGCAAACGATGAGCCGATCGCTGGAACTGTTGAATGATGCGTGCGCGCCGCTCAAGGTCAATGCGCGAAAGATGTTCGGGGGTCATGGGTTCTTCGCTCCCAACGGAGGCATGTTCGCGGGCATCGTCACCGACGATGAGGTGATCTTCAAATTGGTGCTCGGGCCGCTGCGCGACGAGTTGATTGACTTGGGAGGCCACCCCTGGGTGTACCAAGGGCGCGGCAAGGCAATGACGATGCACGAGTGGATCGTCGTGCCCGAGCGCTTTTACGATGACCCCGAATTGCTGGCGCAGTGGGCCGCGAAGGCGCACGCGGCGGTGCCTGGCAAAACGATGAAGGCGAAGAAGGCAACGGTGAAGAAAACACCGGCGCGCGTGAAGCGTGCCAAGAAGCCCGCCCGGCGTGTTTAGCGAGCGCCGGTACCGGCCCGTGCCTGACTTATCGATTCACGCACGTCGTCGAAGGTAGGCCCCACCTCGCCGGCGAATTGCACCGCGTGGGTGGTGTAAAGGTCCATCAGCTTTTCGAGTTGCTCAAAGGCAAGCCCCAGCGACTTTCGATCTTTCGCGTGTGCGTCGCACTGGCTCTCGAGCTGGCCTTCACGCTGCAACCACTCGACGCGAAAGTGAGTCCACTTTTGATCGACCCTGCGCACCGAGTCGGCCTGGGTCAACGCTTGCCGCTTCTTCTCGAGCTCATCGAGCAGCGCCTGGGTGCGCTCGACACACTGGTTGGCCGAAAGCACCTCGGCCGCCGGCTCAGGCTTGCGCGGAGTCATCAAGCGCACTGACTTCACGACGCTGACGACGAGCAGAATCGAAAAGACACTGACGATCAGCAGGTAAAACGCGTAAGCGCCGGTCCGAAAAGGCCGGTAGCGAGATTCAGCCGAAGACGACTCGCTCAGGGAGCGCCCCCGGGCCGCGCGGGTGCTGCCGCCGGAGCAGGCACTGGCACCGCCCCAGGAGCGGGCGCCGCGGCAGCGTCAGTGGTGTTGCGACGAGACATGCGCCCACGAAACTGGGGAGCGAAATCGCTCGCCGGGTACGTGGCCGCGGCGTCACGCGCGGTTTCAAGCGCTTTGTCGCGTTGACCCGTCATGTCGTAGGCCTGAATCAAGAGCGCCATCGCGAAGTCGCGCACCTTGGCGCGGCGATCGCCCTGAATGAAGCGGGTCAGATAGGGAATCGCCAGCTCATATTTTTTGAGCTGCACCAGCGAGTCGCCCAGGTACCACGACGCTTCAACCGCCTCTTCTTCAATCGGCGAGAGCGCCATGAAACGGTTCAGCTCTTCAACCGCTGTGGCGAACTCCTGGCGGCGAAAAGCCGTGCGGCCCTTCTCGAGCGCAGTGGCACCGAGCTCTTTTTTCAAGGTCGCGGCGCGATCGGTGAGCACCGTTTTCATAAACGGCGTCAGCTTGCTGGTGTCGACCTTGGCCAGCGCGTCGACACCTTTCAAGCGGTCAGTGCCGGTGCCCGACGACATCATGCGGTAAGCGTCCATCGCGGCCTTTTCTTGCGCGGCGAGGGTCGCGGCTTCGGTTTTGATCTTGTCGGTCGCATCGTTGAGGTCGGCCACTTGTTTTTCCAAGCGGGCCTTTTCTTGCGCGGCGGCCGCGGTGCGGGCGTTGGTGATCATCAACGTGCCGGCAATGCACAAGCCAACGAAGAGCGCATATGCGACCGCAGAGCTCATCCACTGTTTGCGTTGGCCTTCTTCTTGACGTTTGCCAACCAGCTTCACGTCGGCTTGCAGGTTCTTGACCTGATTGTCGGTCTTGATGACCAGGTTCCGCGCCTCGATGACTTCGCGCCGAATCTCGTCGAGGCTGCGCTCGAGCTCATTTTTATTGTCAGATGCCATGCACCCGCCGACATACCTCAGAATGAGAGCGAGGGAGCAGTTTCCTTTTCCTGAGGAAAGAAAAAGGTGACCCCCGCGGAAAGCCAGTTTCCACCGATGCTGATGCTCGGCAGATCGGTCACCGCGGCGCGCGCGATCATGAAGCGGTATTCGAGCTGCATGCCCCAGCGCTCGTTGAAGCGGTACGCCAGGCCGACAGTGCCCGCGTAAGCCGTGCCGAGCGTCTCGCTGCTGTCGAAACTGTTCGAGCTCACCAAGCCCAAGGTGGGCCCAACCGCAATGCCGATCGAAGGCGTAAAACCGCGAAAACCAAAATCGACTTTGTGCAGGCGCACACCGATCAACGCGCCGTAAGCGAGCGCCGAAATCGCGTCGAAGTCGCGCAGCTTGAATTGCTCGTAGCCAATGAAGAGATCGATCGCCACCTCGAGAAACGAAGTCACGCCATAACCGAAGATCGCAGAGCCTTGGGGCCCGCCGTTTGAAGGGCGCTCCTGCGGGTGATCAAGCAGCGCCGCGCCTTTGGCGAACGTGTCGTTCACCGTCATGCGCCACCCGCCCTGCACCGTGATGCGCGGCTCACCTTCGAGCGAATAACCTTGCGTCGACATTCGCTGCGCCTGCGCCGCCGAAGCGCACAGACACACCGCGAACACGATGCTCCGCCCCCACGCCGGCGCTACCACTGCTTCCAGCCGTCGAAGCGCGCGTCATGCACCGTGGGGGGCCGCATTGCCGGTTGGAAGCCAGCAGAAATCGACGGGGCACGCGGTGTCACGGTGGCGGTGGGCACCGTCACCTTCGGTGTCGCAACACGCAAGGGTTCAACGGCCGCCGGGCGCTCGACAACCTGCTCTTCAGCCCGCGGCATCGCTCCGGTCACCGGGTCAGGCCGTGGAGGCAGCTTCGCTTCCAGCAGCTTCACATAGGCGCGCAACTCGGCCACCACTTGGTCGCGCTCCATCAACCGGCGATAGAGATCAACGCGGCGTTCTTTTTCGTCCATCAGCTCTGAATGGAGCTGCATCAGCGAAGCCATCGCTTTTTCGGCGTAGCCAGAGGGGACGAACGCTTGGGGAAGGGTCTGGGTGAGCGAGTCGGTCATAGGCAGTTACTTTCGAAACGCGACGTCGAGAAAGGTCGTCGTCTTTCGGCCCATTTCGAGACTGGCGACGAGACATCGCAGCAAGCAGCGCAGACCAAATTCGCGCCAAATCAGCCGGCAGTTCATCACCACATCGATACCCGTGATGACTCCGCGCATCGAAGGCCTCCTTTGAAGCTTCGCTACATTGCTGGAGCAAAGGGTAGCAGCGAGCGAAGGCGGGTCAATTTCTTGGCGGCGGTGGGTTGAATGGTGAGGCTCAAAGTGCATGAGCCTCAGTCGAATTGCGCGGCTTAGGTTGCCGTTTTGCGGCCTTGCTCGGGCTCGCTGTGTCTGGTTTGCGACCAAGCGGCCAAGGTGCGTGCTGTTTCGTGCTTTGGCGTACACATTCAGCACGCAGCTTCGCGCCTTCGCGCAATCGACGGCCGGCCTTACGTGCCACTGTGCCGGAGCAACTCGAGCAGCGGCATTTGGTGCACCACCACGTGTCCGCGAATGCTTCGAATCGTGAAGTCGCACGTTTCTAACGCGCGCAATAGAGCGTGCGCTTCGTGCGCATTCACTGAGCGTGGCTGGGCGTCAGCGGCATGATGAGCGATGATCTTGAGCAGCTCGGCCAGCGCCACCATTGACGCCTCGGCATTTCGGGCAGGCAAGGCCGGTAGCAAATCGGCGATCAACTTCTCGGCGTTTTCGCTGGTGGGCTGCCACGGCAAGCCCCGCACCATCACCGCGTCGGTGCCGAACGGTTCGACAGTCAGACCGATTTCTCTGAATACTTCGGCTGCCTCTACGAATCGGCTCAGCGTTTTTGCCTCGAGTGGCGCGGTCATTGGCAACAAGTGGCCATTGGCAAGGGCCGGTTCGCCTTTGAGCAAGGCTTGTGTCCACGTGCTGACGAAGAGCCGTTCACGCACCGCGAGCGGATCGATCACCACCAGCGTGCCTCCGGTGCCTTCGCACAGCCACAACCGCTGACCGAGCTCACCCACCCACTTCAGCTGCGCGAAGAAACCTTCGGGAGCCGCTTCGTTTATCGTCGGTTGGGAAAGACCGAACCCTTGCGGCTGAGCCATGCCGAGCGCCAAACCATGCGGCGAAGGCGACGACACAGGCAATGTGCTTGTCTGGGCGCGGGCGAGAAAACGCTCGACGGCCATCGCATAGTGGGCCGGCCCTTGCACTGGAGCGCCGTCGGCGCCTTCAACCCGCCAGGGGGCTGACTCCAATGCGCGCCGAATGCCGGTGACCAGCACTTCTTGCAGCCCCTTCGTGTCAGCAAAGCGCACCTCGAGCTTCTGGGGGTGCACGTTGACGTCGACCGCTTGGGGATCAATCTCGAGAAAAAGCACCGCCACCGGCTGACGGCCGGCTGGGAGCTGCTCTTGGTAAGCGCGCTGCACCGCGGCGATCACCGCGCGATCACGAATGTAACGCCCATTGACGAAGGCATAGAGCCCCCGCGCCGTGGGGAGCGTGAATTCAGGCGACGCAATGAAGCCGCGCAACTTAAGGCCCAGGCGGCGCTCTTCAACGGGCAGCAAGTGTGCAAACACCTCGGCGCCCAACGCCGCGGCAATGCGCTCTTTGGGGTCAGCGCCCGCCGGGCTTGAAATCAGCGTTCGCCCGTCATGCTCCAACGAAAAGCCGACCTCGGGGTGCGCCAAGGCGAGCCGAATCACCGCTTCTTCGGCATGGCCCAGCTCGGTGGCTTCGCGCTTTAGAAACTTTCGGCGCGCAGGGGTGTTGAAAAACAGATCTTCGACGTCGATGCGGGTGCCTGGCGTGGGGGCATGATCACTGACCTTCGCGAGGCCGCCTCCCTCGATGTCGAGCCGCGTGCCGACGGGCGCACCAGGCTCGGCGGTGCAGAGCGAAAAGCGCGACACCGACGCAATCGCCGGCAACGCTTCACCGCGAAAGCCAAAGCTCACGATGTGAAACAAATCGTCTAGAGACTTCAATTTGCTGGTGGCGTGCCGGCCGAGCGCCAACTGAGCGTCGTCGCGCGACATGCCGTGGCCGTCGTCGACCACGGTGATGCCTGTCAAGCCACCTCCCCGCAGCGAGAAGCGAACGTTCCGGGCGCCGGCGTCGAGCGCGTTTTCGCCCAGCTCCTTCACCACCGACGCTGGCCGTTCGACGACCTCGCCCGCGGCGATTTTGTTGATCAGCTCTTCGCTTAAGACGGTGATGCGACCCATAGATGCGCGGCGCGGCGGCGCGCACCTTATGCCGAACCGGGGTGCGCGATCATCAGATCACTTAAGCCTGGGTCTGCTCTAAGCTTTCACCCCGCCCCGATGGACACTTCTTTCCGAGAGCTCATGGAACGCTTGGCTGCGCATTTGGGCCAAGTCGTGCTTGGCAAGCCCACCCAAACCCGTTTGGCGATCACCTGCCTGGTCGGCCGCGGTCACTTGTTGCTCGAAGACGTGCCCGGCGTCGGCAAGACGACGCTCGCCGAAGGCTTGGCACGCTGCTTTGATTTAACTTTCGCGCGCATTCAGTTCACCGCTGATTTGCTGCCGAGCGACATTTTGGGTGCGCAGGTTTTTCACCAGGCGCAAAGCAAGTTCGAGTTTCGCGCCGGCCCGCTCTTTCACCAGGTGGTGCTCGCCGACGAGCTCAACCGTGCGCCGCCCCGCACCCAGTCGGCCTTGCTCGAGGCGATGGCGCAAAACCAAGTCAGCATGGACTCGGTGACTCACCCCTTGCCGCAGCCGTTCGCGGTGATCGGCACGCAGAACCCTGTCGATGTCTCAGGCACTTACCCCCTGCCCGACTCGCAGCTCGATCGCTTTCTTTTTCGGTTGTCACTCGGGCACCTGTCAGCCGAAGTCGAATCGAAGCTGATTCAAAGCCGCCGCGGAGAAGTGACCGCGCCGCTCAAGCCGATTGCCACCGCCGCAGACTTGGTGGCGTTGCAGCGGGCCGCTGACGCCGTTCGCGTTGACCCCGCGGTCGCCGACTATGTCGTGGCGATCGCCACTGGCACGCGCCAGCACAATGAAATCGAACGCGGCGTCAGCACCCGGGCAGTGCTGGCGTTGCTCTCGGCAGCACGCGCGCAAGCGCTGTGGGAAGGGCGCGATTTTCTCACCCCCGCCGACGTGCGCACCGTGTTGCTGCCCTGCTGGTCACACCGCCTCATGCTCAAGAGCGCGGTGGGGGGCGCCTTTTCGCGCGACGAAGCGGCGCATTTGCTCGATGAGTTGGTTCGAAAAGTTCCCGTACCCCGGTAGGCGCATACGCCATGTGGAAGCGCTTCAAAGCGTGGTTCCGGCCACCGCGGCAGCTGAAGGTCACCGCCTCAGGGCGCGTGTATTTGCTGATCACCGTCGGCGTCGGGCTGGGCGCGCTCAACACCGGCAACAACTTGCTCTATTTGGTGCTGGGCATGCTGCTCAGTCTGATTGTCGCTTCGGGCGTGCTGTCAGAGCGCTCGCTGCGGCACTTGGTGGTGAACCGCGTGATGCCCGACGGTGTCTTTGCTCAAGAGCCGTTCGCGATGCGCTACGAAATTCACCGCCAAGAAGGCCGCGCATTTGCGCTTTCTATCAAAGAAGCCGATTCGCCGCTGACCGGTGAAGCGTGGGTGCCGATTGTCGAGTCTGAAACGTCGCGCGTGGTGCGCGCCACGTGCACCGCGCCTAAGCGTGGGCCACTGCCACTTGTGGGCATCAAAATCACCACGCTGTACCCGTTTGGTCTGTTCGCCAAGAGCCGCGTCATCGACATGCCCGAAATGCTGGTGGTGTACCCACGCCGAGGTTTCGTCTGTGCCGACCCGTCGCAGTTGGCTTCGGCGCACCCTGGAGACGGAGGCAACCCTCGCCGCCGTGACGGCACCGGAGACTTGCTCGGCTTGCGCCCGCTGGCCGACGGCGAAGACGCGCGCCACATTCATTGGCTCAAGAGCGCGGCCGCCTCTGAGCTTTTGCGCACCGAGCGTGAACGTGAAGAACGCCGGCAATTCGTGCTCGAAGTCGATGCGTCGTTGACGGGTGACGCTTTAGATCGGCGATGTGAAGAAGCCGCGGCACAAACCCAACGGCTGTTGTCGTCGGGCCACGAAGTCGGTTTGCGCGCGGGGCCACGGCGGCTACGGGCGTCGGCCGGGCCCGGGCAAGAACGGCGGGTACTCACTGCGTTGGCGTGGGTGGGCTTCGAGGCTCTGCCATGAGACCCGCCAACCGTTTCAAGCTGCGTACCCGGCTGCGTGACGTGGCGGCGGCGGCGGCCTTTGCGTCGATCGGCTTGTCGGGCAGCGTACCGGCGGCGATCGTGGTGATGTTCTGTCTCAGCTTCGTGTTGTCGATGGTGGGCAAACGCATTTTGCAACCCTTCTTCAAGAGCTCGGCGGTGGCGCTGCTCTTCTTGGGCGGGGGGTTGTTTTTCATGGTCTTTCGCGGCGGGTTAGATCTGATCGTCGCCGCGTGCTCGTTCGCCACGCTCGTCTCGTGCCACCGCATGTTGTCTGAGCAGACCGCACGCACCGACTTGCAGGTGCACCTGTCGTCACTGTTGATGATGGCGGGCGGCGCGGCCATCGCCAACGACATTTGGTTCGGGGTGTGCCTGTTGGTTTTCGCGGCCACCGCCAGCTTTGCCCTGGCGCTGACGGTGATCGAAGGCCCCGTCGAAAACACCGAAGACGTGCCGCTGCGACCAGTCGCACGTGCACTTGGCTTCAGCGTCACCCTGGCCTTCGTCGGCGCGCTGGTCTTCTTCGTGTTCTTTCCCCGCTTGTCGTGGAACATCGCCACCCGCCGCTCTCCTGAAGGTTTGGGGGGCGCAACCGGCATGTCTGATCGCGTGCGCTTGGGAGGAGGCGGCGACATCAAGACCAGCGCGCGCGTGGTAGCGCGGGTGCGCCTTTCGCCAGACCCGCAAAGCGACCGGCTCGACGCCTATTGGGTGGGCCGGCTCTTCGACACCTATCGTGACGGCGAGTGGCTGGGGCACGGCAAGGCCTCGCCACCGTCTTCGCGGGTGCGACTGGCCCCCTTTTCGCTCGGCGTGGTGCGGCAATTCGTCACCCTGCTGCCCAGCTACGAATCGCGCACCTTGATCGCCTTGGAGCCCGCGGTGTGGTTTCAAAACGCCATGGCTTCGTCGACCACCACGTCGAACCGCGCCGCCATGGTTCGGGTCGAAGACGAAGAAGTGCACATCGCCGACAACGGCAATGCCTTCACCTACGAGGCCTTCAGCACTGACGGCGCCCCTCTGCCCATTGACGACGCAATCGATCTGCGGCCGTACCGCGCGGTGCCCGCGAACATCGACCCGCGGGTAGCGGCCTTGGCGGCGCAGATCATCGGCGACGAAAAAGACCCCCGCAAAGCGGCGGCCCGGCTGACACGGCATTTGCAACGCAATTTCGCTTACACGCTCGAGTTGCCTGGTGACGTCGTCGACCCGCTGGCGCATTTTCTTTTCGAGCGCAAAGAGGGCCACTGTGAGCACTTCGCCAGCGCCCTGACGCTGATGTTGCGCACCCAAGGGTTCGCCGCGCGCGTCGCCGCCGGCTTTTTTGGAGGAGAACGCGTCGCCGATCAATACGTTCTGCGCGCCGGTGACGCGCACGCCTGGTCGCAAGTCTTCGTACCCGGCACCGGCTGGCAGACGTTCGACGCCACCCCCGAAAGCGGCCGCGGCGGCCAATCGCCGTCACTGCTGTCGTGGGTGACCCGCGCTTATGAAGAAGTCGACAACTGGTGGCGCACCCGCGTGATGGACTACTCGCTGATTGATCAGGTGAGCATGGTGCGCACGTGGGTGCGGCCTCCCCGGCAAACGGCCGCGGCGAGCGCGGGGGGCCCTCGTGCCCCGCCTGCCCGTGCGCTGGGCGTGGCGGCGGTGTTGGGCGTGCTGACCTACGCACTTTTTTTTGTCATTACCCGCCGGGCCGACAAGCGTACCCACCCCGCGAGCAGCTTTTTAGACGATCTGGAAAAGCGCGTTGAAAAGGCCAAGTTGGCGCAGCGAATGGGTGAGCCGCTCGAAGACATTGTGAAGCGTTTGCGTGTTTCACAGCACCCGCTCGCTCAACCCTTTGAACGGGCGACGTTGCGCTATTTAGAAGCGCGCTTTGGGGGCAAACCGCTCGCTTCAAACGAGCGCAGCGAGCAACTACGTCAACTCGACGCGGCGCTCACGGCGGGCACTTCTTCGCCTACAGCCCCAAACAGCAAACAGCGCTAAGAACGAAAGGGCTCCGCCACCGCTGGAGCAACCGCAAGACCGGGCGCTCACGGGTTCAGAGGCGACATCGACTGAGATCTGCTCGCCATGCAACTGCGCTTGCGCCGAGAAGACAATGCGCGGCGCGAGCGGCACCCCGCCCAGCCAAGTGACCTGCGTCGAACCATGGCCCTCGACTGTCAACGGGCCGATCAGCAAGACGCCGCCGTCAACCGACGCGGGTACGCTGCGCCCATCGACGCGCGCGCTGCCTTCTAAATACGACAGCGACGCGAGTGACTCGCTCAGCATCACGCTGCGCACCCCGCACGCCGAGCTGTTCACCAGCGTCGCTCGCACTCCGAGCACGTCACCTTCTGCCACACGCACCCGCTCGGCCTGGTGCCCAATGGTGATGAATGGAGCCGTGGTGAGGTGCACGGTACGTTGTGACTGCGCCACATTGCCGGAGCCCGCGTCGACGGTGACGTTCCACACCAGATCTTGGCCCACCAGCTCTTCTAAGTTCTCTTGCACCGCGCTCTTCACGTGCATTGACGAGCCGTGCAGCACGTCTTGCGCCAGCGCGGGGCCGCTCACTTTCACCCAAGTCGTTTCGGTGGCGCGGCAGCCATTGGCGTCTGGCAGCAGCTCAACGGTGGCCACCAGGCCTTCGCCACACGTCACCGCAAGTTGCTCTTCTCGTAAAAAACCAACCACTGCGCTCACCCGAGGGAGTGAAACGTCGGAAAGCGCCACTTGCGTGCCGGTGGGCTGACCGTTGTTCCACAGTGCGGCAACGCCCGAGAAAATGCCGCCGTTGCAGCCGCCGGCGATCGGCAAAGACCAGTCGCCGCGGGTGAAGTCGCCTGAAGCGATCACCGCGCCTCCACTTTTCGGCGTGACGTCGATTCGCACCACCACGTCGCGCAAGTTCTCGCAGCGAAAACCCGAGTAATCGATGGTGCCACCGACGCCTGAACCAGGCACGGCCATTGACGTCACTGACAGGCCCGCATCGGCGCCAATGGGCGGCAAGTCGGTGCCGATGTCGACGGTGAGCGTCGCGGGGGCAGACGAAGCACCGCCCAGCGAACGTTGGGCCGTCAGTGTTGCAGTGCCGCTCACACAATCAGGCGCGATCACCGTTGCCAAGCCGGCGTCGGCGATCAGCGCCGCGCCCGTCAAGCCGGGGTCGAAGGTCCACGCGGTGTCGACGCCTGGAAAACCCAGGGTCGTCTCACAGGCATGTTCAGGGCTGCTCAAGACGTACGTACGGGTGGTGCCCGCGTCTTGAGCCACACGCATGCCGTCGACGAATGAAGGCGCGAGCGGCGGCCCCCACGGAGCGAGCGTGATCGGCACCAACGTTGGCACCGACGCGTCGACGTTGTTGGTCGCTTGCACTGACACATCAAAATGTCCCGGCGTGGGGCTGCAATAGAACGCGGGCGGCACGACGGTCAGCACCCCTCCGTCGACGGTGAAGAGCAACCCAGCGTCGGCTCCGTTGCCCAAGTTCCAAAACAAGGCTTGGCCAGCGCAACCGTTGCCTGAAAACGCGGCGCTTACCGACGCTGGCACGCCACCGGGAATCAACGCCACTTGCGGGGGCGTCACCACAGGTGCTCCGGGCAAACCGTTGGGCGCAATCGTCACCGTCACGGAGGCTGCCAGTGTCGAAGGCCCCACTGCGTCAACCGCCTTCACCTCGAGCGAGGCCGTCGCCGCCCCACCGTCGATGCCACAAAACGACACGGGAGGCAGCAACCGCGCGACCGGCCCGCCATCGACAAACACCGTTGCCCCGGCACCGAAAGGGTCATTCAAAACCCACGCATAGCTCTGCGGCGCACAGCCCACCCCGGCCGACGCGGTGACGTCGACGCCCACACCGGGCGCGCCCAGCGTTACCGCCGTCGGAGAAACCCCTGGCGTGCCAGGCGGCGTGGTGCGCACCAAGGTGATGTTGCTCGACGAGAGCGCCGACGCGCCCACGTTGTCGGCGGCGGCCACATCGACGGTAACCGGGCCCGCGGTGACTCCGCAGAAACCGCCGGGAGGACTTACCAACGCGGTGGCGCCGCCATCGCTGATCAGACTGAAGCCCAAGCTGGCAGCCCCGCTCGACAAGCTCCACGCATAGCGATTCGGCGGGCACCCCATTGCGTTGGGCGAGGCCGTGAACACCACGCCTCCATCGGTGCTGTTGATCACCGCCATCGTGGGGGCGACTGCTGGAGAATTGGGAGGCGTGGTGCGCTCAATCTGCACGTTGACACCGGCATCGCGCGACGTGCCTACCGCGTCAGTTCCCGTCACGTAGATCGCGTAAGGCCCCGCGGTGGTTCCGCAAAAGTTGGCGGGAGGCTTAAGCTCGGCGGTAGAGGTACCATTCTGAATAATGCCAATGCCCGCGCTCATCGCCGCAGAAGAGAGTGACCATTGGTACGCCGTGGGAGGGCACCCAACCGCAGGCGTCGTCGCAGTCACCGCCAAGGTTCCCGCGTCGCTGTTGAGCGTGAGCGGCCCGGCCGGCAACCCCGGTGTGCCCGGCACACGCGTGCGCTGAACCGTCACTGTCGCTGCCGTGCCCACCGTGTCATGCAGCGACAGACCGTCGGCGAGCGTCGGCGTCACCGTCACCACGGTCGTCGCCGAACAAAATGTTCCGGCATCGGTGGTGGTGACTTGCAGATCACTGTTCGACGGAATACCGGCCACCGGAGCCGCGGTGAGCGCCGCGCCGTTGAGCGCACCGATCGACCAGGTGACGAACACGGGGTCACCATCGTTGTCGTCAATGAGCGCGGGCATCGTCACCGAGCTGCCTTCAGGCACCGTCACCGACGAGAGCGACAGCAACGTCGGAGCAGACTCGTTGAAGTACCACGCCACGTTCGGCGCACCCGAGAGGTTACGAATGGCCACGCAGAACCGGGCTCCGAAACACGCCACGCGTTTGAGCTCGTTGATCGGCCACCCTGGGCCGAGGCGCACTTCCCAATTCGTGCCTGGTGTCGACGGCGACGGCGTCGCCCCCCACATGTCGCTCGTGCCGGTCAGCATGCCGAAGCCACGGCCTGCCGCTGAGCCATCGTTCCAGTCGAAGGTGATGGTGTTATTCGTGCCCGCGGCGGCAGGCACCGGGGTGATCACCTGCCCCACCAGCGGCGCGGTGAGATCAGGAATCGACAAAATATTGCTGCCCACCACGAATAGCCCTGACGGCGTGGTGCCGCGCGCGTACAACCCAATGTCTGTCGGCCGGCCGAACGTATCGAGCAGCACCGGCGTGCCGCCGTTCTGCACCACCATCGCGCTCGCGCCCGCGGCCAGCGCGGCCCAGTCAGTCGTGCCCACGCGCAAGGCGCTCATCGCCGCCCCCGAAGGTATGCCCAGCGTGGGGCTGCTCAGCAGGGCCCAGTCGTTGACCGCGCCACCCGTGGGCGACATTGAAATGTTCGCCGGCGCACCACCGGTGGTGAAGAGCGGAATGTACGCCCGTGTGCTCGAGGTGGCGCGAACCCGAATTGCACTGCCGGTGCTGCCGATGCTCTGCGTGCCCCCCGCAGGGCACGTCTGACGCACCAACAATGCCTGCGCCACAGACAGGCAGCCTGGCGCGGGGCTCCACGCACTTTGCGCGGTACCGGCAAGTGTCGCCGTCGCCGTACAAGCACCCGTGTTGTCGCACCCAAACAACGTATTCGTCGCGCCAGCGCCCGCGGCCGACACGGCAAAAACGCCTGCATCGGCGATGTTGATGTCAGTCGGCGTGCCACCCATGGTGGTGGTGCGCCAACCCGCGAAGGCCACCGCAGAGATGCCGCTCAAAAACAGAACGAAAGCTCGCATTGACCGACGCATCAGTAACCGACCTCCGCGCGCACATAGAGTCGATCGCGGGCGTCACTCTGCCCGTCGTTGAAGCCCAGCCCTTGAAAGCCCAACGCCGTGTACCCTATGGCAAACATCATTTGGGCATTGAACCGGTACCCCAGCTCGGCGCGCACGCTGGTGAGCTCGCCGCCGTCGGTGGCGACGCTGCGTCGCGCGATTTCGGCGCCGACTTCCAGCCCTTCCCACACGCGCACCGAAGGCCGCAGCGACGCGGTGAAAACCCACCCACCGCCGGCTTCGGTGCCCACCCAGGCCAAATGGCCACCCGCGGCCACGCGCAGGCGATCTGCGAACGAGTACGTGGGCAACAACGAGATCACATGCAACAGGCGCTCTCCATAAAACCCGCGCGATGTCGGAGCCAGCTCCCGCTGATAGAGATACCGCAGACCCAACAAACCGTGCTCGAGCCGCAGGTGTACCGCCACCTGGCCTTCCAGCATGCGTGCCGCGAGCACGCCTGCGACTGCGCTGTGCGTGGCCAACACCATCGCCGTCGCCCGCAGCGCTTCGCTGAACGCCAGCTCGGCGCCCCCTGAACCGACCCACTGCAAAAACGCTCCTTCAGCCTTGAATTGCCTGCGCAGCTCGCCTTTGGCAAAGGCCCGTGCACCTGACGCCACCCAACCCAAAGAGCCCGCCACGGCCTCCCTGGGCTGCGTACCGGCAAATGTCAGAGCCTCGCGCACGCCGCGCTCGTAGCGCGCCGACACCGAAAGCCCGTTTTGCACTTGCGCCGAAAAGCCTACCGCGCGCCCAGCGCTGACACTGTTCGTTTTCACCTGCGCGACGTCTTCGGCATACACGACTTCACCGGGGCCCACCTCGCGCTGCGCTCCTGAAACCATGCGGTGATCACCGACCGAAGGCGAATCGACGTCCCATCGGTGGCCGCCATAATAGGTGTCTTTGCCAGACTGGTGCGTCACCCCACCCCACACTTGAGGGCCGATCACCGGCCCGTAGCCGCCGCGCACGCTGACGGTGGTGCTGGCCCACGGCGTGACTTCGGCGCCCAACGACGCGAACGTGTCGTCGAGCGCACCCAGGCCCTCACCGCGCGTGAGCAACCGCTGGCGGTGTGACGCCGAGAGATTGAGCCATGGCGCAACGCGAAAGTTGCCGGCCACGGCCACCGAAAAGCCCGCCCCTTCTTGCGCTGCCTGAAGATCGGCATACGACGCATCGCGCGCCGCGACGCTCACACCCCAGCGCTGCTCTTTCCAACCCAGCCAGCCCGACAAAATGCGTTGTGCGCTCGGAGCGTCGCCGTCAATCGCCGCCCCTTGGCGGTTGTCGATCAACACTCCCGCACGAAAGCGGCCCCACGGTTGCTCGGCGCGCGCGCCCAGCTGCTGAAAAGTGATCTCATCAGCGTGATCACCGTCGGAAAAACCGGCTGAACGGCGGCGATACGCGAGATCAAAAAAACCGTCGCGGCCCAGCATCGGCCCGCGCGCGCGAATGCCCACGGCGTAACCAGCAGTGAACGCAGCAGACGTGGAAAGCGCGTCGAATGCCAACCCGCCGTCGTTCGAACGGCGCACGTCAGCGCCTTGGCCCAGGCTGTACGCACCTTCGGCGGCAATCGTCACCGGCCCGACTGCAACCCTCGCTGTCGAATGCAACAGTGAATAGCCGCGGTTCTCGCGTACTGCTCCCGCGGTGACGCGCACGGGCCCACCCCGCAGCGTCAGCGTGCCTCCCACCAGCGCGGTGCCGCGATCAAAGCCCAACGCTTCATAGTCGACGATGACATACGGGCGTGCCGAGCCGCCGAGCGATTGCCCGGGCAAAACACTGGCCAGCTCGAACAGCGCGGGTCCGCGGCCCAGCAACACCCGCCCTGTCAAACAATCGAGGCTGTAATCGACACCACGGCGCAGCGATTCTTCTTTCAGCGGCAGACCGGTGAGCCCATCGCGCCATTCAACGCGCACGCGCTCACTGCCGAACACCACGTCACCGCTCGAGAGGTAGAACAAACTGCCGCCGGTCGCCTCGAGCTCGTCGTGGCGCGCCACCCCAGACAGACCGCTGGTGACATCAGCCGTCGCCGGGCTACCGAAAGCTTCAGCCTTTACGCCCCACCGCGCTTCTTCAGGGCTCTGCAGCTGCGCATAACCGGCCCACAACGAGCGTTGGTAGCGGCCAATTTCAGCTTCACGCATTTGCGCGCGGTACCCACCATAGCCAAGCTTGAAGAGCCCCTCTTTGCTCACCTCGACACGCCAACGGCCTTCGGGCGCATTGCTGGCGCGGGTGATTGAATCATCGACCCCCGTGAGAGGCTCGCGAATCGCCGTCAACCCGCGCTCAAACGTGTCGACCTTGCGCGGCTGCGCCAACAGCAAAGGAGGCGCCGTTTGCAACGCCGCCCAGTCGCTGTCACGCAAGTCGAGATCAGCAGCCCAGTCGAGGCCTTGCCACCGGGCGCGAACCGCACCCGCGCCACGGCCGAACAAGCGAAATGCACCGCGCCGCCAGTCGAACGTGCCTTCCACATCGAGCAAGCCCACCGCCGTCACGCCTTCATCATTCGGCAGGTACACGCGACCTTCGACGGGTTCTGCTCCCGGTACTTGCCACGTATAGGCCACCCACGAGGTGCCCGGTTTGAGCATGAGGGTGCCGGCGCCGTCTCCATGCTCATCAAGCGTGTACGCGGTGCCTCTGATATTTACGATCGACGACGCGACCCCTTTGAACCGCACCTGCCCGGTGGCCCACGCTTCAACTTCGCCGAGCAACCGTGCGTCACCCGGCACCACCATGACGCTGCGCTCGCGGTGCACCACGACGAACCGTTGCACCCACACCGCCGACTTGCCCCGGCGCGAATGCAGCACCACCGGCACGTCGCGGCCGTCACCCGGCAGCGCCACCCAACCGGCGAAGACATTGTCTTTGTCGAGCGGCAGCACCTGGCCATCGACATTCACTTCGATCGCATTTTCAGCCTTGGCCGACCACCACCAACGCAGCGTCTGGTTCTCGAAGCCACCTTTGGGCAACACGCCACCTGCCCGTTTGATCGCCGCAGGCGTTTCATTCAGAGAAGCCACGGCAAATTCAACCCATGCCAGCCCGCCCATTGGCACTTCGACGGTCTGCGCGCGCGGTTGCACCTCGCTGCCCTGCGGCAACACGCGACTGTCCAGGGTGACGCGGTGACGGCCGGGCAATACCCGGCCTCCCGCCAAACCGTCGACACGGCGACTTTCAACCGCTGAAAAGTGAAAGCGGCCCGATGCATCAGTCTCGGCCCACAGCCCGGTCTCGATCAACACGCGGGCGCCCGCCAGGCCCGGCTCGCCCTCACCGCACCGCCCGTCACGGTTGACGTCGTTGCACACCCGGCCAGCCATCGCGCCATCGGTCGCAGTCGATACCACCGGCAGCTGACCCGCCGCGACGAGCGACAACCAAAGCGCGATCACTGAGCGACCTCGGCCACCGCGCCCACCTGCGTCGCCACGTCGATCACCGACACCGTCGCATCGCCCGTCAGGCCGGTGACTTGCGCTTCGAAGCGGCCCTCGCGCTCGCGCACCGCTGACAGCACGCCTTGCGAGAGCACCACCGCCAATTGGCGGCCCGGCAACTTCTCGCCACGAATCGTCTCGGCCCAGTACGTCAGTGCGCCGCCGCGCTCAACGACGAGCCGCACCACCACCGGCGCTGCAGGCACCACTTGCACCTTCACCGCGCTCAGCGGCCCGCTCGCCCCCTCGCCTTCACCGAGCGCTTCACGGTTCTCGAAAACATGCAGTGTGGTTTGCAGGCTGGGCCACACCGCGTGGTGAAACACGTGCTCGCCCGGCGTCAACGCGTCGATCGTCACCCGACCGTCGGGCCCCGTCAGCAGCTCACGCGTGCCCCAACGCAACGCCTGGTTCGGCACGGGCCAGCCAGCGAGATCGCTCACCGCCACCCACGCCTGGCCGTCACGCCCCATGCCAGCCGAGAGCCGCGCCGGCTCAATGCCCATAGGCCCCAGCACGCGAAAATCAGCGCTCATCGGCCCCAGCGGCGTGGCCTCGGGCACCCACCAGCGCCACTGGTTAGCGACGTCACCTGGCTCAACGGTTCCCACTGCGTTGGCGCTGAACAACCGCGCATCGGGGCGAGGGCGGCCCAAGGCATCGGCAGCGGTGAGCTCAAGAGTGATTGCACCCCCTTGGTGAACCACCGGGCTGCTCAACGCGAGCGTGGCGGTGCTCACGGGCCCTTGCACCAATTCAATAGAGAGATCTTCTTTGCCTCGCACGTTGCCCTGCCGCCAACTGGCCGACAGCGACACCGGCCCATTCACCACTTCGCGCGGGGCGGTGAAGGTCCATTCTTGCACGCCGGGCTCGAGCGTGCGGGGGCCGGCAACGGTGCCTTTCGACGCGCTCAGCACCACCTTCGCGCCGGTCGCCACATTGCCGAAAGGGTCGCTCGTGGCGCACAACACCCGGGCCCGCGCGGCCCCGTCGGCCGGCAAGCGGTTGGGAGACACCACGCACGCCAACTGATCAGTCGGGGGCAACATCAAATCAATCGGTGAGGTGCGCTTGTTGCCCAGGCGATCAACCGCAGTGCCCAGGCCGCGACCGAAGCCCGGAGGCACCACCACCGGCAATTTGAAGCGACCGTCAGCCGCGGCCTTCACCGGGCCGAATCGCTGACCCGAAATCACAATCGACATGTCGGCGTTGGCCTCGGTTCGCCCGGGTAAATCGACGGCGCTGGCGAGGGGCACACGCACCGCGCCAAACGCTCCATGAATCGACTGGGGGTGGGGCCAGGCAGCGAAGGCCACCACAATCGCCACTTCGGGGTAACGCGTTTGCGGCAAAATATATTCGCCCTTGTACGAGCCTGGGCCCAGGCGAGTGAGCGACTCGACTCGGCCCACATTTACCCGCAACACCGGAGGCGCCGAATCAGGGTCAGCTTTGCCGCCCGCTCCCACCACGTCGACATAAATGGTGGCCCGGGCATCGCGGCCCTTCACTGGCGCAGCAGGTTCAACCCGCAACGACACGCGCGCTGCGGGAGGCCCTACCGCGAACGTGCGGCTCACCACTTTGCCGTTGTGCTTGAGCGTCAACACCACTGGCTGCCCGGGCTTGTGCGGCTGCACGTGAAAGACCCGTAAACCCGCTTTGGCTTCGCCCACGGTCAGCTCGGCGTTCTGTGCCGTCAGCTCACCTTCGGCCACCGCCACCGAGAAGCCGTCGGGAGACGCCAAACCGTAGGGGCCGAGAATCTCAGCGGGCGCAGCAGCATGGGCCCCGGGCAGGGCAAGCATGCAGCAAGCCAAGGCAGTGCCGAAGGCGCGCACGGGCGCTCACCTTATCGCCATTCTCTCTTGTTCAAGCTGCTCTTTTAAGCAGCGCGCGACACAGCCACGTAGCATCAGTCGCGCTGTGCTTGGGCGGCCACCTTGCGGCGTGGCGAGGCCCAAAGCCCCATGGCCAAGCCCACGACGACGAGGCTGAACAGGCTGCTGCCGCTGGCGCTGTTGCAACCCACCTGCCCACTTTCAAACTGTTCAGCCGTGGGCTCCCCCGTGCTCAACTGCTGACGGTTTGAAGCGTGATCACCGTTGTCGCGGTGACCCCAACCCCCGCTGCGGTGATCATCGCTGCGGCTGCCTTTGCGGTGAGGGTTACCGTGATCACCGTCGTCATCGCCCTGCTGGCCGTGTTCATCGTCATCGTCATCATGGTTGCCATTGCAGGTGTTTTCGTTGTGTTGGCCATTGCCGTGACCGGGCACGGCAGGCACCGCGCCGCACACTTCAGTCAACACCAGGCTGGCGCGCGTCAAGCTCTTCTGCGTGTCACCCTGTACGATGTGCAGCTTCACGCTGTTCGCCAGCACCCAGTCGCCGGGGTCGAGGTTCTTGCCGTCGCCGACGCACTTTTCGAACTTGTACGAAGCGGCTTTGGCCAATTCAGACGCGCTCTTGGGGTGCGCGGTCTTGGCGCCACCTTTGTATTTGCAGGTGATCTCTTGGCTGCCGCGTTTGATCACCAGCGTGGCTTGCTTGTTGGCGGCATTGCCTTCAACCACGGGTATTTCGCTCGGCAGGGCGAAGCGCATCGCCGGGTTGAACGTCTGCGAGCCGTCGGTCGTCACGGGAGGGCAGTACGTCTTGCTCGCCTCGATGGTGAATTGCCGGTCGGCGCAGGTGCCACCACCGGGCGGGTTCATGGGAGGAGGCGGCAAGGTAATGGTGGCGCCAATCACGTCTTGCTTGATGCCGTCGTCACGGGTCCACACGATGCGCACCGCGCCCGAAGGCTGCAGCACCGAAATGTCTTCGAATACCTCGTCGACGAACGCGCTGGAGGTGAGGCGAAAAAGGCGGTTGTCGGCGATGCGGTACAAGAAGATGTCGCGAAAACCGGTATTCACGTCGGTTGACTCGAAGGCGATGACGCCACCCGCAATGCTGGGGTTGGTCTGCGGTCCGTCGAGCTCGATGCGGTTTTCAGCGCCGGTGAAGGTGCGAAAGAAAATATCTTGCCCCTGCGTGCCAGGGCGTTGGCCGTTGTAGACAATGTACGTGCCGTCAGTGTCGGGGTTGGCTTCGGGTGAAACGGTGTCGGCGACGGGGCCCGAGACCCAGCCTGCGCCGGTGCGCTCGGCTTTCCAGATGTCGCAGTTCACCAGCGAGGTGGCACATTTTTCCCAAACCACGGCGTTGCCCAGCGGCGACACGGCCGGGTTTTGATCGAAGGCGAGATCGTTGGTGAGGCGCGTTTGCGTCGAGGTGAGCAAGTTGTAAGCGACGATTTCACCGGAGCCTGAGGTGCCCAGGCCAAAGTCGGCATAGGCGACGAGCGAATCGCCAATCGCCGCGCCGATACGCTGCGAGCCAGGCTGCGGGTCGATCTCGGTGGGCAAGTCACCTGTCACCGTGTCGTAGACGAAAACACCGTCTTGCGCGCTGGTGGTCGACATGCGCGTGAAGACGATGAGGTTGTTGCTCACGTCTGACAAAATGTCGCGAAACCCCGGCGCTGGCGGAACAGCGTCGTCGGTCGCAGTGCTAAAGCGGTAGAACCGAATCTCGTCGGCAGGCGCGCTCGAATAAGCCGCCACGTCACCCGACACGTGGGGGTCGAAATGCTGACCGGGCCCGGTGTTGATGTCGACCTGCACCACGGCGAGAGAACCGCCATCGAGAGGCACCACCGCTGCCGCCACTGTCGAGAAGGTCAACGCTGCTACCAGGAGAATTCTCATCCGCTCCCCACAAAATGAGGTGCCTGTGGAGCACCTCGTATTGAGTTCCCCTTTGGCTACAAGGGACCGGTGAGACCAGAACTGAAGGCTTCAGTTCCCACGGCAGTCACGGCCAGCCGAACATCAGGCTCCGCGGCTTTGCGCACCTGGAGTTTCCTCTCAGGATTGCCCTTGTACCGGAACAAACAGCTTCCGTTGGGTAGTTTAAGGAAATTGAAATTGCCCCGTAAAGGTCTACTTGCGACCACAGCGGGCTCACTGTAGAAGCCCCGCCCACATTCGTACGGCCAGGTAGCTCAGCTGGTTAGAGCGGCGGTCTCATAATCCGCAG
>JAIBBR010000064.1 GCA_019694575.1 Myxococcaceae bacterium
TTTCGTTTGGCCACATCCACGCTCCCGCCGAGCAGAGAGCCCCGGCGGTGCGCTCACAGATCACACATCCCCCAACGCCCGCTACATTTTTCGACCGGCCTCCCTCCCGAAGTCAGGTAAGCACCCTAGCGTGACTTCGGCGGGGTGTTCCAATTTGAGCGAGAGCTGCGCGCGCTGCACGCGCTGTGAGAGATCTTGCAGCAGGTCGACGCCTTCCCAGCTGCCATCGGCCAGCTCGCGTTGGCCGAGCAACGAGAGCGCGATGTTCATCACCACGGCTGGTTTTTCTGGTGCGAGCAGGGCCACCGCGGCGGCTGCCACCAGCGACGCGATTTGACCTCCACGAAAGAGCAGCGCGGTCATGACGGTGCTCCGCTGTCGAGCGTGCGTTGCTCGAGCGCGGCGGTCGCCAACGCGTGGCTGCGAGCGCGCAACGTGTCGAGCTGCGCGCGTGGAGCGAAGACGCTTTCTTGCAACTGCTCGAAGTGGGCACGCACTTCACTGGCCTGGCGCAGCGCCGAAGCCTCTAAGAGCCATTGGGGAGTCGAGGCCTGCTTCGCCAACGCCACCAACTCGTCGGGAGCGCTCTCGAGAAAGCCGCGCAAGTTGGGCGAAAGACGCGTCCACGCGGCGAGTGCACCTTCGAGCTCGAGGAGCAATTCTGTGTGCGGTGGGTGCGATGAAAGGGGAACCCCGGCGCGCAGCAAATGTGGGTAGCGCCACCAGGTGAGGGCACGCCCGTCGCGCCAAACGCCGACCGCGGCCAAGAGTATCGCCGACGAGCTGAAGGCCGCAGAAGCCCACAACGCCCAAGTGCCAACGCCGCGCGATACGGCGAGAGTGAAGCAGGTGGCTGCAAACGCGAAGGTGAACAGCTCGAAGCCCACCGTGCGGCGTACACTCTGCAGACTCAGACGACGAAAGACGGCGTTCATATCTGCGGCTCCTCGGTCAGCTCGACCTGCAGCACCTGCCCTTTGAGGCCTACCCAGAAGCGGCCCTGGTCTCCAGCGGCGAGCGCGCTGACTGCGGCGAAGCGTTGGCCCTCGAGCCGCCATTCGCTCAAGGTGTCGCCCTGCACTGAATAGAGCCCGCTGGGCGTGCCGAACACCGCGCCCAACCCAGTGGCCACCAAGCTGCGCGGTTGCACCCGGCCGTCGGGCAGGCCATTCAAAGGAGTCCACCTTTGTATGTGCCCATCGTGCCAATGCGCGAGGCCCGCGTCGAAAGTGCCGACCCAGCTGACCGTGCCGTCAGAGGCGAGCTCAGTGGCGAAATCGTTGGGCAGCTGAGCGCCCGCGGCCGAGTGTCGGGTAAAGCGTTGCCCGTCGAACGCGAAGACGCCGTTGGTGGCGCACGCGCACAACGATGTGCCACAGACCCGAAGCACGCTCGGTGCGTCAGCGTCGAAGCCGAACGATTTTCCCCAGGTGCGAATTTGGCCGTTGGCGACGTGGCTTACGCCTGCGCGTGACAAAGCCCACAGCCCGCCTTGCCACGAGGCGAGCGAAGTAAAAGTACCTGATGCGACGCGGGCCGCACTCCCGTTTGAGCGGAGTGTGTACAACCCTTCATCGGTCGCCGCCCAGAGGTTGTCTTGGTGCACTTGCACTTCGTTGACGCGCTGGCCGAACGGCAGCGGCTGAACGGCGCCGTCGTTGAGAACCCACGCCCCCGCGTCGAAGGTCACTGCGACCCAGCCCATCGGTGTGTGCACCACTTGGGTAATCAGGCTGTCTTCGGGCAACACATAGCGGCCGACAGTTCGCGTAAGAACCGCACGTGCGGTGAGGGTGCGCGACTGGGTTGAAATGCTGCTGGTACGCGCTGGCTTGTTCCACACCAGCTTGGGCACGCGTTGGCCGCGTTCAAGCCACAGCGCTAGCGTTCGCTCGGTAAGCCGGGCGGCGAGCCACTCTCCGTTGGCATACAGCACCGGGAGCATCAACACTGTTCCCAGGGCGATGACCTGCGGCAACCGGGCAGTGAGGCGAGCCATGGCGGGCATCAGCGAACCTCCACCGCAACAGTTTGCATGGCGGTGTTGCCGGCAAAATCTTGCGCGGTGAGCACCACGTCGTATGTGCCGGGCGCCATCACCGAATTGGTTTCGGCCGCGGCGTAGAAGCCGAAGCCACCTGGCTGTAATACGAGCTGAATTTCGCGGCCGTCCCACAAGTGTGCGGTGACGCGGCGAATGTCGAAGAGCGATTTCATCGCCTCTTGCTTGTCAGCACGGTGAAATAGGGCGTGCGTGAGGTCGCCTGGCGAGAGCACAGCTTGGGCATGGAGTGACAGTGAGGCTCCGGCACGCGGCAATTGCGCCGTGGCGGTGAAAGCCGGCGCTTGGGTATCGATGGCGATGGTGCGCTCCCACCGCGCAATGCGCCCGTCTGCATGCGTCACGTCAATCAGCACCGGGTAGCTGCCGTCGGGAGTACCGGGGGGCACCCAAAAGCGCGCTCCGAAGAGCTGCTCTTCTTCGTTCCAGCGCGCGGTCAAAGTCAACGCGAAGCTCGGCAGGCGCACTGTCACCTTCGACGTTTTCGGTGCGCGAACGCGAATCCACGGGTCGCCGGGCTTCACCCGCTCGGGCGTGACAGAGGCGACGGCCGGCGACGAGCGCACCGCCACCATCGACGTGTACGGAGTCACGATTTGATGCGTTTTCGAGAGCCGAATGATCTCGTCTTTTGCTTCTTGCAGCTCTCCGTTCATTCGGTTCTGCAGCAGCAAATAATCGATGCGCTTTTGTGCCCACAGCCGCGCCACAAAGCTGTCTTGCGTGCGCTGACGGGGAAAATCGGCCTCGAAGGGAAAAGTGACCCGCTGACCGTTGAGCATGCCCGACAGCTCGCTCTTCATTTTGCCACTGCCGCTGTAGCGGCCCACCACCACCAATTGCGAACCTTTGTACAAGTCAGGCATCACGTCGGGGTAGCGCATTTTGGTGGTGACGCTGGCGAAGCCGATGCTCAAGTCAGAGAGCACCGGGCGCGAAATACTGGCGTAGAAATCGCCCACCACTTTGTCGATGGCTGCGCCGTTGTCGATGTACGCCACCGTGCCGCGGTTCTCAGCCGCCATGCGCTCGAGCAACAGCTTGTTCACCGTGGGGCCGACGCCAAAGGTAAAGACGCGCGCGCTGTGCGTGTTGAGTTTCTGAATGTCTTTGGCCAGCAACACTGGGTCGGTGATGCCAAAGGTAGGCTCGCCGTCAGTCATCAGCACCACCACGCGCGGGCGGGTCGACTCGGCGTCAATCTTCAGCGCTGCTGACACACCGCCGTGAATGTTGGTGCCGCCCGCGGCTTCGAGCTTGTCGGCGAAGCGCATTGCGTCGGCGACATTTTCAGCCGTGGCAAGCGTGAGGGCATGAAAATAGGGGTTCACCGAGTCGCTGAAGGCGACGATGCCGAAGCGGTCTAAGCTGCCCAAGCTCGCCAGGCACCGCTTGAGCGCCGCGCGCGCCTGTTCGATTTTGTTGCTCGAGCCCATCGAGCCTGAAGTGTCGAAGACGAACAGCACGTCTTTCTGTACGATGTCTTTCGATTCGGTCACTTCTTGTGGCGAAGCGAGCAGCAGAAAATACCCTTCATCATCAGCGTCAGGCCGGTAAGTGAGAAACGACAGGCCCAGCCGCGCGCTCTCGGTGCGGTACGTCACCACCAGCGCTTCGGGGAGTGACACGTCAGTGGCCTGAAAAGTGAGTCGGGCGCGGTTGTTGTCGAGCCGCTCCCACTTGGCCGGCAGGTTCATCGAATGGAGCTCGGTGATTTTCTTCTGATCGCTCACCGTGACGCTCAATGAGAATTGCCCCACGGTTTCGCCGCCGCGCGCTGATTCAACCCGCAGGGGAATGCGCAGCGTCACCAAGCCCGCGTCGTACGGCAAAATCTGCGCGTACTTCGCTTCGATGCGTTTGGTGCCGAAAGGAGCGATGCCGTCGACGCGCGTGGTGAAGCCGTACTTCGCGTCTTGCTCGAGCATGGCCGGTTGCTCACGGTTGGCTTGGGCTTTGGCGTACGTCGCTTCGGCTTGCGCTTTCTCTTGCACCTTCGACTCGACGCGCTGGCCGTCTACCCAGGTGGCGAAGCCCGAGCTCGCCGCGCCTTCGGGCAACGGTAACTTGTACGTGCCTTCTAATGCGCGGTCGGTGTGGTTTTCGAACGTCTCTTCGACCGTGGCCCGCGCCACTTGGTCAGTCACTTCAACGGTGAGTGTTTGCCGGCGCAGGCTGAGCGGGCTCGCTCCAGGTTCTTTCGGAACCAGAATGCCGGCATGCGCCGTTAGGGGTACCGCCAACAACGCTGCGAAAAGGGTCAGGCTCTTTGCCATGGTGCCTCCGGCGCGCGTGTTGAGAGTGCGCGCGTCAAAGAGGCTCAAAGCAGGAGTAGTGCCAGCCCTTTATCTGTCGGCGACTTAAGGCTTTGCGCGAGGGCGGCGGCGCAGCTGTGTGCCCAGGGCCGCAAGCGCGAGCAGCGCCCAACCCACCGGCGTCGTCTGGCAGCCACACCCAGCCGCGGGTTTACCGAGCTGCGAATCAATGGGTTGCGGCTCGGGAGGCATCATTTGGGTTCCACCGTCAGTTTCGACCTGCCCTCCGTCAGCGTGCGTTCCGGCATCGGTAATGGTTTCTTCGCAGGAGGGGTCGACGGTAATCGAAGCGCTCAGGTTAGAAAGAGCGGCGCCATTCGGGCTGCTTGAACCCAAGGTGAAGTACACCTCGCGCTCGGTATCGCAGGCGGTGTTGAGCGCGAGCGCAGCGGTCATCGCGCCGCCTTGCGAAAAGACCGCATTCGCCATTTTCGCCGCGTCGTTGATGATCATGCCGCCTGCGAAGGTGAAGAGAATCGGTTGTTCAAACTTCGCCAAGAGCCGCACGGTAGGCGCTCCTCCGAAGCCGTTCGCAGAGGCGTCGGCGGTGAGCACCAAGTTCTGGGTGCCTTTGGGTACCTTCAATTTCATTTGAAGGGGACCTGGCACGAACTGGCTGTTGTTCGCCCCTACGTTGTTGGGGCCGCCGATGACGTAGTGCGCACGAGGGGGCGCTCCCGTTACGTCCAACACTTTCGAGCAGTGGGTGACGCCGCGCGCGTCGAAAATGGCACGCATTTTTTGCGCAGCTTGCGGCACCGTGGGGAAAGCGGCTGCGACTTGCACAGCAATGACTTCGGCGGCTGACGCGAAATCGACCTGCGGGCCCATGGCCACCAGCGCGGCATAGAAGGCTGCGTCGAAAGTGGCGCCATTGTCGTTGCCCAAAAAGTGCGTCTTGCGTGCTTCCCACAGCGCGGCCGATACGTGCTGGCTGTCTTGGTGTGGTTCGCCCCACAACACGCCGGGGCATGAGAGCGTGTTCTCAACGTCGCGCAACAAGTCGCCGACCTGCACTTGCGGGTTCTGCGGGTATCGGGGGGCGATGTACGGGCCGGTCGCGGTGACGCCTCCAAAAGCCGAGGCCAAGAAGTCGGCGAACCCTTCGTTGAGCGCCACGCCTTCTTGGTTGGCCGAGCGCGAATCGAGAGCGTACAGCGGTTGCAAACCCGAGGTCGCGTCGATCACCCCGTGGCCGAACTCGTGGCGCATCACCGTGGCGTCGTAGCTGTAGTCAGCGTTCTGGCCCTGAAACAGAATCAGCGCCTCGCCGTCAATGGCATATTCCGGCAAGAAGAACGGGTTGCCGCTGCCCAAGGGAGCGAAAAACGCGTTCTCGGTGCGCGACAGGTTGTCGAAACGGCATGGAGGCGTCACGAAGCACGAGAAGTCGAGGCTCGAGAAGTCAGGCACCACCACATTGGACCAGGTGGTGAGCTTCTTGCCTTCTTCGGCCATGCCACGCAGCGCGAAAGGTTCTAACTGACCTTTCAGGCCGCCATCGACTGTGTTCGCCGTGCTCGACAAGGCCACTGCCCACTCGTGCATTTTATTGGTGTGAAAAAACGCGTGCACTTCAGCGAAGGGGTCTGACGCCGTGGGGTCGGCCTGGTTGACAGTCGGCAGGGTGGGAGGATCGACGGGTGTGTACACGTAGTCGCCGCTCGGGTGCTTGGCTGAGTCGTTCGAGGCCAGCTGTGTGCGGGCGCAATAAACCGAGTCGTAAGTCAGGCCCACACCCATTTGCATCGAAGTGCCCATGGCGCGGTTCACACCTGCGTCGGGGTCGCAGTTCTGATTGATGCAGCAGTTGTACGAATTGATCGCCCGGCCGACCAAAAAGCCGCCGTCGTTGCTCACCACCATTGCGCCGCCGTCGGCGTAGGTGAGTGAAGCGTTGATGGTGGGGGTGATGCCGACGCCCGCATCTAACCCTCCGGGGCTGTGGGCGTACACGTGGGCGTCGTTCTTGGCCGATAGCGTGAGGTTTACCGTGCGCAACACTTCACCGGTGACGGCATCGACCGCGGCGTGCCAGCGCTCCACGGGGTTCAATGTCGGCACGTACACCCAGAAGCCCGCGTGCAGCTCGTCACCCACGAGAAACCAGGTGACGGTGTGGCCTGAAAACGGTTTGCCGTCGCGGCGCATCGCGGGAAAAGGAACGGAGCGAGCAGCGCGTACTGCGGCTTCGTCGGGTTCGATGGTGTGCTGGGCGCGAATGGTCGTATAGGGCACCAAGCTCGAAGTTAAAAGACTCACTCGCCGCGTCGTGTCGATAGTCACCACCACCTTGGCGTTGAGCACCGTGACGCCGTTGACGGTTTGCAGCAAATGAACCGAGCCGCCGAATTGGGTGGAATAACCGCGGCCGATAGTCAGCGTGCTACCGACGGGTAAGCCCAGACTCGCTGCGTGGGCATTGGCCCACGCCAAAGCGGCTTGTTTGACGTCTCCGTCGAGCGGGTCAGAGAGCACGCCGTGTGCAATGCGCAGACGGTTGGAGTTTTCGAAAGTCAAACTGGGTGTGAGCACAGGCGTAGCAGCAGACAAAACAAGGAGCGGAAGAAGACTGAGCATGGGGAAATTTTGGTTTGCTGTGAACGCGGTGTTGCGTGTCGGCCCGTTTGAAACTTTGGGAGGTAACGGCTATCACAACTGCAATGAAGAAACTTCGCTGCGTGCTCATTGGCGCGACTGGTGTGGCGGGTCAACAGTTCGTCGCGGCGCTGGCCAAGCACCCCTGGTTCGAGCTCACCAGCCTCGCGGCGTCGACCCGAAACGCGGGCAAGCCGTACGCCGAAGCGTTGAAGAACAGTAACGGCATGAGCGGTTGGTTTGTGAGCGAACCGCTGCCCGAATGGGTAGCGCAGCACGTGATGCAGTCGGGTGACGAAGTGCGTGCGGGCGATTTTGATCTCGCGTTTTCGGCTGTCGAAGCTGAGGTGGCGAAGGTGCTCGAGCCGAAGCTTGCGGCGACGATTCCGGTGATTTCGGCGGCGAGCGCATTTCGTTACGAAGATGACGTGCCGCTGATCATTCCTCCCGTGAATTCAGTGCACGCCGGGTTGATTGAAGCGCAAAAGGCACGGCGGCAGGGCAAGGGCTTCATCGCGCCGATTCCCAACTGCACCACCACGGGCCTGGCCATTTCGTTGGCGCCGCTGGAACAGGCGTTTGGTGTGAAGGCGGTGCTGATGACCTCGATGCAGGCCGTTTCGGGGGCAGGCCGTTCACCCGGAGTGACGGCGCTCGATGTCACTGACAACGTGATTCCGCACATCGCGAAAGAAGAGGGCAAGGTCGAGATCGAAACGAAGAAGATTCTGGGTACCTCTTCGGCGCCCCATGCGTTGGGGGTGTCGTGCACATGCACCCGGGTGGCGGTGCTTGATGGCCACACCGAAGCAGTGCATGTGTCGCTGAAGAAGAAGGCGAGTGCCGCTGAAGTGGCAGCCATATTTCGCGAATGGAAAGGCGACGTGGCGTCACGCGGTTTGCCGTCGAGCCCGAATAAGTGGATTGAAGTTCACGATGACCCGTATCGGCCGCAACCGCGGCTCGACCGCGACGTGCACGGTGGCATGGCCACGTCGATCGGCCGCATTCGTGAAGACAGTGTGCTCGAGAACGGCGTGAAATATGTGCTCGTTTCTCACAACACGAAAATGGGTGCGGCGAAGGGCGCGGTGCTGCTGGCCGAAATGCTTTACCAACAGGGTTTTCTTGGAAATTCCGCGGGCAAATGAGTACGGTGCTCCGCGTTTACGCCTCTTAGGGAGTGACAGAAAAAATGGCTTACGTCGTCGCCGAGCCCTGCATCAAGTGCAAGTACACCGACTGTGTCGAAGTGTGCCCCGTGAATTGTTTTTACGAGGGAGCCAACTTCTTGGTCATTCACCCCGATGAGTGCATCGATTGTGGCGCCTGTGAGCCAGTGTGCCCAACGAAGGCGATTTTCCCCGAGTCTGATTTGCCCGAGAAGTGGTCAGAATACAAAGCGTTGAATAGCGACTTCGCCAGCAAGTGGCCGAACATTGCCGAGAAGAAGACCGCAAGCCCCGAGGCCGAAGAGTTCAAGGACAAAGAGGGTAAGCGCAATCTGCTCGACATCAACCCAGGCAAGTAATGTCTGACTTACTGGTTGAGCGTGATGACGAGTTACTGGTGATCACACTCAATCGGGCATCGAAGCGCAACGCGTTGTCGTTCGACATGTTCGGGTTGCTAGAGGCCGAGTTCGAAAAGGCTTCTGACGCGGCTGACGTTCGCGCGGTGATTATCGTGGGCGCCGGCACTCAAGCTTTTAGCGCCGGCTTAGACTTGGGGTTGCTCTTCGAGCACCTCTCATCGAACCCCAGTGGCGAAAAGATTCGCAAAGTGCAGCGAGAGCTGCAGGGGCTATTTACCCGGCTCGAAGAGATGGAGAAGCCGACCATTGCCGCGGTTGAAGGTGCGTGTTTGGGGGGCGGCTTGGAACTCGCGCTCGCGTGCGATCTGCGCGTCGCTTCGAGCGATGCGAAGTTCGGTTTTCCAGAATCGAAGATCGGCATGCTCCCTGATTTGGGTGGTACGACACGGTTGGCGCGGCACGTGGGCCCGGGTATCGCGAAAGAATGGATCTTCACTGGCCAGCATTATTCAGCGGTACGGGCGCTCGAGCTGGGTTTGATTAACGAATTGGTGGTTCCCGGTGATGCGCTGGTTCGCGCCAAGAATCTCGCACGAAAGATAACGGCGAATGGGCCGCTCGCGTTGGCGTGGGCGAAGCGTGTCATCGATCGCGGATTGACGATGAGCTTGAAGGACTCGCTGGAACTCGAGCAAGACGCGATGACTGAGATTTTGCCGAGCACGGAATTGAGGGAAGGCGTGCTCGCGTTCTTGGAAAAGCGCACGCCGAAGTTTCGCGACTCGTAGCGGCAATTCATAGGGTTGGCCTGAATATTGCGGCGTTAACCCGTCTCAGACGCTCAGACGCTCAGACGCTCAGACGCTCAGACGCTCAGACGCTCAGACGCTCAGACGCTCAGACGCTCAGACGCTCAGACGCTCAGATGCTCAACACTGATCAGTCCGGCGTAAGTGCCCTGGCTCTAAGCGACCGACAATGACATCAGCTTCAACCCGCGCTCTCCCATTGCATCACGCAAGCGAGACACCTCTTCAGGTTTTGGCGGACCGTTCTTACCCTTCAACCGCACTGAGACTGCCCGGGGCCCCATTCGCTCGATATCCACCGTGGCGCCCAGCGAATTATTTAGCGTCATCGAAATGCGCGGCAACATGCCTCGCAAAAACACCTCGATGCGTGAAACCAAAGCAATCGCTGCTTCGGCATTGCTGGCGGCCTGCTTCTCGGCCTTGCCGTGCGACGACATACGCAGGGGTTCAACACCTGCGTCTTGCGGCATAACAAAAGGGAGCGCATCGGTCGCCGGGGAGGAGGCTGCGGCCGATGGCTCGTCGAATGCGATGCGAAGCTCGCGGCACACGATGTCGACCAGCTCATTCTCGTAACGAGCCGTCTGCGTGTGACGAATGACTTCACTCATGTGCAACCTTGCCGCTTGAAGCGTGTTTTCCCACTTCAAATGAGCCTGCGCCGCCTGCTGCAGCGAATTCAACCCGCCGCCGACACATGTGGGCAGCGCTGCATGCGGCAGTGCGGCATGGGTCTTGTTGAGCGTCTCGCGAAAGACGTGGCGAGCGACGCGGGCGTTGAGTGCCGCGGTTCGGGCCGAGCCTTCAAGATGTGTGGTCGGTGATTTCATGTGCTCTCCCCAATTTCGGTGGGAGAGAACGCAGCACATCGTGTGCCAGAGCTAAGTGCTTGGAACATCGAGGTACCCCCTGGGTCAAAGTCTCACCAGTGGGTATTTTTCGAGATAGAAACCTGGCGGTTCCGAGACGGTTTGTCAGAAAACTAGTGCTTGAACCCGCCTGGTTGCGACGGCACGACACCGGTCAAGTCGTTGATCGCCATCGCGCAGGTTGTCACAGCAGCGGGTTCAGCCAGCAGGGCGCCTGTCCAATCACGATCTTCGAAAAGCAGCGCGTTTTTTAGCTCTACTTCGGTCACTGTACGGTTCATTTCCCAAAAGCGGCCGCGCACCAGCATGCGTTTGCCTCGGGGCACCCGTTCTAGGTCGATGTACTGTTTGGGCGCGAGGTGCGCCACGATACGTATGGGCGGCTCTTTTTTGGGCTCAAAAAACGCGAGGCCTTGCTGAACGACCGGCGGCTGCCATTCAAGCTCGGCGATCATCTTGTCTTCACCGTCACTGCCGCGTGTTTTCTTGCCGCCAGGGTTGGTGGCATAGCCGGTATCAATCAGAATCGCGCCCGGCCAGGCCACTTCACGGTCGAGATAGTTGTCGCGAAACGCGCCCGCCACGTCAGTCGTCACCGCGCTGTTGGCCCGTACCACTTCAAGCAGGTAGCGCTCTTTCAACGCCGGTAACGTGAAATAGAAGCTGTCGATCGGCTTCAACCCTTCGTTCAGCATTTTCAGTTTACCGAGGTCGATGATCTGCACCTCTTCGTTCAGCTTCGCCGCGGTATCGTACCATTCGTCGGGCAATCGCTTGTCAATCAGCACTCGGCGCACCATCGCGGTGAGATAAGCCGACCCGGGAAACCGTGGGTTGTTGAGCTGCGCAGTGACCGCGGCGAGCAACACCGGGTCAAGGGTGAAAGAATCGTCTTTCTTGTGCAGCATCGGTGCGGCTTCGCCGAGCGCGGTGAAGAGTGCTCCCAGCACCTGCACACAATTCGGGTCTTCTGAGCCTGACCGTAAGCCTTGCGCAAGCTTGGTCTTATTGAAGCGCTTGTCGATTTCAGCTTCGCGTACGATCGCCGGTTTACCATTGGAAAAGAGGCCGCCTTTTTGGGCCAAGGCGATAGACGACAGCGCGAACAGAGCGAAAAGGAGCGTTCTTTTCATGAGCGATAACTGCTTCAAAAGACTAGCATGATGCCTCTTGTGACGAAGCGATGCTCCAGGTATTCCAGCTACCTATCGATACCCCTTTGGTTTAGGGTGACGGGTTAGAAAATGGCGTCCGAAAAGGCTGACAACGTCGTTATTTTACCAGTGAAATCAGAGGCCGAGCTGATGCAGGCCCTGGCCATTCGCGAGATCGTTTTCATCGAAGAACAACACGTTCCTGAATCGATGGAGCGTGACGAAGAAGACGCCACTGCTTACCACTTGATGGCCATTCGTGGCGGTCACGCCGTGGGCACTGGCCGCCTGGTCGATTTGCCGTCACCACCCGAAGGCGAAACCGGGAAATGGGGCCGGATGGGGCGCATGGCAGTGTTGCAAGCCGAGCGCAAGGGTGGGGTGGGCTCAAAGTTGCTCCACGCGCTCGAAGAAGAAGCACGTCGGCGCCACCACGACGGCATCATGCTGCATGCGCAGCTCACCGCGATGGACTTCTACAAACGTCACGGCTACCAACCGCATGGAGCCGTTTTCGATGAAGCCGGCATGCCGCACTTGGAAATGAAGCGGCACTTGAACAAGTAAATTGGGAAACACCGCAGTCACTTTAAAGGAGCACTCCTTGAAACTGATCGATCGCTTGAACGCTGTTATCGCCGAGAAGCACCTGCTCAAGCACCCGTTCTACCAAGCGTGGACCGAGGGCCGCTTGAGCCGCGACGTGCTCCGCCGCTACGCCGGCCAATATTTCGCCCAGGTTGATTCGTTTCCCCGTTTCGTTTCCACCGTGCACAGCCGCTGCCCCGAAATCGAGGCACGCAAGGTACTGACTGAGAACCTGGCCGACGAAGAGATTCACGGCACCGACCACCCCGAACTGTGGCTGCGTTTTGCCGAAGGCTTGGGCGCCGAGCGCGCTGAAGTGAAAGGCCAGACGCAACTGCCCACCACGAAGAGCATGGTCGACACGTTCTTCTCGCTCGCCAACCAAGACTGGACAGCGGGTTTGTGCGCGCTTTACGCGTACGAGTCGCAGGTGCCCGAAGTGTCGAAGTCGAAAGTCGATGGCTTGAAGAAGTTCTACGGCGTCAATGATGATCGCACCTTGTCGTTCTTCACGGTGCACCAGCATTACGACGTGGAGCATTCGCGCAAAGTCGGCGAGTTGCTCGAAAAGTATGCCGACGGCGACAAAGCTGTTGAAGCGACCCGTCAGGCCGCTGATGCGCTGTGGAAATTTTTAGACGGTATCAGCCACGAAGCCGGTATTCGCTGCGAGATGAACTAGGCAGCTTTTTCGGTGAGCCTTCTCGCCGGAGTGCTGTTGGGCATGGCGCTGCTTGGCAGCGTGGTCGCCTCGATTGAGGTATTCACTCTGCATGGCTTGCGCCGCAGAAAATTCGATGCGCCCGTACGCTGGCCTGGCATTTCGGTGCTCAAGCCGATGGCCGGGCTCGACGATGAATTGAAAGAAAATTTAACCAGCCACCTCGCTATCGACTACCCCGGCGAGTGGGAGCTGCTGCTCGGTGTTCGCAGTACCCAAGACCCAGCGTACAACCTGGCCCGCGCCTTCGTGATGGAGCACGCGCCGCGCGCTCGCTTGGTGCTGCAAGAGGGCGAGCCCGGCTTCAACCCCAAAGTCAATCAGCTGCTCAGCCTCACCGCACAAGCGCGCTATGAAATTCTCGCGGGCACTGATTCTAACGTGCGGGTGCACCCAGGGGTGTTGCGGGAGCACGCGGCGATGCTCTCTGCGGTGCAGGTGGGTTTGAGCTCGCACACCTTCATGGGCAGTGGTGAAGAGACGTTGTGGGCGGCGTTCGACAATATGATGTTGTGTTGCTTCGTGGCTCCCAATTTGGCGATGGGGCAGCGAATGAACAACCCTCAAATTGTCGGCAAGTCGTTTGCGGTAAAGCGAAAAGCGCTTGAAGCAGCCGGTGGTTGGGAAAGCGTGAAAGACTTGCTCGCCGAAGACCAGCGTCTTGGCGTGCGGCTGGGTGACGCAGGTTACGCGATGGAATTGGGCGCCCACCCGGTGCTCAACATTCAGAAGACGACGTCGTTTCGTACCTTCTTCAACCGTCACGCGCGCTGGGCGATGATTCGCGCACGCATTTTGGTGCCAGCCGTTTATTTTGAGCCGGTGTTGAACCCTGTTGCCCTCGCGGTGCTGGCGACCTTACTGGCGCCGCAGGTGCCTTTGGTCTGGGCGGCGTTGTTTGGCTGTTGCGCCTTCTCTATCGCCCACACCCAAGCGTGTGCGCTCGTCGGCCGTGGCCAACGCTTCGCGTGGAAATACGCGCTTCTTATACCCATGCGCGATGTGATTTTTTTCGCCGTGTGGCTGCGGGGGCTCACCATGAAAGAAGTGAGCTGGCGCGGTAATCGTTTCAAGGTAAAGCAAGAAACACGGCTCGAACCGCGTTAATTGGGAATTTCGCCGCGAAAGAGCTCGGTGCCCGATGCGTCGACCACCTGCACGTCGAAGGTGCCGCGCTTGCCTTTGAGCGCCGCAACTTCGATGCGGTGACCGAACTTGAAGTCACTGGCCGGGGTACCCGTCGCCATCGTCGCATTGCTTGGCGCCGCGGCAGTGAGGGTAATTTTCAGCACGCCTTTACCGTTGGGGCGCGGGCTAAATTCAAAGGTGTTGTTCCAGTGGTAGCCGCCTTGTGGCTGCTCCGCCGTATACCCGCGCACCATGAAGACGTGGTTTTCGCGAAACATTGGCAGCACCGACGTGACTGTGACTTGCGCCACATGTGGCTTCGACGCCGCACGCGGGTGTGCTGTCGTATGAGTAGGGGCACTCAAAAGCAATGCCGTGGTGATGAGAGAAATCATGGTGCGCTTTCTATAGACGCATCTGACGCCGCGCACCAAGTGGGTGGCGCTACGCCAGGCTCAAACCGAGAGGAAGCGCGTCTCCCAGCGCGCGGTTTTCGTCGGCCACGCTGAGCACCACGGCCTCTTGAACCATTTTGCGAAATGACTCGGGTGCATTTGTCTGTGCGAAGAACGCGAGCACTTTCTGCCGCGTCGCTTCATCGATATCTCGGCTGCGGTCGCCCGTCATGCGTGCGAGCTGCGCCAGGGCGAATGGCGCGCCATCGGTGTGGGCGATAGCCGGCTCGAGAAGCAGTGCCACCCACTGCTGCGCTGTTTCCGCGGGAACGACGCGGTGCGCCGCGCCGTGAATTGGCTGCCGAGCGCCTAAACGGCCGAGTGCCCAGGTCCACGGGCCGCCCGGTGTGCCGGTATCTCTCAGTCGCTCTAAAACCCACCCGCCGAGCAGTGTCTTGTGGGCCGGTGCCAGCAGCTCGAGCGACGCCGCGGTGCGCACCATTTCATCGAGCGCTTGCGGCATCACGCCTTTCAACTTCTCAAGGGCAGGTGGTTTGGCCGGTACCCGGCGCTCGAGGTGCGGCTTCAAATAGCTCCACAGTTGCGTTTGCGCGGCTTCATTGAGGCCACCCGCAATGCGACGCCAGAGAATCCAAAACTCGGCCCAGCTCGCCTGCTCTCCGTGGTGTTGCACCGCGTCTTTGAACAGAGAGAAGGTCTGCTCCGCGCGCCAGGCATCGAGCGGGTAGCCCACGCCGGGCCGCAAGGCATAACCCAGCAAGTGAAAGAAAATGCGCTCGTGATCAGCTGAGCGCCGCCGCTTCGATGCGCCCGAGAACAGTGCAGTCCACAATTCGCGCAGCACCGGTAACCGCCATTTTTCGCGGGGGCCCAGTGACTGTTCTAAAATGCGCGGCAGCTGTTTCACGTCTTTCGGAGTGACCGGCAGCGGCTTGTTGCCAAACACCCGTTCGACCGCGAGCACCGCGTCGCTGAACTTGGTGGGCATCGACTCGGTGAGCTGCGCGCCCGACGATTTCGCGGTACCACGCAACTCGAATTCTAACCGCCACCGGCGTTCTTCGGTCAGCGCCGACAGCGCGAGGGTGCCCACTTCTGAAAGCACCGCCGACAAGCGCACTTTGGCCAGGGTGCCTTTCGTGCCGTCGAGCACGGTATGCAAAGGCGGCAACGCTTTGAAGCTGTCATCGAGCGTAACGATGTCTCCCGGCTTGTCCAACCGATCAGCGGTGGTGCTGTAGAGCTGCAGCTGCACTGGTTTGCCGAGCATCAATTCGAAGGGGCGGTCTTTCAGCTCCACTGTTTCGGTTTCATCGAGCCCGCGGGGAATCAAACACACGCCTTGAGGCGGCGAGTCTTGCGTCACTGCCACGTAATACGCGCGCGGCGCGCCTCCGCCGATGCGTTGCCCCAGAGCACGCCGCGCCAGCGCTGAATAGGCAGCGCCGCGGGCCACCGCCAAGTCTAACGAGTCGTGCGCGAGCAACCGCACCGGCGCTTGCTGCGGCCACAAGGCCGACACCGCATCGACGATGGCCTTCTGCAGGGCAGGCGAATTGAAAACGCCGCCGTTGAGCAAAATGGCGTCGGGCCGGGGCAACTCGTCGTTTTTCTCGGCCATGCCCAGCGCCGCGAACCCGGCCGTGGCGTGGCCGCGCAAGAAAGAGACGAGGTGGTGGGTAATCGCCGCGTCTTTGGCGAAGGGCAGACCCAACTCGACGATGGCGCCGCCTTTGGCCACACGAGGAGCGGCCGAAGCGGCGACTTTGGGAAAGAAACCTTGCACCACAATGTGTTCCACTTCAGCGCGCGTCAGCTCAGCCGACAGCGTGTTGCCGAGCAGTTTGCTGCCGGTAGAGCTGACGGTGACGGTCGAACGCTCTTGCGGCTTCGTCGCCAACAACGCTTCTTTCGCCGCGCGTGCACCGTTCAATGCCTGCGCCCATTGCTCCGAGGTGAACCGCCCCGACGCAGGTGCGAGGCGGGCTTCCAGCGGGTGCGCCAGGGCGGCGTCCATATTGTCGCCACCTAAGAGCAGGTGGTCTCCCACCGCGAGCCGCTTCAGCGAGGGCCCTTCAGGCAGCATGGCCACCTGCACCAAGCTGAAGTCAGTCGTGCCGCCCCCCACGTCGACCACCAGGAGCAGTCGCACGCCTTCCAACGCATAGGCCAGCGACGCCCGGTAGCGGGCCGTGAAATCGTAAAACGCTGCCGCGGGTTCTTCGAGCAGCAGTAGCTTGTCGAGGTTGAGCCCGGCGTCACGGGCGGCTTGCAGCGTGAGGGCGCGCGCCCCTTCATCGAACGACGCGGGTACGGTGAGCACCACTTCTTGTGTCGCCAGCGGCGCTTCGGGGTGCGTGCTGTCCCACGCGTGGCGAATGTGGCTCAGCAGCGCCTGTGAAGCGGCGACGGGCGAGAGGTGACGCTCGGTGCTTTGAGAACCCCACGGCAAAATCGGCGCCTGGCGATCGACACCAGGGTGGCACAACCAGCTCTTGGCTGACGTGATGCAGCGGCCCGGCACTTTTGCGCCATGCCAACGCGCCAGCTCGCCCACCACGAACGAAGGCGTCTCCCACGGCAACTTGGCGCTGTCGGCGGCGAGCTCTTCTTCTGCGGGCAGGTAAATGCACGAGGGCAATAGGGGCCGGGTGGCGACTTCGAAAGGCCGCACTGCCTGCATGACGGGAAAGTCCACCACCTGCGCTTTCGCACCTGCCCCTGGCTCCACGAAAGCCACCGCGCAGTTCGAAGTGCCCAAATCGATGCCTACCGCGTAGCGAACGTCAGCAGCCATGGCGCGCTATTCTTTAGAACGAACGTTGAGCTCGAGCATCCAGCGGCCCTTGCCGGCCTTCTCGAGACAGCGCAGCTCGAGCATGCCGAGCTCGGTGACGGCGGCCTGCAGCTGCACGGGAATGACGCCGGCCATTTTGCCTTTGCCTTCAGGCAGCGTGGTTTCAATGGGAGGCAGCTCTTCTAACCCGTCGAGCGCGCTGGCGTCTTCGAGCAGGTCGCCGGTCTTGTCGTCGCGGCGTGTCGAAGAAGAGAAGAACCGAAATTGGGTTTGCTCGCCCACCACGACGCCGAATTCTTGCGGAGGTACATCGGCGGTGCTGCCTTCTTCCATGCCGAAAGGCGCCACGCACAACGCTTTCACTTTGGGAGCAAAGCCCGGCACGGCCGGCATCGCCGACTCGACGCCCACGTAATAAGCGCGCGCGGTACCGCCGCGAATGCGAATGCCGTGACCTTGCTTGACCCAGGCGTAGTACGCGGCACCGCGGGCAACGGCGAGCTCCAAATCGGCACCGGGCAATTCAGCCACCCGCTCGCCGCCGTCGACCTTGAGCCACGTGTTGAGCACGCTGAGCACGCGTTCGCGCAGCACTTGCGCTTTGAAAACGCCGCCGTTGAAAAGCACAGACGTGGGGTGAAGAAAGCTTTTGCCTTTGCCGCCTTCGGCTTTGAGCGAGCGGGCCTGGCGTGACAAAAACGCCGCCAGGTGCCGGGTCACCGCCGCATCGGCCGCGTAGGGCAGCCCCATTTGCCGCAAGCCAGAGCCACGAGGTGCTTGCGGTTGCTCGGTGACCTGCACCACGGGAAAAAAACCATCGGTGAGGAGCGCAGTGAGCTCTTCGCGGGTGAGCTCGGTCTTCACCGTGCTCGCAAGCAGCGACGAGCCGCGGCCGGCGATGGTGACCGGCACTTTGCTCAGAGAAGGGTCTTCGAAGAGCTTCTCTTTCGCCGCCCGACACGCGTGGGTGAGCGCGGCGATCTGCCAGGTGTCGAGAACTTTGTCTTGGGCCTTGAGTTTTTCGGCCAAGGTATAGGCCAAGGCCAGGTCCATGTTGTCGCCGCCGAGCAAAATGTGATCACCCACGGCCAGTCGCTCGAGCTCCAAATTGCCAGCGGTCTCGCCGACGCTGATCAGCGAAAAGTCAGAGGTGCCTCCGCCCACGTCGACGACCAAAATAACGTCACCGGCTTTTAGGTGCTTGCGAAAGCCGTCGCCCGAGGCTTCAAGCCAGGCGTAGAGCGCGGCCTGCGGCTCTTCGAGCAGGGTCACTTTTTCCAAGCCGGCTTTGCCTGCGGCTTCAACGGTGAGCGCGCGGGCCGAGGCATCGAATGACGCGGGTACGGTGAGCACCACGTGTTGATCAAACAGTTTGCCGCCGAAGCTTTTTTCGTAAGCGCGGCGCAGGTGATCAACCAACCGGGTCGAAGCATCGACCGGCGACAATTTGGGCACATCTTCTGGTGCGAGCGGGGGCAACAGGCCCGAACGGCGATCAGCAGTGGGGTGGCACAACCAGCTTTTGGCCGAGCTGATGCAGCGGCCCGGCACTTTGGCCCCATGGGTGCGGGCCAGCTCACCCGCAATCACCGAAGCGCTCGATTTCCACGGCAAGGTCAGCGCGTCGGGCGAAAACTCGTCGGCCGTAGGGAGGTACAAAAAAGAGGGGAGCAGCAACTTCGACTCCACCGTGCCGGGAGCGGTGAGCTGGGGTATCGGCAAAACGGCCTGGCGCGGGCCACGCCCTTCTTCAGCGTCGAGTGCCAAATACGACACCGCGCTGTGGGTGGTGCCCAAGTCGATTCCCACGGCGTGCTTGGCGCTCATGGCAGCTCGATTTCCGCTGGGGCCAACACCTTGACGTCCATGCCTTTGGGTAAAGGGGGCAATGCAGGCTTGGGCGTCTGCCAGCCGTGGTGCTTGAGCGTGCCCTGGTAAGGCGCGGAGCCCGACACGTTGCCCGTCAGTCGAAAGCGCTGCGCGTCGAAACCCGCGGGCACGGTAATGGCCGAGCCTTCGCCCTGGCTCACCACCGGCGAGAGCGGCACGTACTTGCGAATTAATTGACGACAGCCTTCGTGCACCACGCGCGCGGCCGCGCCTACCTGTTCGTCGGAAAAACCGGTCAGGTCTTCTTGCAGAAAATCGAGCAACCGCCCTTCACGTTGCAGCATTGCGAGCAGAACCAGTGCCCCGTCGTTTCCATTCTCGGGCGCGGGCGAAACAGCCGGCGCCTCGGCCGGTAACGCCTTCGCCGGAGCCGTTGTCGAAGCACCCCATAACACTGCCCACGCCATTTTTAGTCGCGCAAAGAAGCCCGTAGGTGCGTCACTCATGTGGGCGTAGGTAAGTGACTTGAGGCCCGGTTGCAATCGCTTCGGTGACGCTGGCACCTGAAATTTCTAGAGTAGAGAAATGACTTTCATTCGACGCACGGCGGCGATGATGGCGTGTTTGTGGGCGCTGCAGGCAGGGGCAGGCTCCGTTTACCTCAATAACGTCAACATTGACGGAGTCACCGGCCAGAAGTTTGAAAAGGCCACGGTGCGCATTGACGAGAAGGGCAACGTTTTCATCGACGCGCCGGGGTACGCGGTGCGCCAAGTCGAGGGAACGCCCAAAACAGTGCCCGGAGGCGGCGGTACCCTGACGCAGCGTTACTTCATGGTTACCGAGCAAACGGCGGTGGGCATGACCGAGTACGACATTGACGTGTACATCAACGCCAAATGGGTGCGAAAGCTGCGCAGCGGTGACGACCCAATTGTCACTGAAATTACCCGACACCTGGTGCCGGGCAAAAATGTCATTCTGGTGCAAGCCAAGAAGGTGGGCGCGAAAGAGGCGCGCAAGAGCTTCTCGAGTGATCACATTTACCGGGTGATTGTGGGTGCCGGTAACATGAGCGGTGACCATGTGATGATCGACAGCCCCCAGGTCAAATTCGAGCGCAATGCCTCACAGTCAGATGACGTTTCACAAGAATTCGTGCTGACGACGCGCTAAAAGCCCAGGGTTGATGTTCTCTATCGACGAGCGGCTCAAAGGCCTGCCAGCCCTGCGCGACCAAGTGGTCTCGCTTCACCAGTCACTCAACCAACCGCACTTGGCGGTGCCCGGTAAACAAGCGGGGCCCGCGCAAGGTTATGTGCTGGGTCTGCGCAGCCCGAGTGGCTTCGCAGTCTTCGTGTACCTGCACCTGCCCGAAAGCCAAGACTGCGCGGTCTATGCGCCGTCGAACCGAGCGGTGACGAGCGAAAAATTCGCGGAAGAAGAAGCCGACGCGCTCGGTTTCGTCGAGTCGATGGGCTTCATCATGGACAACCTCAATTTCCGTGGCCGCCCCAACGAGGAGCAAGAGCAGATGATGAAGACCTTGGCGGTGTTTCAACGTGACCCCAAGAGCGTGCAAACGGTGCGGCCCGCCGGAGCAGTGGCCCAGACTTCGAAGCCAGGTGCCTCGGCGCCCAAGCCGGCGGCCAGTGCCGCGCTGGGCAAGCTGTTTGGTTCTTTCTGTTTGGTGTTGAGTCTGTTGGGCGCTTGCAAGCATGTGCCGACCGCCAAAGAGGCCGAGGCGGCGCGCATTCACTACGATTTGGCAGTACAAGTGCAGCAGAACGACCCTCAGTCAGCGCTGCGCGAGTACGACATGGCGCTCGAGGCCGACCCCTCGATGGCCGAAGCCTGGCACGGGCGCGGCATTTTGCTGCATGTGGTTTTTGGCCGGCCCGACGAAGCGGTGGCGCATTACAAAAAGGCGCTCGAGCTCAAGCCTGACTTCTCTGAAGCGAAAGCCAATTTGGGCAATGTGTACCTTGACCAGAAGCGCTTCGACGACGCCATTGCAATGTACGAAGCGGCGCTCAACGACATGCTGTACGCAACTCCCTTTATTGCTCAGGGCAACTTGGGCTGGGCCAAGTACATGAAGGGCGACACCCAGAGCGCGATCAGCTTCATTAAAGCGGCGGTGACCACCAACCCCAAGTTCTGCCTTGGCTACAAAAACTTGGGCATCATTTACGACGAGACCGGCGATTCAGCCGAAGCGTGTAAGCAGTTCACCCGGTACCGCGAGAAGTGCGCCGAGGTTGCCGACGCCTATACCCGTGAAGGCACCTGTCTTGCCAAAATCGGCCAGAAAGAATTGGCCAAGAAGGCTTTCGCCGGTTGTATCGAGAAGGCTTCTGATGCAGAGAAAGACGAATGCAAACGTTTGCAGGAGCTGCTCGGACCGTGAGCGATTTCGCCGTGTTCGGTCGTTATTTGAGCCGTCAGCGTGAGCTGCGCGGTTTGCGTCGCGATGAAATTGCCCAGCTGACGAAAATTCCCCCCACTTTGGTGGCGGCGCTCGAAGATGGCCAGCCCGACCGGTTGCCGGAGCGGGTTTTCGTCATCAACTACATTCGCGCCTATGCTTCGGCGATTGGCTTGTCGCCCGATGAAGCGCTGAACCGTTTTCACGAGATTCCCGAGACGGTGGTAGCGCCCGAGGCCAGCCCGAAGGAGTTGGAATCAGCCCGTCGGCGCCGTGCGATGCGCAATTTGGTGATTCTGTTGGTGTGCTTGGCGGTGGGCGCGTACGCGGGTTTGGTGCTGCTGGGGCATTTGCCGAGCCCTTTTTAAGCGGGCGTGCATGGAGCGGCTCAAAGCAGAAGCGGTGGTGCTTTCGAGTGTCGACTATGGCGATACCGACCGTATCGTCACGTTGCTCACCCGCAGCAAGGGCCGGGTAACCGCGTTCGCCGCCGGAGCCCGAAAGAGCAAGCGCCGTTTCGCCGGCGCCTTGGAGCCGGGCACGTACCTCAACGTGCAACTCGTCGAGCGCCGCGGCGACACCTTTCGTCTCGACGGAGCCGACATTCGAGAAACGTTTCATAGCTTGCGTGACGACTTGGCCCGCATTTCCCGCGCGCTCTATTGCTTGGAACTGACGCGAGAGTTGTGTCGCGATCACGAACCGCACCCCGAGCTGTTTGATCACCTGCTGCGTTATTTAGAGCTGCTTTCGAAGGCTGCCGCAGGGCCCACCTCGCTGATTAAGTTCGAGCTCGACGCACTCGAAGTGGCGGGTTTTCGGCCGCGGTTTTCTTCTTGCACTTTGTGTGGTGGCGAGCTCGAAGCGCCGGCCAAGTTCGACCCCAGCGCAGGGGGTGTGTCATGCCCCCATTGCGCGGCGCGGGTACCGCACGGGCTGCCTATTTCGCTTGAAGTGGTGCAAGCGCTGTACGCACTGCAAAACGGCAGCAAACAGCCGATGAATGCGTCGACGCGTTCTCGTTCGCGTGAGCTGCTCAACCTGTTCATTGCGCATCACTTGGGCCGCCGCCTAAAAAGTGTCGACTTCATGAGCCAGGTGGGCCTCGACTAATGAGCACTGACGCGCCGCAAGTGATTTGTTTGGGAGAAGCCCTGGTCGACTTTTTGCCTCCTGGCCGGGGCGCCAAGGTGCGCGAAGTCACGCAGTGGCGGCCGTGTTTGGGCGGAGGCCCTTCGAATATCGCCGTGGGTCTGGCGCGTTTGGGCGTGCGCAGCGCGCTGCTCGGCGTCACGGGCGACGACGAATTCGGTCACTTTCTGCTCAATGGGTTGAAGCGTGAAGGGGTTGACACCCGGCACTTTCACCAGCTCCCGGGTGGGCAGACCGGTCTCGCCTTCATTTCGCTCGACGACAAGGGTGAGCGCAGCTTCTCGTTTTTTCGCCGTGACACCGCTGAATACCGTTTGGCGCGCCGGCATATCGATGAACCGTTCATTGGCTCGACGCAGGTGCTGCAGCTGGGCACCAACTCGCTGGTGCTTTCTGAAGCGCGTGAAGCGGCCTTGCATGCGGTCGACGTGGCGCGGCAGGCCGGCCGAGTCGTTTCGTGCGACCCGAATGTGCGGTTACACGTGTGGCGCAGCCCTGAAGAATTGAAAACGCTGCTGCGCACCTTGGTGCCTCGCTGCAACGTCTTCAAAATGTCAGAAGAAGAAGTGGCTCTCGTCACTGGGCACGACGACGTCGACAGTGGCTTGCGGTGGTTGGTGCAGCAGGGGGTGAGCGTACCGGTGATTACCCGCGGCGCGCAGGGTGCTTCGAGCGTGTGGCAAGGGCACCGGGTCGACATTCCCGCGCTCGTCGTCGACGTGGTCGACACCACGGGAGCGGGCGACGGCTTCATGGCGGGGCTGCTCGCTGGCTTGTTGCGCAATCACTTTTGGAGCACGCCGACAATTGAGAAGCTGCGTGAAGCGATGGCGCTGGGTTGCCGCGTGGGGGCGCATGCCGTGCAGCACTTGGGCGCCACCGACGGGCTGCCGCGAAACATTTAGCTTCGAATCGTCTCGAGAGGTGAGAAGACGTTGCTATGCGATGGGTAGCTCGTAGATAAAGGCCTATAACATCAAGACATGAGCTTCAAAGTTCCTCCCCAAGAGGCTGGGTTACCTAAGCAGAGTCTTCGACCCGTTGCTGCAAAATCGGCAGACCCGCTGCAGCTCAATGACGAGACTCCGCCTCCGCAAGGGATCGACGGAAACAAGGCCGTGGTTGGCACATTCGCCCCGAAAGACCCGCAAGCCATTGCCGACAGAATCAAGTTGGGTCGAGCTGGGCTCGAGAAGAAGAGCGATCAACTCGATGTTGCTCCCGGCTGGGAATTTCTGCAGCGACACCCCGTGCTCACCGTCTGCGATGCAGAAGATAAAACGTTTCTCGTGAACTACACCCGGGCAGCGAGCAAAGCGGGGCGCGACACCTTGAAGTCGCTGCTGAACGATGCTCGCGTCAAGGCCGCTCCCGTAGAAGAGCAAGCAAAGCTGCTCGGCTGGTTTCTGAACCGAGGCTTCGGTCGGCCATACACAACCACTGAGCTCGTGAACTTCGATGCTGTCGCGAGTCGTCTCGTCGTTGATTTTGAACAAAACGAAGCGGCTTCTCATGTCGCTGGCAAATCGAGCGCTTCCTCACAGAAGTCTTCGATGGTTTTTGTGCCCGACTATCCCTTTTTTGAGAGTGCCAAACCAGGCGACAAGGGCGCTCAGGTGACGACGATCAGCTCGCCCGGAGAGCAGCCCTTTACGATTGCCCTGCCCGCCACCGCGAAGACACCAGGGCTCGATACGGAGTCATTGCGCGCGATACTGCAGACGCTTCCAAAACCGCTGAAGGAGCTCGTTAGGCGGCTGATCATTGAGCCAAATGCGAACCCCTACGACAATGAGGTGCAGGAATTGGTGAGTGGAATCAACGCTTCAACGACCGACGAATTGCTGGCAGATATACCGGAGCCGCTCCGTCCTGTGGCGCTATCGATTCTGAAGAAGCACATGCCTGAAGAAGTCAACCCTCAGGGAGCGGGACAAGCCGAGGCGACCGCCACGGCTGAGGGTGAAATTCGAATGTACCCAGTCATGAGCACAGATATCGTCTACATGGCTCTCGCTCTTCGCCACGAGTTGGCGCACACGTTCTCAGAGAGACAGAGGGGGTATGACCCTTTGGGCCCAGGTTGGGCTGATTGGCAAAATGCGGAAATGGCCGACCTGGCATTTGTGTCGCGTTATTCGATGGCGTCGCCGGTGGAAGACTACGCAGAAACGGCTGCGATCTACCTGACTGTCTTGGGAACCCCAGATGAAGAAGCAGCCAGAAAGCAGTTTCCCAGTCGTTTCGACATTCTCGATCGCGAATTCCAAGATGCCGATATGCAGTGGTGGGTGCAACGGAAGATTTCGGGAGCGAAGAAGAAGCCAACAGAATGGGTTGGCCAGCAGCCTGGAGTGCGGGTGGAGAAGAAACGATGAGCAAAATAGGCATTCCTCGTTACGCGGGCGAGAACCCGGCGATGCGCCAGGTGATCGAAGCCGCCGCGCTGCCTGGTGGTAAGCGCAGGGTGAAAACATCGCAAGGTGAAGTAGAAGTGGCGAAGGTCGAAGTGCTTACTGCCGGCAGAATGCGCATCATCAACGAGTACGGCGCCGATGGAAAGCTGCTCAAGCGCACCACCCAGCGTCTTCGCTAACAAAGACTTCTTGTCTCAAGCACCGCGCACGGAGCAGCCGACAGATGGCCTTCAGAGTCATTCCCAAAACAGAACCTGGGTTACCCAATCAGCTCGCTGAAAAACCGGCAGACCAACAGCAGCTCCTCAAGGCCGAGGTCACGGCACCGACGAACAAGCCTGAAGGCACCGCTTTCTCACCGAAAGCTCCACAACTCATCGCTGCTCAAAATGCGCAGCGCAAAGGCGGCATTGTCCAGGAACCGGTGCTCAAAGACGCTGCCCCGGGGTGGGAATTTTTAGCTTCACACCCTGCGTTGGCTATCGCCGACCTGGGAGACAAGACGTTCCTTAGTAAATACACGCAGCGGGCCCGTGGCGTGGCGCGACAAGCGTTGGCGTCGTTGCTGCAGAAGCCCTCCGTGAAGGCCGCTTCGCTCGAAGAACAAGGCAAGCTCATCGGGTGGTTTGCTGCTCGGGGCTATGGGCTGCCGGCCAACTATCATCAGATATTTCGAGACGACGCTCGGCAACATCTCGAGACTGATTGGGTTGAAAACGCGGAAGCGGCTGCGAGTGCTTCTGCTGCCAAGCCTCCGTTTAGCGCCGCCGTAGTTGAAAACTACCCCTTCTTCATGAGCGTGAAGGGGGGAGCGGCCGCTGCCTTAGTCGCCACGATGGAGGACTCGTTGCAGGCTCGGTATTCGGTGGCCATTCCGCTTACGCGTGGCTACACCCAAGAAGAAATCATCGAGACCATCGGTGCAATGAGCTTGGCGGTCGATTCGTTGCCCAAGCCGTTGAAGAGCCTGGTCGACAAAGTCATTGTAGAACCGAACGCGAACCCAGACGACGCCTATTGGAAACAGGCTTTGGCTCACCTCGTACCCACGCAAGACGAGGTCGTTGAAGAATTGCCAGTTGGGTTGCGTTCTGCCGCGCTCGAAACGCTCAAAAAACACATGCCTTGGGAAGTTACGCTTTCAGTTCAACCTTCTGTCGCGTCTGCGAGCGCCGCCGGCGAGATTCGAATTTTCCCCGGGATGAAGGGTGACCAGGTCGAATTCGCGATGATTCTGCGACACGAGTTGGCTCACACTTTCGCTGCACGGCAACGGGGGAGTAACGAAAAAAGCCCGAGTTGGACTGATTGGGTGAATGCCGAGATGTCAGATCGGGCGTACCCCTCGCGTTATTCGATGGCCAATCCAGTCGAGGACTATGCCGAAACGGCTGCTTTGTACCTGACGGTGCTCGGTACCGACAAAGAAGCGTTTCATCGGTCTCAGTTTCCGGGCCGCTTCAACATTCTCGATCGTGAATTCCAAGACGCCGACATGGAGTGGTGGGTGCATCGCAAGATATCGGGAGCGAACCCGGCGATGCGAAAAGTGGCAGACGGCGTCGCAAGGTGAACGAAAGCTCAGCGCTCTCGGTAGCGAAGCCGTTCGCTCTCAGCTGTTCGCGTTGCGGCAGCGCGGGCGCCTAGAAGTTAAACGACGCCGTGGCGCGCAGCGTGAAAATGCTCGTCTCGCTGATGCGAAAACGGCGGCCCACGCGGTCAACCCGCCAATCGAAGTTGGGGTTCAATTCAGGGCGAAAACCGAATTCATTCGGCTTGGGGTCCACCACACCATTGCCATTCAAGTCGCGACCCACCTGCTCATTGGTCAGAAAATGCTCGGTGTTGTATGACCACGCCGCCGAGACGTTGAGCGAGATGAATTCAGCTGCTTGGGCGTTGAAGCCAATTTGCCCGCCGAGCTGCAAATAGTCTGACGTGTAGAGCAGCTTGTGCAGCAAGTCGCTCATCTCGTTGTGGTAGCGGCCTTCAGAGAAGTACGTGGCCATGGCCCGAATATCGAGAGCGAATTTCTGGTGCTTGCTGGGCACCTCGAAGGGCACGAATTCAGAGCCGAAGATTACTCCGCCCACATGCGGGGGAATGATGCCGGTGGTGCTTTTCGGCCACGCGTCGAGGCCGCAGTTCTCGGGAGCACCCAAGGTGCCGGTCTCGGTTTGCTCGCAGTTGCTGTACCAACCTGGGCCTCGGTACGGCAGGGTGTAATGAAGACTGAAGTACGGGTCGACCGGGCCGATGCGCTTTGAAATCGACGTGTAGAATTTGTAGCGGTGAATGCGGTCGCCAATGTTGCCGCGATCAGCCTCGCTGGTGGGCAGCGCCGGTTCTAACCGCGCCGCGGTAGGGGCCGCATAGTCCATGCCGATCACCCACGTCGGCTTGGTGTCGTCTTTCTTCTGATTGAAGGGCGCATAAGCGATGCCAAACGTCAAATCGCCCAGGCCGCCGCGAAACGAGCGCGAGGTGTCATCGACGGTGAACAGCCGGCCCGTGCCGGCGCCCGGCGTGGTGCAACCGGTGCTCGGCGAGAGCAGCGCGCCGTTGGCGCCTTGGCAGTTACGGTAAATGGTGGTGTTCGACGCATCGGTCTGCCCGGCAAAGCCCCAATACGAATCGCGCTGAAAAACGAAGGGCAGGCCGAAGTGAAATTCAACGTCTTGCCAAAGGCCGACACGCACGTCGATATTCATGCGCGTGTCATATGAAGTGAAGCGCAGCTCCGACACGTCTTGCATGTCATTTTCTTGGTACCACTCGCGCGTAATCTTGCCGCGGTGCTGGGTGCGCTCGAAGCCCAAGTCGATGCGCATGCCGAACGGATCGTCAGGCTCGAATGACGACGTGATTTTGGTGATTTCAGCGCCCCACGCAGGCGCGGCAATCAAGGCACACACCAACGCGGTCTGAATCGCCTTTGTCAACCGTAAGCCCTCGCAACCCTTACAAAAATAAGTGCAGCGACCCTAGGGCGCTTCACGAAATGGGTCAAGAAACGTTAGGGCCCGCGCGCGCGGCTCTCAAAAGTCGGAGCCCCAGGGAGGGCTATGCTGCGGAAAGAATTTCACGGGTTCGACCTTCCCATCGACCGTTGAAGAGGTCGGCGCGTAGTGCTGCCATCGCGGTTGCACCCTCTGCGGACCAGCGCATGCCTTGAAGAATAAGGCGGTTGCCGGTGACGTGAAAGTTGGCGCTCTCTACTGCACCACTGCCGACACGAAGCCCTTTGGCTCGGTAGCTCGGATAGTCCATGCGGTCGATGTTGTTCTCGAAATACCCGGCGAGCTCGCTGACGATTTTCTGCGTCTCGGCGCGCGCAGGCTTGAGAAAGCGCAGGGCCTCGATGACTTTCTTTACATGGCCGTTCTCGACTCGTTCGCATTGCATATGCGCCCAGGTAGAGGCCTTCTCGCTTCTGTCGCCATAGAGGCTGTGTGCCGCCTCCCAGATGCGCTTTTTCACATGGAAGAGGTCCAGAATCATCAACGTCTCGATGGGCAGCCATTGAGCCAGCGAGCGAATCCAGTCAGCGCCGTCACTGAGGATGACTAACAGCTTTGCCTGCTCAAACCGCAGCCGAAGTATGGCGACCCAAAGCAAGGCTGCAAAACCAAGCCAGTCCCCGAGGTGTGAAACGTACGTCTTCTGCAGAATGCATCCGCGGCCTGGGCTCTCTTGGGCGCAGTCTTCGCCGTCATACAGCACGGCGTTTTTTACTTCGCGACCGACGATGCGGTAGCGCCGAGCCTTGCCGCCGCGAGCCTTCGCAGCCTTTGCCCGCTTGATGCGCCGCCGCTCATTCGGCGTCAGCTCAGCGTGAGTCAATGCTTCTCGGGTGATGGGAATGACTCCATCAATTTCGACGTATGCCACCTTCGGAATTTTGTCTTTCGCCACCGTGTCTTTCGGCCTCTCCTGTTTTGGCACCGGCAGCCCTGTTTCATCGAATGCGGCACATTTTTCCGCCTCGGCTGCATTCTGTGAAAGCACTGCTTCGCCTCGACGCCAGGTCATCTCCTCTGCACCTTTGATGCTCACCTCGATGCCACACAATTTTTCCACCAAGCTCGTCGCCATGCCGTACGGCACCGTCGTCGCCAACATTGTCGTCACTTCTTCGAGCCGCGGCGTGAAGTCACTCTCAGACAGCCCAAGAGGCTTCTGCGCGGGGGCAATGCCTGACTTGCACTTGTCACATGTGGCATAGCGACGTTTCAGCTCAATGCTCCCCACGAGGCTGCCCCACCTCCTTGCGCGCCTACCCTCTGACTGTGCAACGCCTCCACAGTCGAGGCACAACGCCTTTCCCTGGCCCTCCTTGTCCAACGCGTCGACTTGCGCCTGCAGTTTCGCCTGGAGCAGAGGCCTCACGATTCGCCTTGAAGCCGCCACTGCCTCGATTTCAGCATCAATTGCCGTGCCGCTGGCCGCCTTCTCGGCGTACCCCATCAATTCACCAAGCCCTTCGATGAACGCACCGGCCACCGCCCCGGCATTGGAGAAGGTCTTTGCCAGCGCGGCCGTCACCGCAGATGCTGACCCGTCAGTCTTTGCGAACGCTTCGCGCACAAGAACAAGCCACTCAACATTTGATTCTCTTGTAGAAACCATTT
>JAIBBR010000204.1 GCA_019694575.1 Myxococcaceae bacterium
CAAAGAAACGCCCTTCATTGCGCGGCGGCCCGTAAAAGAAACACACATTACACAAATCTTCAGACAGCAGTTTTTGCTAGAGAGCGTGGCTCGGTGGGGAACCCAAACATTCTTTCAGTCGGCCAAGAATGGCTGGTCGACGCCAGCGGCTGCCCTGCTTGGCGCCTCACTGACCGCGCGGTGTTGGCCGGTCTCTTCGAAGCGCTGATTGTCGAGCTCAAGCTGCACGTGGTGGGCACGCCGCAATGGCATGTTTTTCCACCTCCGTCGGGCATTACGGGCCTGGCGCTGCTTTCAGAATCACACCTGGCAATTCACACTTTTCCCGAGCATGGTTACGCGGCGCTGAGCGTGTACTCTTGCCGCCCGCGCGCACAACCTGCCTTGGAAGCACTGGTGAAGCAGCACTTGCAGGCCACTTCGCTCACCCTGCGCACCTTGGCCCGCGAGGCGTTGACGCGATGAAAGTCGGCCAGTGCCCTTCATGCGGCGCACCCGTCGACTTTCCCCTCGGCACGGGCAAGGTAAAGGTGTGCGAGCACTGCCACACCGTGGTGCTGCGCGGGCAAGCGCGCCTCGAAGACCACGGCCGCGTCGCCCAGCTCGCCGACACCGATTCGCCGCTCAAAGTCGGCTTGCAAGGCCGCTACGCCCAAGTGTCGTTCACCGTCGCCGGCCGGTTGCAAAAAGACTGGGGCCAAGGCGCGTGGGACGAGTGGTTTCTTTCTTTCGAAGACGGCCGCACTGGCTGGCTCTCTGAATCTGAAGGGGCCTGGCACTTGATGTTCCCCATTGCCGGTGCGGCGCCCCGCGGCTGGGAAGACTTAGCGCCCACCCAGCTCTTTCGCCTCAAAGACAGGCAATTCGTCGTCGAAGAGCGAGGCCGGGCACAGTGCGTTTCGGCAGAAGGCGAGCTGCCCGACTACGCACCGCAGTCACACTACGTCGACGCTACGGGTGCACAGGGCGTTTTCGCCAGCATCGACTATGGCCCTTCAGTCGTCGCTGAAGACGGCGAGCTGTACGCCGGCAATCGCGTCAGTTTGGCGCAGCTGGGCTTCGACCAAAGCGAGCTCAACCCCACTCCCAAAAAAGAAGCGCTCACCCACGCGCGCTGTACCCAGTGCAACGGCAACTTAGACTTCAAAGCCCCCGACCGGGCACGGCGGGTGGTTTGCCCTTATTGCGGCGCGCTGCTCGACGTTTCGCACGGCACACTGAGCTTTTTGCAGCTGCTTGAAAAGCCCGCTGAAGAGCCGCTCATTCCGCTCGGCAGCAAAGGCACTTTCGAAAAAACCGAGTGGGTGTGCATCGCTTTTTTGGTGCGCAGCTGCAACGTCGAAGGCAGCCGCTACGGTTGGCACGAGTATTTGCTCTTCAACCGGGTCGAAGGTTTTACCTGGCTGATGAACGCCAACGGCCACTGGACCTGGCTGACGCCGTTGCCCGCGGGCGAAGTGTGGCTGTCGGGCAAAGCGTGCGTTTACGGCGGCGATACATTCAAAGCATTTCAAACGGTGAAGGCCACCACCGAAGCCGTGGTGGGTGAATGTTACTGGGCGGTCGAGCAAGGCGAAGAAGCGTGGGCCTCTGAATTCGTGGCGCCTCCGCGGTCAATCAACATTGACCGTGCCACCGACACTTTACGCGCGCATGACGAGGCCACTTTCACTTTGGGGCGCATGGTGAGCGCCGAAGAAGTAGCGGCGGGCTTTCAGTTAAAACCACTGCCGCGCTCTCACGGCATCGCCCCCGCGCAAGAAAACCCGCACCGCGCCGGCGCCAAAGAAGCGTGGAAATGGACCGCGCTGTGGGCCGTCGGCTTGCTGCTGGTGAGCTTTCTCTTTTCGCGCGCCCGGCCGTCTACGCCTGACGGCATGCCGTACCTGACGCTGAATGTGCCGGTGAACACCCAGGCGGCGCCAGGCAGCCCCGAGGCCATGTCGTTCAGCCCGCCCTTCGAAATACCCCACAAGACGCGGCTAGAATTCAAAGTCGACGCGCCTCGCATCGACAACACGTGGCTCGCGGTGCAAGCCGATTTGGTGAATGAAGCGACCGACGAGGTCGTCTCGGTGGCCTCTGAAGTCAGTTTCTACGCCGGCACCACCGACGGCGAACGTTGGAGCGAAGGCAGCCGCGACGACACCCGTACCACCAGCGAAGTCGAGCCCGGCACGTACGTGCTGCGCACCATCAACAGCTACGACATGAACGCACCCATCGACGGCTACGTGTTGACGGTGGGCCCCGCCGGAGCAGCGGGAGGCGTGGGCGGCCTCATTTGCTTCTTGGTGCTGCTCATCGCCGGCCCGCTCTTCAAGTCAATGCGCGCCGCGGCGTTCGAAACCGAGCGCTGGAACGACAGCTTGTTTCAGTCGGGCGGCGGCGGCCACGTGTACACCACCTTTCCCCACGCGAAAGACGACGAATGAAATATTACGGAGGCGTTCTGCTCTTGCTCTACAGCTTCGCGCAGGCGGTCGGTTTTTCGATATTCAGCGACGACGACCGGGGCAAGTTGCCTCCTTCGGTGCGCAGCGCGCCCGGCGGCATTTTGAGTTGGCACACAGGCTTCATGGGAGGCAAATAAACATGATGGACCACATCGGCAAAGCGCTGGTGAACTCGCTTTTGTTCTCGCTGGTGGGCATGGGTGTCTTCGTGGCCGGCTTCTTCGTCATTCGGTGGCTGTTGCCGTTCGACGTGCACAAGGAGCTCGAGGTCGACCAAAACACCGCGGTGGGCATCGTCATTGGCTCGTTCATCTTGGGCTTGGCGTTAATCGTCGCCGCGGCAATTCACGGGCCGTGAACAAGTCGCTCCTCTTCATCACCGTACTGGTCATCGCCACCTGCGGGCTGGTGTACGAATTGGTGGTGAGCGCACTCGCCAGCTATTTGCTGGGCGACTCCATCACGCAGTTTTCGACCGTCATCGGCGTGTACCTCTTCGCCATGGGTATTGGCGCGTGGCTGTCGGGCTTCATCGAGCGCGGCGTACCGCAGCGTTTCGTCGAAATTGAGCTTTCGGTGGCGTTGGTGGGCGGAGTGAGCGCGCCCTTTCTCTTCTTCACTTTTGCCGAGAGCGCTTCGTTTCGCATCACCCTGTACGGCGTGGTGCTGCTGGTGGGCACGCTGGTGGGGTTGGAAATTCCCCTTCTGTTACGCATTTTGAAAGACCAGCTGAAATTCAAAGACCTGGTCTCACGCGTGCTGACATTCGACTACGTGGGCGCGCTGATTGCGTCGCTGCTTTTTCCCATTGTGCTGGTGCCACAGCTGGGCTTGGTGCGCACGTCGCTCTTCTTCGGGCTGCTCAATGCATTGGTGGGCTTGTGGAGCACCTGGCTGCTCGCCGACGGCTTGGCGAACGTGGCGCGGCTGCGGGTGAAGGCAGTGGCGGTGACGGTGCTGCTCGTCGTCGGCTTTGCGTTTTCAAACCAGATGACGCTCTTTTTCGAAGAGCACCTGTACCACGACGAAGTGGTGCACGCGCAGAGCTCGCCGTACCAACGCATCATCGTCACCCGAGGGCACAACGGGTTTTCTCTTTTTCTCAACGGCAACCTGCAGTTCGCCAGCGTCGACGAGTACCGCTACCACGAAGCGCTGGTGCACCCGGCGATGACGCACGCGGCCTCACGCAAGCACGTGCTGATTCTGGGTGGCGGAGACGGTCTCGCCGCGCGCGAAGTGCTTCGCTATGACGACGTTGAAGACATCACCCTCATCGACTTGGACCCGGCCATCACCAAGCTCGCCAGCAAGTACAGCGAGCTCACTGCGCTCAACCACCAGAGCCTTTCGAGCCCCAAGCTCACGGTGCTCAACGAAGACGCGATGCAGTTTCTCGCCCGCGCGGGTGACCGCCGTTACGACGTGGTGATTGTCGATTTTCCCGACCCCAATAATTTCTCGCTCGGCAAGCTCTACACCACGCGTTTTTACGCGTTGCTCTCGGCGCACCTCGCTCACGACGGCGTGGTGGTGATTCAGAGCACCTCGCCTCTCTTCGCGCGCCAATCGTTTTGGTGCATTGACACCACTCTGCGCGCCGCGGGCTTTCTCACCAGGCCGTACCATGCATTGGTACCGTCATTCGGTGAATGGGGTTATGTGCTGGCCAGCCGCCAAGCGCTCGCGCCGGCCACCGCACTGCCCGAGGGCCTGCGCTTTCTCTCACCCGACACGCTCGAGACGCTCTTTCAATTCCCAATAGACATGAGCCCGGTGCCGGCCGAAGTGAACCGGCTCAACAACCAGGTGCTGGTGCACTACTACGAGAATGAATGGCGGCGATGGAACTGAACCGCCGCGAGGTGCTCGCTTCACTCCTCGGCGCCTCATTCGTTTCGTCGGCTGCTTGTAAACGCGCCTCGAGTCGCACTCCGGTTGAAGGCACGTTGATCGACAAAATCGTCGCCACAGGTCACCACTTGCGTGACGCGCCTGCTGTTTATGCGTCCACGGTCTCGCGCACGTTAGATGCGGTCATCGTGGGCGGAGGCGCCGCCGGGCTTTCCGCCGCGTGGAGGTTGCAGGGCGGAGGGCTGGAAGACTTTCTCGTCTGCGAGCTCGATGACAGCTTGGGCGGCACTGCGAAGAGCGGCCAAAACGCGGTCTCTGCCTACCCCTGGGGCGCGCACTACTTGCCCGCGCCCCTCACCGCGCGTGGCCCTGTGCCGCGGTTGCTCAAAGAAATGGGCGTGCTCACCGGTATCGATGCGCACGGCTCGCCGCAGTACGCCGAAGAAGCGCTGGTGAATGAGCCTGAAGAGCGGTTGTTTCACAAAGGGCGTTGGTACGAAGGCTTGTATTTGCATGCAGGTGCCAGCGCCGAAGACTTGGCGCAGTGGCAACGCTTCGAAGCGCAACTGTCTGCTTTTGCCGACGCGCGCGATGCCAAGGGCAGAAAGGCCTTCGACATTCCGGTGGCGCTCTCAAGTGACGACGTGGAGTGGACACAGCTCGACAAAATTTCTGCAGGCCAGTGGTTAGACGCACAGGGCTACACGTCTTCTCGCTTGCGTTGGAACGTCGAGTACGCCTGCCGCGACGATTTCGGCGGCGGGTTGAACAACATCTCGGCCTGGGCCGCTGTTTGGTACTTCACCGCGCGCCGCAGCAAAGACACACATAGCGAGGGCTACCTCACGTGGCCTGACGGCAACGGCCATTTGATTCAGCATTTGGCAAAAGGGCTGGGCACGCAGCGAATTGAAAAAGGCTTCGCCATTCACACCGTGCGCCGCGAAGGAGCACTCTGGCGCCTCGACGGTTTCGATTCGATTACGCATGCACCCAAAGCGTATCTCGCCCGGCAAGTGGTGCTCGCGGTCCCCCGCTTTATCGCAGCGCGCCTCGTCGATGCCTGGCGCAAAACAGCTCCCGATTTCGTGAAGGCGTTTCAATACAGCCCCTGGGTGGTAGCGAACCTGACGCTGAGTGAAACACCCCGCAGCCGCGGCTTCACCACCGCGTGGGACAACGTGCTCTACGAGAGCAAGAGCCTGGGCTACGTGGTCGCCACCCATCAACGCCCGCGCGCCAACGCGTCAGGCCCCTCGGTGTGGACCTGGTATTACCCCATGACGGGAGACGACGTGCGGCAAGAGCGCACGCGACTGCTCGCAACCAACTATAGAGACTGGGAAGCGGCCGTTATGTCTGATTTGTCACCCGCGCACATTGATTTGGCTGATTACGCACAACGGCTCGAAGTGATGCGCTGGGGCCATGCGATGGTGCGGCCCTACCCCGGCTTCGTCTGGGGCGGCGCGCGGCAACAGGCTCAAGTGTCTCTCGAGAACAGCCTGCATTTTGCCCATGCCGACCTGGGCGGCCTCGCCGTCTTCGAAGAAGCGAACCATTTCGGAGTGCTCGCCGCGGAACGCGTGCTCGCTTCGCTCGA
>JAIBBR010000065.1 GCA_019694575.1 Myxococcaceae bacterium
GCTTCGTGCACCGCGGTGTTGCGCTTCTCTTGCTCACTCATGATCATCGACTTGCGCTCGGGACCCATGAACACCTTGTCCTTGGCGTTTTCGAAGTCAGAGAGCTCGACCTTCTCTTTGTTGAGCCGGGCCGCGAACAACGCTGCTTCGTTCACCAGATTCTCGAGATCGGCGCCGGTCATACCCGGAGTACCACGGGCGATGACCTCGAGCTCTACGTCAGTCGACAACGGCACACGCCGGGTGTGCACCTTGAGCACGCCCAAACGGCCCTTCAAGTCAGGGCGCGGCACCATGATGCGACGGTCGAAACGGCCAGGCCGCTGCAACGCCGGGTCAAGCACGTCGGCCCGGTTGGTGGCAGCCATGATGATCACGCCTTCGTTCGACTCGAAGCCGTCCATCTCGACGAGCAACTGGTTCAACGTCTGCTCGCGCTCGTCGTGACCGCCGCCCAAACCTGCGCCACGGTGACGACCCACGGCATCGATTTCATCGATGAAGATGATGCAGGGAGCGTTCTTCTTGCCCTGCTCGAACAAGTCACGCACCCGGCTCGCACCGACACCGACGAACATTTCAACGAAGTCAGAGCCCGAAATCGAGAAGAACGGCACGCCGGCTTCGCCTGCCACCGCACGCGCGAGCAGCGTTTTACCTGTACCCGGCGGGCCCATCATCAACACGCCCTTGGGAATGCGGCCGCCCAGCTTCGAGAACTTTTTGGGGTCTTTGAGAAAAGCGATGATCTCTTCGAGCTCTTCTTTGCACTCGTCGATGCCGGCCACGTCGGCGAACGTCACCTTGTTGTGACTCTCAGAAAGCAGCTTGGCTTTCGACTTGCCAAACGACATCGCCTTGCCGCCCGAGCCCTGCATCTGCCGCATGAAGAAGATGAAGAACAAGAAAAGAAAGAGAACGGGGATCCACTGGCTCAAGATCGCGACCCAGATACCAGCCGACTCTTCGTTTTCGAGGCGAACTTTGGCCCCCATCGACTCGAGCTCTTTGGTGCACGCGAAGTCGCATTCGGGCCCGGTGACCTTGAACTTCTTGTCGGGCGTGCCCACAAAGGCCCCGGTATAGATGCCTTGCTTGCGCTTGATGGTGACGTCGTCGATCTTCTTCTCTTTGACGCGATCGATGAGCTGAGACCACGTGAGCTCTTGCGGGTCCTCCTGCTGTTTGGAGAACCAGTGGTAAAAACCAAAGAACAGCGCGATCAGCGCCACCCAGAGAAGAACCGTTTTGTAGCTCGAACGCACGCGCCGACAACCCTTCTGTTCGGGAAAAAAGTCCTCATGCCCGAACGACTCGAACTTAAGTCACCCAACGACAGCCGCAAGCCGAGTTTATAACGCATCACATGACAATGCGCCGCCATAACCGGGTTATTTCCGGAGTGGAGCAGCCACCAACCGTACCTGACCGTTCTGACAGCTCAGCAAGCTGTCTTTTCCCACCGTGGCCTGTGTTCCCTCGAGAACCGCGGCCCAGCCCGTTTCGATAGCCTGCGAATCGACAGCGAGCCCCCCTTCTCTCAAGAACCGGGCAATGACCCGGCGCGCCAACGGGCGCTCCAAGTGCTTTAACCCGACGGCGTCGAGCGCGCCCCCCGGCAATTGCAACCGCACGAAAGCCGCGTCAGCACTGGCTTTGAGCACTTGGGCGTCTTCATGCGCAAAGTCGGCAAACTGCGCCAAATGCTGTTCTATCGATCCGCCAAACAGCTCACGCAACTTGGGTAACAACCCCTGGCGAATTCGAACCCTCAAGTAGGCCAGGTCTTCGTTCATGGGGTCATCGGTGTAGGCTACCTGCCGCTGAGCCAAAAATGCGCGAATTTCTTCGCGTGACAAGTCGAGCAGAGGCCGAATCACCCGGCCACGCTGGGCCCAAATGCCCGCGGCACCTTCAAGCGTGGCGCCCCTGCCGAGCCGCATCAGCACCGATTCGGCCTGATCAGTGGCCGTATGACCGGTGGCGACCAGTTGCAGCCCACGCGCCTCACGCAGGCTTTCGAGCATGGCGTAGCGGGCATGGCGGGCGCGCTCTTCAAGGCCCGGGCCGTGGGTCAAGTGAAGCGAGCGGCTGTGGGCCGAAAGACCCAGTGACGCGGCCAACGACATGACCTGGGCACATTCAGCGGCTGATTCAGGGCGTAAACCATGATCAAGCGTGGCCACTTCGAGTCGTAAATCGAAGCGATGGGCGCATTGGGCCATTAACAACATGAGCGCCACCGAGTCGGCTCCCCCTGACACGGCGAGCAATACACCTTGCCCCCGGGCACCTAAACGCTGAAGTCGGCGCCCGACGGGGTCTACCCAACGCCGCTCATGGCTAAGCGGCTGGGAATGGGCGTTTTCTCGATTGCGCTTTTCGCTTGACAAAGCCACCTTGCCGTACCCCATAGGGGTGCTTATGATCTGACCTGAGTGTCCGGAATGGAGACGGTAGCGGGGGGTTCTCGGAACACACGACATTGACGTTGGGCCCAGGGGTTTCCCCCTCCCCCTCTGGGCTCACGGGGCAGTCGAAGCAATTCGGCTTGCCCCTCTTTCTGAATCGCCTCGGGGCCATGTTGTCCCGGGGCGGTTCTCTTTCTAACCCAACGCGCGTTCATGGCTGCCGGGTGAACCAGTCGACGTTGGGGCCCAACTGCGAATCAGGCGAGCACAGCGGCGCATTGCCACCCGGCGGGCGATAGCCGAACCGCGCCACCGACGGGTTCGCCACCCGGCCGGTGCCATCGGCCCCTTTCACTTCAATCGTCGCCAGGGGAGACCCGCCATCGGGCAAGGAGCCAATCTGCGTTTTCGACGGCCACACCACGTCAGCCACATAGAGCATTTGGCACGCTGAACCGAGCGCCAGTTGGTCAGCCGGCATCAACGTGGGCAGTGGGACAACCTTGGCCGGCACGGGGTTACCCTTCAAATAGATACGCACACTGGGCCGCGGGGCGTCGTAACACTTGCCAGAACCGAGGGCCGGTGAGCCAATTGGCGCGCTGTCGGCCACGCACCGCTCGCTGCCAGGGCAATTCGCCGCTTCACCGTCGCGAGAACCCACGCCCCCGTCGAGCGTGCAGGCTCCCGTGGGGTTGGCACGGGCGTCGGCGTAATAGTGCACCATGACCTTGTAGCGGCATGGGCTGCTCGCACATTTCGCGTCGTTCTCAGGGTAATTCAACGACACGTTTTCGAACTGGTTCACCATGCCCAAGTCGTCGACCGACAAGCGTGGGTCGTCGGCGGTGCCAGCGTCGCCCCAGTCGAAATTGAAACCCGACACGTCTTTCTGCCGCAGCCGGGCATAGCCATTCATATCGCCCGATGTTTTCGCCACAGTGGGCCCGTTGAAGAAGTCAAAAGCGCCGCTAAAAGGGTCCGCCGTGTCGATCGCTGCCGAGGGGCGAATCAGGTGCAGATCGAGATCGACTCCCGCATAACCCGGCCACACCACTTCAGCCACCAGGTCTTGCTTGATCGCCACCGAGAACGCCATGTTCACCACCGTCGAAGCGAGCTGCGAGTCGGTCACCGTCAACCGCAGCGCGTACTCGCCGATCACCACCGGGCGCACCGTGGCTTGAAAGGTGTTGGCGCCCGAAATACCAAGCGAAGGAGCACCAGCGGGCACATGGGTAACCTCCCACTGGTAGGTAAGGCCAGCGCGGCCGTCTTCGACGTCTGACGTGCACGCCGACATGTCAACCGCGTCAGAAATGGCCGAGAAGATTGCTTCTGAGCGCGGCTCGACGTCGCGGGTGAGGCGAAAATCATAGCCGCCCGAGGGAGGTAAAAGGAGCGGGTCCCACTGTGCTTTGGCGCTGTAATCACGCTCGAGATCGTCAGCGGGTTTGACGCGAATCAAATTCGCGCAAACTTTCGGCGCGGAGTTGGGCAACAGGGTGCCGACCAGGGCGACCACCACACGCGGCTTGTCTAAGTCGTCAGAGTCGATCACCAGCTCTGCGCTGTACGCCGTCTTCATTGAAGAGGTGGGCTTGAAGCGAATCGGCATATTCACGCCGGCCGACGGTTCGAAGGTCAGCCCTTCGCTGGGCACCATGCCATTGCCGGCGATCGAAAACGCCGCCGCGTCAACGCCCTCGATGGCGATCTTCGACACTTTCAGCGCAACAGGGCCTTCGTTGGTCAACGTAACCGAGGGCAGCCGCGTGACGTCGATCATCACCGCGCGGTTGAGCGGCTCGGCCGGGTACACAATAGAAAGAGGGTCTTGCGTCGCCGTACCCATGCACATCGCGGCCGACGGGCATTCGGTCTTCACTTCAATGATCGGCTTGGCCCCCTCACCCGAGAGCGTCACTGTTTGTTCAGGTTTCTCGGCGTCATTGCTGACGATCACCACCTTGGCGACGTACCCCGCGAGCTCACTGGGAGCAAACGACAGGGTCAGCGTGTCTGCCCCCAGCGACGCGATGAACCCGGGCTTCGAATCGACACGAAACGCCGCGGCGCCACTGCCTTCGACGCGCACGTCTGAAATTTGCGCCGACACCCGCGTTTCAGATTTCAGCGTGATCATTCTGATCATCCGCTCACCCACCTTCACCGGGCCAAAATCGACTTGTTTGGGGGTCACCGCCACCGAGGGCTTCACGGCGTTGGTGCCGTCACTGCAGCGGCAATGGGTAAAAGCGACAACGCCAATCAACGCGAGGGCAACGTGGGAGCGAGTCATCGGCCAGCTATGTAGCGAATTCGACCAACCGGGTGCTACCGGCGGGCCCTTGTTTCAGCAGTCGCGCTAATTCATTGCCCCCCTTGAACGCTTTGGCTAAAAACCATGTCGGTCTTCACCTTTCGTCTATTTCCCCTGGGAGAACTTTGAAAATGGCAGGCACCGACAAGCGCAAACAGTCGCTGTACTTCCCTGAAGAAATGCTCAAAGAAATCCAGGAAGAGGCCAACCGCCAAGACCGCTCGCTCTCGTGGGTGGTGCAGCAGGCGTGGAAGATCGCCCGCGACCGTATCAAGGCTTTTCCCGCCGTGAATGACGTCACCGGCGATGAAGGCGTAGATCGTCGCGAGGAGGCCTGATGTCCAACACCGACAAGCGGAAACAATCGCTCTACTTTCCCGAAGACATGCTCGACGAAATTCAACGTCAGGCTGATCGTCAAGATCGCTCGCTCTCGTGGATCGTGCAGCAAGCGTGGAAGCTGGCCCGCCCCGAGATGAAGCGCATTCCATCGGTGAACGACGTGGTGGGCGCTTCTCCTGGCATCAACGCTCCTGGCATTAACGGCAAGTAACTTTTCTTCGCTGCTTGGTACGAATGGCCCGGTTTCCACCTTGCGTGGTGCCGGGCCGTTGTCGTTTGTGCTTACAGCTTGTAGCGAAGCGTGAGCCGGGCATTGAAGGGCTGGCGGGGTATGCCCTGAGGCATCGTCACCGGGGCCGCGGCAGGGTCGGCATCGACTCCGAATGAAATGTCGTAAATGCCGCCGGTAATCTGCAAGTGCTCTCGCAGCAGCCAGTCGCTGCGCACTTGCAGGCCAAACCGTACGTACGCCGGCAGTACGTACGTTTCGGTAGGAGGTGCTCCCAAAGGGAGCCGTGAGGCGCCAAAGCGCGCATTGGCATCGACCGACAAATTGGGGCCGAGTGGCACAGTGACTTGCGCGTTGGCGGTGAACCACGGCACCGCTGACTCACCCTCAGGAGCGTCACGCGAAGAGGCCTTGGCTGCGCTCAGCGAAAGCGCTGCTCCGGCACGGGAGGAAAGATCGACGCGAAAGTGCCCTTCGCCCCCGAAAATGTGCACCCCTCGCGCCGTAACGGCCTGAACAATTGGCGCCACCCGTTCGAAGAAAAGCACGGCCTCAACGCGGGCACGGCCATTGCGCACGCCCGTTTGCCAAAGCGTGCCAAGCTCGACGCTGTCGTTTTCGAAGCCGGCCAAAGCGGGGTTGCTCGGGGGCCGCCCGGCATTGAGCGTACCTGCTGGAGCGCCTTCGAATTGCTCACGTTGGCTGGCGGCAGTGGCTCCGTGCGCATACGACAGTCGCGTCACCCAACTGTCGACCGGGTGAAAAGCCACCCCCAGGCGCGGAGAAAACACCGGCAACCAGCGCATCTGTGTGGGCGGTTCGCCTTCTGTCACCTGGGGCACCTGCAGCAACTGGGCCCGAGCGCTCACGTTGAGAGCGAGCGCCCGCACGGGAAACCACCGGTAGTCACCGAAGGCGCCAGTCGACACGCGATGCAGTACGGGCTCGGGCGTCACACCGGGAACGAGCAGCTCGGGTTGTACCGCGCTCATCGCCGGCAGATGCGTGTCATCGTCGGCGAGATTCGTGGCGTGCCAATAATCGTAAAGGCCCGTGCGTTCGGCCGAGAGCCCCACCATCAACCGGTGCTCCTTCGAGGCTTCGAAAGTGGCGTGCACTTCTGCGCCGAGCCCGCGTTCTCTAAAGCGCAGCCACTCACGAATGCCTTCAGCAAAAAAACCTTCTCGCGCGGCAGACGTTTGAAAACCTGACGGAGAGACTTGAAATATGCGTAGCGCGTTGTGCTGCTCGAACCAGGCTTCAGCGTCGAGCGTAACGCGCGCCGAGAGCTTGCGGCGGTACTGCAGCTGCGCATCGATGGCCTGCGTTTGCAGCGAAGAATCGGGCGACACTGTCGAGTACGCGCCGACCAGCGCGCCACGGCGCTCGAAACCATAGCGGCCGGTGAGTCGAAGGGTGCCTTGGTCTGCCCTGTCCCATTCGAGGCCGCCGAGCGCCTGCACGAAGAGCGCCGATTCGTCGGTAAACCCCGCCGGACCATCAGGCGGTCGCAGTTGCTGGGCTTTGGCTTCGACGTCGATGGCGTCGCTGCTGATCGGCCGTGAGAGCCCGTTGGCAGAAGACACGTCGGCGTCAGCGAAAAAGCGAACGTTGCCGGTACCCGTGTGGGCCGAGGCATGCGCCTCCACGCCGAGCGGAAATACACCGGCCACTTCAGCCTGCACCGACTCGGAGCGAGCCGTGGTGATGCGCACAACAGCGCGAAAATTACCCGGCGCTCCCACGTCATAGGCACTGGCCAGGCGTACCGCCACTTGCTTGGCATTGGCGAGCGGCCAGTCGAAGAGCGGGCGCCCGTCGTACAGTGAATTGCGGCGAAAGCCGTCGACGAGAACGAGCACGTCTCCGTCGTGGGCGAGCCCACGCAGGCCAGTTCGCGTGAAGCCTTGCACGTCACGTTGGCTGCTCATGCCCGGCACGAATTCGAGCAACTCAGAAAGACGTCTCACGCCGAGCCTGCGAATCTGCTCGGCGGTAAAAGTATAGGTGGTGCTCGACGCAATCGTTTCGGCCAAAGTGAGCGCGGTGTTCATCGGAGGCTCAGAAGAGGCCTTGAGCGGCTCGGCTTTTTTCTCTTCAATCGCCGCCGGCTTCTGCGCTTTCGGTTCTGGAGCAAGCGGTGGTGGTTTCTCGGCCGCTTTCTCAGGCTCCTTTTTCTCAGGCACCTTGGGCGCCGGCGACGAGGGAGGAGCCAGCTGATCTAACCGTGTGCGGCCCTTTTCTTGTTGCGGAACGTCGGGTGGCGCACGTTCAGACCGTTCTTCTGTCGACGGCACTTCGGCGGCCTTCGCTTTGCCCGAAATCACCTGCACCCGTGCCGGCCTTTCGGAGCTCATGTACAGCGCGCGCCGCTCGCCGGCCTCGTTAATGCCCTCGACGTAATATTCGATGGCCGGGGGCACCACCCGCTCAGCGGGAATTTGGCCGCGGTACAGATCGCCGTATTCCAATGCCAGGCGAAAGTCTTGGTATTCACCGCCGAGGGGGCGCACGCGCAGCACCAAGCCTTCGTAGCTTTCAGCGTCGTCGAGAATGCCTTCGAGCACGAAAACTTCGCCCGCAGGGAGCTTGGTCGGAGCTCGGTGCGAGAATGGACCGGCCGCGGCGGCTAAGCTCACCAGTAAGGTGGCGGCAAAAAACACCGATGTGCTCGAAGAGAACCGCATGGAGAAACGCGAAAAAAGCAAAGCAAGCACGCGCGCGGCGGGCCGTGCACTTTTTTTGCTGAAATCAGCGCGGCATGAGACTTTTTCGTCACTCGGTATGCGCGCATCGCTCTCGTTGCAATATTCACTTTACCGTCGTCAGCGCCGTCAAATTTCAGCCGCGTTTGCTTCGAGCTCGCGCCATTTTCGCCGCTACGAAGCGCGCTACCGCAACGCCACCCGCCGCTTCACCCGCGCCATCAACATGGGCCAGGTCAATGACGCCGTGGCCAACGCCGACATCGTTTATGTCGGCGACTACCACACGCTCAAATTGGCACAAGACGGTTACCTCGAGCTGGTGAAAGCCGCCGTCGCTTCAAGTCGACGCGTGGTGTTGGCACTCGAGCTGGTCGAAGGCCGCTTTCAGTCAGCGATCGATCAATTTTTAAAGGGCGCCATCAAGGAGCGCACTTTTCTGACCCGCATTGGCCACCCTTACAAAAGCTCGTTCGATATTTGGCCGCATTTCGCTCCAATTTTTTCGCTCGCCGCGCGCCGCGGCCTTGACGTGGTGGCCATTGACAGCCGCTCGTCGAGCCCCCGCTCGTTAGAAGCGCGCGATCGGTATGCGGCGGTTCGCATCGCCGAGGTGGCCTCTGCCGACGATCGCCCGCTGGTATTGGTGTTGATGGGGCAATTTCACATCGCCCCCAGTCACTTGCCGGCGCACGTGAAAACCCTGCTCAAAGGCGTCGACCGCCGGCACCTCGTCGTCTACCAAAATGCAGAAGGTGTTTATTGGCAGCTCGCCAAAGCGGGCCTGGCTGATCGCGTGGGCGCGGTAGAATTGCGGCCGGGTGAGCTGTGTGTGGTGTCGACTTCTCCCGTCGAGTGTCAGCAGAGCTTTCTCGACTATGTCGAAGCAGAGCAGCACGATGCTCCGCTCGAAAAGCAGGCCGCGGCGGCCACCTTTCAGAAATTGGCGCGGGTGATTGCGAATTTCGTCGGCGTCGATGTCGCCGAAGCATTGGAAGACGTCGAGGTATTGGCCGCCGGAGACGTCGATCGCTTCGATCATTTCGCCGAACGCGGGCGCTTTTCGACCAAGGAGCTCAAAGCGCTGCGGCGCCACGTGCTCTCGCTCGAGAGCGCGTACATACCCCGCGCGCGCATGGCGTACTTGGCCAGTCTCTCGCTCAACCACGCCGCTGAAGAAGCAGCCCATTTCGTGCGCCACGCCGCGGTGGGCGACGCCATGGTGCGACCGCGCGCGCGAGCAGACGCGTTCTTTGCGCGGTGCCTTGAAGAAGCACTTGGCTTCTTCGGTTCTCGCTTAATCAACCCCGCACGCCGCGTGGCGCAACTCGATGAATGGGTTACCCAGTTTCAATCGGGCAAAGGCTTGCAGAAGCGGGCGGCCGCGTTTGTGCTCGCGCTCAAAGCCGCTGAAGCCGACGGGCCCGCCGCGATGAAACGCCTGGTGCCGGCCGACGACAAAGTGTTCAACGCCGCCAGCCATGCACTCGGCTACCTGCTTGGCGAAGCACTTTTTCGCGCGGTCGATTCGGGGCGCCTGCCGCCCTCTTTCGTGCGCAGCGCCTTTCATGACGCCTTCGAAGCACCGGCCCACGCCTACCTTGCGTTCGGGCGCATGACCGTTACCGCCGAGAAGAGCGGCTACTCTGCCGCGGCACGTCAATAAGCCACACAAATGGTGTGGGAATGCACCTACTGACCTGATGCGAGGAAGCTCCATTTTCGAGCGTGGCTGGCCTGCGTTCGCACCCTTGGCCAATGGCACCGCGCTTGCTCATACACCGTGGGGAGAGGTCACACCCCCATGGAAAACACCGAGGCCAGCGTTGTTTTTAACCCCTCACTCCGGTTCGCAGTTCTGCCGAAGCGCTTCTGGATGGTCGCTTTGGCTTTGTTGGTGGTGATGAATGGCGCTGACGCCTGTTTGACTTTGGCGTGGGTCGTTTCGGGCCATGCCACTGAAGCCAACCCGGTGATGGAAGCGATGCTCCACAACGGGCCGGCGTTCTTCATGGTGGTGAAAATGGCGTTGGTCGGCGCGGGGGTGATTACGCTGCGGAGGTTGCGGCATCACTGGTTGGCGCAATACGGCATGCTCGCGTCGGTGTTGATCTACGCGATGATCATCGGTCAGCACGTCGGCTACATTTTCGAGCTGACGTAAGGGCCACAGATCTTTTTTTTAAGCGCCTCGACCTGATAACTGCGTGCGGTGCCTTGCGGGCACGGCAGCAGAACAATGTAGAGTCCGGGCCCTTCTCGTGCACTTCGCTACGCTCCAATTCATTTACTTTCTCACCTTCGTAGTGACGGTGGCGTGGCTGCTGCGGCCGCTTCGTACGGCGCACAAATTTTTTCTGCTCGCGGCAAGTTATGTCTTCTACGGCCACCTCAACTTGGCGTTGATGTCACTGTTGTTCGTGTCGTCGCTGCTCAACTGGTGGCTGGGCGAAATCGCTTACCGCGCGCCGTCAGCTGGGTACCGCCAAGCCGCGCTCGGCATGGCGTTGGCTTCGAACCTCGGCCTGCTCGGGCTGTTCAAGTACTACGGCTTTTTTCACCAGGTGGTGGGTGACGTGGCGCGGTCGCTGCGGCTCGAGTCGCATATGCCGCTGCTCGAGCTGGCGCTGCCGTTGGGCATTTCGTTCTTTACCTTTCAAGGCCTCGCGTACGTGATTGATCTGTACCGAGGCCGCGGGTGTCGGGCTGAGAGCGCGCTCGACTTTCTGCTCTTCATTGCCTTCTTTCCCAAGCTGCTCGCGGGGCCCATTTGCCGCTCGAAAGAATTGTTGCCGCAAATCGCCGCAGGCCCTCCGCCGCTGGTGCCTGATCTCTCGCGCGCGACGACTCTGATCGCTTCGGGCTTTTTCAAGAAAATGGTGCTGGCCACGGTGCTGGCCACCCGCTTGGTCGACGACGCGTTCATCGCGCCCGAAAACTATTCGGCTTCGGCGCTGTGGGTGACGGCGTTCGCTTATAGCATTCAGCTGTACTGCGATTTCAGCGGCTACACTGACGTGGCGCGTGGGGTGGCGCTGCTGTTGGGTTACCGGCTGCCCGAAAACTTCAAAGCGCCTTACGCGGCGACTGACCCGGGCCTCTTCTGGCGCCGCTGGCACGCCACGTTTTCTTCTTGGCTGCGCGACTATGTCTATTTTCCGCTCGGGGGCTCGAAGCACGGGCTGCCACGTACCCTCTTCAACCTGCTGCTCACCTTCACCATTTCAGGCCTCTGGCACGGCGCTTCGTGGGGCTATGTGTTGTGGGGCTTTCTGCACGGCATTGCCCTGTGCGTGCACAAGCTGGTGCGCGAAGGCCGCCGCGCCGTGGGGCTGATGGGCCGCGAACCTTATTGGTACCTGGGCCTCGGTTGGCTCTTCACCTTCAACTTCGTGGTGATGAGCCGCATCTGTTTTCGCGCGGGTGATCTGCAAACCGCAGGCGTATTCATCACGCGCATTTTGAGCGGCGCCACCGAGGGAGCCCGTGCCGACGGTTGGGTCATTGCCGCGACACTGGTGGGCTTGGCGCTCAATTTCGTGGGAGCTCCCGCGCGGGCGCTCTTCATTCGCATGCAGGAAAAAATGCCGCTGCCGCTGCGCCCTCTGTATTGGACCGCCCTGGCAATGCTGATTCTTGCCGTCAAGCCGGGCGACGTGGCGCCCTATATTTACTTTCAATTCTAGAGCCATGACCGAACGCACCCAACGTCCACTCACGCGCAACGAAGTTCGCCGCATCAAGTTGCGGCGCCGCATGACGTTCGACCCTGACGCCACGGCGATGTTTGAGCTGCGCTCTGACGGCGTGCCGGTAGAAATTGGGGGCAGAACGTCAGAATTTCCCGCGTACGGCGTGGGCGCGGCCAGCCCTGCATTCGTGATCGCTTCGGTGTGGGCAATGGTGCTCGCGCTCACCTTGTACGGGGCGAAAGACGTGCGCGCCCTGGTGCAGTACGACGAGACCTTGGCCAACTCGCGGTGGCTGGTGAACGCCGTCGAGCGGCTGCACAGCTTGGCGTCGACCTTGGGCGCAACCGACGCCAAAGAAGCGCTCGACAACGTTTTTTCGCCCATCAAAACCAAGGCCGCCGACGACTTCGTAGCGGCGGCTGGCCCGGTCGATCGCGGCACCATCGACGTGTCGAGCACCGGCGGCGCGCTGCGGGTACTGCTGGTCGGCGCTTCGTCGATGGAGTTCTACATGGGCAGCGAGCTCGAGCGGCGCCTCGAACAGTACGACGGCATTAACGTGCAGCGCTTCGGCAAGCTGGGTACGGGGCTGGCGCGCCCCGACAATTTCGACTGGCCCAAGCAACTCGACAAGTTGCTGGGCAGCTTCAAGCCCGACGTGGTGATCGGCCAATTTGGCGGCAATGACGGGCAGCCGTTGGCCGTGGCCAATGGGGCGATGCTGCAGGTGGGCACTCCGGAGTGGGACACCGAGTACACCCGGCGCGTTCGGGGCGTCGTTGAAAAGGTGCAGGCCACCGGCGCAAAGATGATCATGCTCGGCATGCCGATCAGTCGGCACCGCAAACACTCTGACCGTTTGCGACAGGTGAACGTGGTGACGCGCACCGCCACCGAAGCCGCGGGTGCAACCTACATTCCCACGTGGGACATCGCCGCCGACGAACGCGCCGAGCCCCGGGAGCAGCTGACTCACGAAGGCAAAACCGGGCCCATGTATCTGCCCGACGGAGTGCATTTAGGGCGCGTGGGCTCGGCTTTCGTGGCGCAGCACATCGCCTGGAGGCTCGAGCGCCTGGTGCCGATGACGCCTTCGGACAAAACGGTGGCGACGGTGCTGCCTCAAGAAATCGACTCTCGGGCGTTGGGCCGCAGAACGCGTTACCTGGCCTTCGTGCCACAAAACCTGGCGCCTGACGAAAAGGTGCCGGTGCTTTACCTGCTTCACGGCGCTGATTCGTCGTCAGAGAGCTTCAGTGAGAACGCGCATGAGCTGCTGCAGAAGCTCGCCGGCAAGTACCGCATGGTGCTGGTAGCCCCCGACGCAGACCCGCACGGGTGGTACCTCAATGCAACGCAAATACCCAAAGCCAACAGCGAGACCTTCATCGTCGACGAGCTGCTACCGCTCATTGAACAACGCCTGCCGGTGTCGACACGGCGCGGTATCGCCGGCATTTCAATGGGCGGCAACGGCGCGGTGGTGTTGTCGCTCAAGCACCCCGGCACTTTTCTTTCGGCCAGCTCGCTAAGCGGCGCTGTCGACTTGTCACAAGCGACTGACCGCCCGGCGCTGATTGATCGGCTCGGGCCCTTTGAAAAAAACAAAGAAGCCTGGCTGTCGAATTCTGCTCTGCAGCTGGTGCGCAAGGCAGGGTCAGCGGCGAAGGCCTTGCCCGTGCTGCTCACCGTGGGCACAGAAGATCGCTGGGCACCTGCGAACCGGGCGCTGGCGGCGGCGCTGAAAGAAGTGGGGTCTCAAAGCGAGCTGCGCGAGTCGGCGGGTGGCCACAGCTGGGCGGTGTGGGGGCAAGTGATTCAAGCGCACATCGAATGGCATGCACAGAAGCTCGGTGCCGGCCCCAAGCCATAGAGGCTTGTAAAAACCGCTCAAGCACAGCCAGCATCGAAGTATGGTGCGCCTCGCCGTTCGCGAGGGCTTAAGTGCATTGACCGACGAGATCACCACCAGCCTCAAGGGCACCACGCTCAAGCGCGAATTCGGCCCTGTCGGCCGAAGCCTCGCCGAACGCTATTTTCCCGGGGTGCGTTTCCCCGACGCGGCGACTGAACGGCTGGCGGCCCTGCACCGCAAAGGCTTTGTGGTGCATGTGATGCGCACCACCGCGTGGGTCAATTACCTGTACCTGACGTGGGCATTGGTGAAGCGGCAGCTGCCTCCGATTCGCGCGGTGGTGAATTTACGCCGTTGGTTCACCCGGCCCTGGTTGCGCACCGCACAGCGTGGCGACTTCGACGTGCGCTTTACCTATGCCCGGCAGCACAAAGGGTCGGGGTTGGTATTTTTGCGCGAGTCGGCGTTCGGCAGCGCCGCGGGGCGTGAAACGCGCGAAGACCCTTTTCCGGCGTTGGTGAAACGGGTGCGCCATTCTGACCGGCCGATCTTCTTGGTGCCCGAGCTCTTCGTTTGGGAAAAGTGGAACCAAAAGGTGAAGCCAGGAGTGATTGACTACATTTTCGGCAGCCCCGAAGCGCCGGGCTTCTTGCACTCGGTGCTCGCTTTCTTGCGCAACCACAAACGGGCGCAATTTCGCGTGGGCGAGCCGATTGATCTCAAGGCCTTCGTCGACGCCCACCAGAACGACTCCGACGCGGTGATCGCCCGCAAGGTGCGCAGCGTGTTGCATCACCACTTGTCGAGAGAAACACGAGCGGTCTTCGGCCCTCCCAGTAAACCCGTCGATCGCCTGCTTGACGAAGCGCTGCGTGATCGCGTCGCCAAAAAAGCGCTCACCGAGGTGGCCGCCGAAAGCGGGCGCTCTCAAAGAAGCGTGTACCGCGAAGCGCGCAAGTACTTAGACGTCATTGCCGCGCGTGCCAGCCCCACGGTGGTGGCAATGGTGGCGCCCATTCTCGACGGGGTCTTCAACCGCATTTACGACGGCATTGAAGTCGACGAAAACGGCCTCGAGCGGGCCATGGCTTCGGCGGCGCATTTCCCCGTGGTGCTGACCCCCAGCCACAAGAGCCACATCGACTACTTGGTGCTCAGTTACGTGCTGTGGCAGCGCGGTTATGCCGTGCCGCTGGTGGCCGCGGGCGCGAACCTTTCTTTCTTTCCTCTCGGGCCGGTGTTGCGCCGGGTGGGCGCCTTCTTTCTGCGGCGCACCTTTAAGGGCGACAAAGTCTACACCGCGGCGTTTCGCGCTTATCTGAAGAAGCTGATTCACGACGGCATTCACCACGAATTTTTTCCCGAGGGAGGCCGCTCGCGCACCGGCAAGCTGTTGCCGCCCAAGCTTGGGCTCTTTACCTGGCATGTCGACGCGATCTCTGAGGGCGCCCGCAACGACTTGTTTTACGTGCCCGTGTCAATCGACTACGAAAAAGTCGTCGAGTCGTCATCGCACTCCGCCGAGCTCAAGGGGGGTGAAAAGAAGCCTGAAGATCTGAAGGCGCTGCTGCAGGCTCCCAAAGTGCTGGCTGACAAGTATGGCCGCATTCACTTGAAGTTCGATGAGCCGATTTCACTGGTAGCGCTGGCGAAAGAGCGCGGTGTCGACTTGGTGAGCGGGCACGCGACCGAAGAACAAAAAAAGACGCTGGTGCGGGCGCTGAGCCAGCGGGTGATGTTCGGTATTAGCAAGGTCTCTACCGTCACCCCACAAGCGCTGGTGGCTTCGGCGTTGCTCGCGCACCGAAAACGCGGCACCACGGCCGACGAAGTGCAAGATCGGGTCAGCTTCTTGCGCAATATGTTGGCCGACTTGGGAGCACCGCAGTCAAGGCAACTCGAGGGCGCGCCTTCGTCTCCCGCAACGCTGGGGCCCATTTCAGAAGCGGTCGGCATGTTCGCCACCGAGCGCATGGTGAAGGTGACGGTGGCCGACAACGCCCCGGTGTACCAGGTAGACCCCGAACGTCGCGCCGAGCTCTCGTTCTATAAAAACACGCTGATCAACGTCATCGCCGGGCGCACCATCGTGGCCAATGCGCTGCTGTCGAGCCCCGACGTACAAGTGGCGTCGGTGAAAGAACGCGCGCTGTTTTTGTCGCGCTTGTTCAAGCTCGAGTTCATGTACCGCGCGGGCGTGGCGTTCGATGTGATCTTCACCGAAACATTGGCGCATCTCGAGAAGCTGCTGCTGATCGAGGTCAAGGGCGAGCGCATGGTCATGAGCAAAGAGCCATTTGCCCGCCCTCGGCTGGTCTTTCTCTCTGAGATGCTCCGCGACTACGTGGAGTCGTACTGGGTGGCGGCGATCACCGCGCAGACCTTGGCCAAAACCAGCTGCGATCGCAAAGAGCTGCTCAAGCGCGCGATGGAAAAAGGCAAGGCCGTGTATTTGTCGGGTGAAATTGAAGCGTCTGAAGCGGTGTCACGCACCACGCTCGAAAACGCGATTCAGTTTTTGATCGAGCAAGGTTACGTCATCGAGGCGCAGAAAAACTTGACGCTGGGTGCGCCGCGCCAACCCGAATTGGCGCAACAGATTCGATCTTTTTTGTCAGAAACCTAAGTAACCTACGCGCCATGCCCGCTTACCGTGCCGTGACGGCCGTCACCTGCTGGGTGCTCGCCTTTTCTGCTTTCGGTCAAGGAGTCGAGCTCGACCTCACCGATAAACCCTCTGTCGAAGCGCAGTTCAAGCCGACGCTCGCCTTCTTGGGCGTTTATGCTTCGGGAGACGATGTCGCCGGCCAAACCGCGCGCGCCAAAATGTTGGAAGACGCGCTTCTAAAGTCGCTCGAGAATGGCGAAGGCTTCAGCAAGATCATCACTCCGGCGATCGCGCAGAAAGCGGCTCCGCAAGGTGGCTTCACCCAGTGTCGTGAGTGGAGCTGCGTCAACGCCGCGGCCGTCAAGCTCGGCGTGCACCGCGTGCTATGGGGGGTGGTCGAAAAGCGCGGGCCTGGCTCGCAACTCATGCTCTATGGCTTCGACAGCAGTTTGCCGGCGCTGATTGGCGCCAACGTCGAGAGCGGCGAGCGCGAAGAAAAGAAACAGCTGGGAGGGTTCGCGGGCATTAACGGCAGCTCGGCGGCCCAGAAAGATCGCGATTTCGTACGCAAGGCGCTGAACGCGTCGGCACCGGTGCTCGAGAAGCTCAGCAACCCCTTGGGCAAGTTGGTGATCGACTGCATCGAGCCTTCGGCGGTGACGACCATGGGCGATCGCACGCTCGGCACCGGTTCTTTCGAGCTGCCGATGCCGGCGGGTCGGCATGACATTTCAACCGAGGCCAAAGGCTTTCTACCCTTCTCGACGGGAGTCACGGTGGAGCCTCAGAAAACAACCACCGTGCAAGTACTGCTGGCCGCCAAGCCGCTCAATGAACGCGCGGTCATGGTGCAAGAGAGCACTGAAGGGCAACGAAAGATTCCATTCTATGAAAAGCCGGCCACGTACGTGGTGGTGGGCGGCGCGGCGATTTTGGCGACCGGCTTGGTGTTCGGCATGCTGGCGAAACAAACCGAGAGCACCGCGGGAAGAACACAGAACGGCGCGGTGGTGGGCATCACCCGGGCTCAGGCCAAACAAGCGCAGACACAAGCGATGCTGTCGAACGTGCTGGTCGGCGTGGTCGGCGCGGCCATGGCGGGCGGCGCGGTGTGGTTCATCTTGTCGCCGACGTATGAGACTCCGAATCACCCTGATGCAGAACGTGGCGAGCCCGGCGGTGGCTTCGGCTTTACGGCAAGCGTTGGAGGGTCGTTCTAATGAGACTCTTCTTCGTCGCGGTGGTCGGCGTTTTCCTGGGACTCTTCGCTTCGGTCGGTTGCCGCGTGAACTTGGGAGACGAATTCGTTTTCTCGTGCACCCAAGACAGCGATTGCGCGGGTGACGGCTACAGGTGCGCGGCTCCGGCGGGAGGTGCAGGTTTGTGCTGCAAGCCGTCAGGCGCCGAGGTGTGCAACGGGCGCGACGACGACTGCAACGGGCAAATCGACGAGGGTATGCCCGCTGAAACGTGCAATGGCCAAGACGATGATTGTGATGGCCAAGTCGACGAAGGGTTCAACCTACAGACTGATGCGAACAATTGCGGCCGCTGCGGCAACGTGTGCCCTGCCCTGCAATTATGTGGAAATGGCAGTTGCTTCATCGCCGGTGAAATCGTCTGCAACGATGGTGTCGACAATGAAGGTGACGGCAAAACCGATTGCGCTGACCCTGATTGCGACAAGCAACTGTGCGGCGCGGGTTGCCAATGTCGCGCGCTGAAGAAGGCCGAGGGTAATTGCGACAACGCCGCTGACGATGACGACGACGGTAAAACAGACTGCGCCGACGAAGACTGCGCTGGAGCCGGTTGCGGCAATGGCGGCTGCTCGTGCTCAATGGGTGTGAAGACTGAAACCGTGTGCAATGACATGGTGGACAACGACGGCGACGGCAACGCTGATTGCGCTGATTCTGACTGCGCGGGTCAGCTCTGCAAGGCTTCGCCTGAGACGTGGCGTTGTGGCGGCGGTAATGCGTGCTTGTGCAACGGTGGTGGCGTGGTGAGCGAAGCGGCCGCGCTGTGTCGAGACGGCCAAGACAACGACTGCGACGGGTTAACTGATTGTGCCGACGCTCCGTGCGATGGCTTGAGCTGCGCGGTAGACGGAGGCATGGGCTGCTTGTGCGCGGGTGGCCAAGCACACGAGACGACTTGCAATGATCGGCGCGACAACGACAGCGATGGCTTCACCGATTGCGCTGACTCACTGCCTGATGGCGGCGGTGATTGCCCTATTGGCACCGCGTGCACTTATTTAAACGCAGGCGGCATGGTGAAGACCGGCGCCTGCACGGCTGATCGGCTGTGTAAGTAACAACTACGGTGCGTAAACCGTAAACAAGGCATCGCCTCGCTCGTGAAAAAGCGAGACGCAGCAGCCATCTACGGTCCACTTCTGTTCTTGGAGGTTGCTGTCGACAGCCCCCACACCGAGCCAGAGCGCCATTTCGAATTGAAAAGCCGCCAACGACGTGCTCGGTTTTTCCCGTTATCGGGTTTCGCCCTGAGTAGCCAGGCAGAGGAATCGCGTGGCGGGCTTCACTGGCACACCGTGCGATTCAAATTCTGCCCCGCATTTTCACTCGCCGTGTAGAAGCTGTTGCCGTCACTCGAGTACGTCACGGCTTCGCCTTGCGGCTCGGTGATTGATGGAACCGTGATCGCCGGCTGCGTGAAAATTTTCTCCCATGGGTCACCCGGTGCAATGCGCAGCTCGACGACGCGGTTGTACAGACGCAAGAGCAACGCGCCTCCGCAGGGGTGAAACGCGGCACCGGTCAGCTGAATGTCTCCACTCGTGGGCACCTTCAGGGTGGCAACGTATTCGAGTGTCGCCGTGACACCTGGCGTGAGCGGCATGGGAAAGCGATAGACACGGCTCGCGACTCCCAACGCCTGCTTGGTGATCACATAGATCATTCCCGTCACTGGGTGCACCACCAGCGCCTCGGCATTGTGCGCTTCGTCGGGGTAAACGAACGGCAGCGCTTCAGCCGAAACCGACAGCGTGAAACCCAGCTGCGACGGCACCGTGGGCTCCGGCAAGCGGTACACGGTGTAACTCGACCGTGTGCGCATGTTGTCGCCGATGTCTGCGATGTACAGGCAGCTCCCTTGTGCACAAGGCCCGATAGACAAGTCTTCCCAGTCAACCGCCGAAGCGCCGGTAATCGTGTAGCGCCCCAGCGGCGCTCCATTGGCAGACATCACGAACAGCCGCGCCGAGTCTCCAGAATCGTTGTTGGCGAAAAACACACCCGGCTGCGTGCGGCTCGCGACCAAACCAGACAATTCAATCAACTGCGTGTCACCCAACGCGCCCGCATCGACGATGCCACCCCATTGAGGGCACAGCATGCACGCGCCTGCAGGCAACGTGTCGATTCCCGCATCCATTTCCGTTGTTGGTCCGCCGTCAGGCTGCTCCGTGCCGCCATCAGCGTCGGTGATCAAAGAGCCATCAAGCTTCACCGGAGTGCTCGCACAGCTCCACGCCAACGTCAGAGCACAAATGCAAAAGCTCGCCCGCGTCATCGCTGGCAGAGCGCTTGATGGGTGGGAACCTTCTCTTGCTCGCGAACGAATTTGTCAGCGGGCAAAAAGCCGATCACCTTGGGATCGCTCAACACTTCGCCGCACGCGTTGATGAACAACACCGTAGGCAAGCCTTGCACGCCGAAGCGCTTGTAGAGCACTTCAGAGGCATCGTCTTCGAGGGTGCCGTCAACCTTGATGGTAACGAAACGATCAGCCTGGGCGATGACTTCGGCCTTGGGGTACGTCAATTCGTCGAGCTCTTTGCAGGCTGCGCACCACTCGGCGAAGAAGTCGATCATCACTGGCTTGCCATCGGCTTTGGCCTGGGCCAGCACAGCGTCGAGCTTTTCCATCGGGCCATGGGCGGTGAGCTCCGCCGTCCAGCGAAACGAATCGTTTAAGTGAAACGGCGCCATGCGAAGGGGAATCGCCAACGTCAACGCAATGACCCCCACCGCCTTGAGCGCAAAGTCGACTCGGCCTTCTTTGAACGAGCGGTGAATGGCCCCCAGCAAAGTGCCACCCAACACCATCGCCGCGGCGAGGCTGATCAGCACCCAACGCGGCTGCCCATGGGTGGCCGCCCCGAACGCGCTGCGCACCGAGGGAAACGCGTCTCGAAGATAACCGACGGCCAACGCAAGCAGCGCAATGCCGAAAAAGCTCTTCACCCATTCCATCCACACGCCACCTTTGGGCAGACGCACGGTGAAGACGCCGATCAAAAAGAACGGCACGCCGATACCCAACGCGTAAACGTAGAGGAGTGAGCCACCCAGCACCGGGTTTTGCATTTGGCCAACCCAGGTCAGCACACCGAACAGCGTGGGCCCTGTACAAGGCGCGGCCAAAAAGCCCGACACGCTGCCCATTAAGAATGCACCGAGAATGCCCGAGCCTCCCACGCCGTTCAGCTTGGTGGCCAGGCTCGACGGCAATGCGATTTCAAATGCCCCGAACATTGAAGCGGCAAGCGCGATCAGAAAAAGGGCCAAGCCTGCCACCACGAGCGGGTTACCGAGCGCTGAACCGAACGCTTTGCCCGAAAATGCGGCGATCACCCCGAGCACTGCGAAGACAATGCCCATGCCGTTGATGTACGCGAGCGTCAGGAGCAACGCGCGGCCACGGCCGGCCTGACGGGCTCCAAAGACGCCAACGGTGATCGGTATCAGCGGATAAACGCAAGGAGTCAGCGACGTGGCGAGGCCGCCCAAAAAAATGATGCCAGCGGCGAAGAGCAGTTGGCCGCTTTGCAAAAACTTCGACGGGTCGAGCGTCGTCGAAGGCCCCGTAGGAAGAATCTCTGGCAGCAACACAATCGCCAGCGCCAGTAGACCTGCAAGCCCCAACACCCGTGAGAAACGCATGCGCCCTATATATGCACCAACCCTGCATTGGGTTTCATCTTTTGCCCGGCCAACGCGTCTGCTCCCGTATTTTCCATTCAGACATAAAACTAATACGACATAACATCAAAAAGAAGCTTCCTTCATAGGGGACTTGACTGGTCTACATTGGGCCGATACATGTTGTACATCATCGATGTTCCTCAAGGTTTGCCCATGTTGAAGCTCCCCATCTACCTCGACAACCACGCGACGACCCCGGTTGATCCCCGCGTCATCGATGCAATGCTGCCTTATTTAAAAGAAGACTTTGGCAACGCGGCTTCGCGCAACCATGTCTTCGGGTGGAAGGCCGAGGCCGCGGTCGATGTGGCGCGCAAACAAATTGCTGATCTCATCGGCGCGTCAGACAAAGAGATCGTCTTTACCAGCGGCGCGACCGAGTCGATCAATCTGGCGATCAAAGGTGTGGTCGACTTTTACAAAGACAAAGGCAACCACATCATTACCCTCACCACTGAGCACAAAGCCGTGCTCGACACCTGCAAGCGCTTAGAGCGCATGCGGCAAGAACGCATCGACGAGCTCAAAGTGCAGCGGTTGTCTGAGCTGGCCGAGCGCGATGTCACCGTCGACGAGCTCGCCAAACTCGAGATCACGTTCAACCTCGAGAAAGACGCCACGTATCAGCGCTGGCTCGCGGCGCTGCGCACTGGCGCGCGCGTCACCTATTTGAGCGTAAAGAAAGACGGCCTCATTGATCTGGAGCAGCTCAAAGCGGCGATCACTGATCAAACCGTGCTCGTCTCGGTGATGCTCGCCAACAACGAAATTGGCGTGATTCAGCCGGTGAATGAAATCGGCAAAATCTGCCGTGAGCGTGGCGTGCTCTTTCATGTCGACGCGGTGCAGGGCGTCGGCAAAGTGCCCTTCTCTGTCGACGACGCCAAAGCCGACCTGGTGTCCTTAAGCTCGCACAAAATCTATGGGCCCAAAGGTGTCGGCGCGCTCTACGTGCGCCGCAAGCCGCGGGTGCGCATTGCTCCGTTGATCGACGGTGGCGGCCACGAACGCGGCATGCGTTCAGGCACGCTCAATGTGCCCGCGATCGTCGGCTTCGGCAAAGCGTGCGAACTGGCCAAGCAAGAGATGCCCCAAGAATCGGCACGCCTCACCCAGCTGCGCCAACGGCTCTACGACGGCCTCAAGGCCAAGCTCGACATGATCACCGTCAACGGCTCACTGGAGCACCGCTTGCCGGGCAACCTGAACGTCTCTTTCGCGTATGTCGAAGGTGAGGCGTTGATGATGGCCATTAAAGACGTGGCGGTGTCGTCGGGTTCTGCCTGCACCTCAGCCTCGCTCGAGCCGTCATACGTGCTGCGCGCCTGCGGCGTCGACGAAGACATGGCTCACAGCTCGATTCGCTTTGGTATCGGCCGTTTCAATACCGAAGAAGAAATCGACTATGTCGCCGACCTCATGGTTCGAAGCGTCAATCGCCTGCGTGAGATGAGCCCGCTCTACGAAATGGCCAAAGAAGGCATCGATTTGAAGTCAATTCAGTGGACGCCGCATTAGTTAGAAGAAGAGCGTCGAAGGAAAACACCATGGCCTACAGCGAAAAAGTCATTGAGCACTACGAGAACCCACAGAACGTGGGCACGCTCGACAAGAATGATCCCAACGTGGGCACCGGCTTGGTCGGCGCCCCCGCCTGCGGTGACGTGATGCGCCTGCAGCTCAAGATCAGCGACGACGGCGTGATTCAAGATGCCAAGTTCAAGACCTTCGGCTGCGGTTCAGCGATCGCTTCGAGCTCGCTCGTCACCGAATGGGTGAAGGGCAAGACGCTCGAGCAGGCACACCAGTTGTCAAACAAAGAGATCGCCAAAGAACTCGCGCTGCCTCCGGTGAAAATTCATTGCTCGGTGCTCGCCGAAGACGCGATCAAAGCCGCGATTGAAGACTTCAAAGCCAAGCGCGCCCACCGGCTGGCGGGTACGCAACCCGTTGCTCCTGCCGAGGCCGCGAAGTAGCGATGAGCGCACCCGCCACCACCGCTGCTCCCGCTACGACACCTGCGAAGACGGTTCCCGCAGGCAAGGGCATTGCCCTTTCTGACGGAGCGGTGGCCCGACTGCAAACGCTGCTCGCCGAGCGACAAACACCTCAGGCAGGGCTTCGCGTAGCGATTCGCGGCGGCGGCTGCTCGGGCTTGGCCTACGTGATGGAATGGGCCGAAGCGCCTCGTGAGCGAGACAAAATTTTCGAGCGCGATGGGGTGCGCGTTTTCGTCGACCCCAAGAGCTACCTTTACCTGATGGGCACCGAGCTCGTTTACGAAGAGGGCTTGATGCAATCTGGCTTTAAGTTACAGAACCCCAACGTCAAAGCGGCCTGTGGCTGCGGTGAAAGCTTCACCATTTAAGGTGGCTTTGGGGGCTGATGGCTGTGACGCACTTCGACATCTTTGAAATTCCCCGCTCGGTCGATCTCGAAGCCGGCGCTCTGGAAAAGAAGTTTCACGCGCTCTCGCTGGCATTTCACCCTGATCGACAGCCTGCGAATGATGCCTCTGCGCGCCGCATTGCCGCCGACAAGACCGCTTCATTAAACGAGGCGTACAGGGTGCTGAAAGACCCTGCCCGCCGCGCCTTCTACCTGCTCAAGCTGCTCGGCGTTGATCTCGAACGAGAAGACAGCCCACTTCAAAAGCAGTTGCCGCTGCATTTTCTCGAAGAAGTGATTGAGCAGCGCGAAGCGCTCGACGACGCGAAGAAGGCGAAAGACTTGAAGCGCGTGAGCGCAATGGCCGACCAGGTGCGCGCCGCCCGGGCGACGGCGTTGGTCGCGGGCACGGCGGCACTGCGACAGGCGATGGGCGCCGAGCCCGACGCAAGCGCGGTGAGCACGGCGACGAAAGAAATGGCACGTCTTAAATATTTCGACCGTTTTCTCGAAGAGGTCGAGGCAATCGAAGAACAGGTAGGCACGGCATGAACGGTGGCTTTTTACAGATTCATGACCCGCTCAAACCGAAGGGCCACGCGGTTGGCATCGACCTGGGTACCACCCATTCGCTCGTCGCCGCGGTGATCAACGGTAAGCCCAAGTGCCTGCCAGCTGATGATGAGCACTTGTTGCTGCCGTCGGTCGTCAACTACGGCCGCGATGGAGGCGTCATCGTCGGCCGCCGCGCCGTGGCGCTTGCCCCCCAGCACCCGACCGACACGTTGAAGTCGGTGAAGCGGTTCATGGGCAAGAGCCTGAATGACGCCGAGACGCGCAAGCTGGGTAGCTACCAGTTCGCTGAAGGCAAGGGCGTGGTGCGCTTCGCGGTGTCGGGCGGGCAACCAGTCACCCCCATTGAAGTGTCGGGAGAAATTTTGCGGGCGTTGAAGCGCCGCGCCGAATCGCATTTCGCCGGTAAAGTCGAACAGGCGGTGATCACCGTGCCCGCGTATTTCGACGATGCGCAGCGCCAGGCCACCAAAGACGCAGGGCGCCTCGCGGGCCTCGAGGTTTTGCGGCTGCTCAATGAGCCAACCGCGGCCGCGCTTGCATACGGCCTCGACAAAGGCAGCCAGGGGTTGTTCGCGGTTTACGATCTCGGCGGCGGCACCTTCGACATTTCGTTGCTGAAACTCACCGACGGCATCTTCGAGGTGAAGAGCACGGGGGGAGACACCGCGCTTGGCGGCGACGACTTTGATCGACTGATTGCGCAGGCGGTGTTGGAGCAGCACGGCATCACCAAGCCCTCTTTTTCACAGGTTGCCACTTTGCTGCTCGAAGCGAAGCGCGCCAAAGAAGCACTCACCACCGCTGATCGCGCCACCGTGGCCTTTGAGGGTAAGTCGTTCGAATTGACCCGCGCCGACTTCGACAAGCTGATCGAACCGCTCTTGCAGCGCACCGGTGTGTCTTGTCGTCGTGCCCTGCGTGATGCGGGTGTCAACTTAAGCGAGTTGGCCGGAGTCGTGCTCGTGGGCGGCTCCACGCGGGTTCCCGCGGTGCGCCGTTATGTGGCTGAGCTGTTCGGCCGCGAGCCACTGGGCGATATTGACCCTGATCAAGTCGTCGCGCTTGGAGCCGCGGTACAGGCCGATTTGCTCACCAACGTTGAACGGCAAGATGAAGTGCTGCTGCTCGACGTGATTCCACTGTCGCTCGGGCTTGAGACCATGGGCGGTGTGGTAGAGAAAGTGCTGCCCCGCAACACGCAAGTGCCCGCGGGCGCCGCACAGGTATTCACCACCTTTCAAGACGGCCAGAACGCGATGGACATACACGTGGTGCAAGGTGAGCGCGAAATGGTGGCTGACTGCCGGTCGCTCGCGCGTTTTCGCCTCACCGGCATTCCCCCGATGCCCGCCGGCATGGGCCGCGTCGAAGTGAAATTTCAGGTCGACGCCGACGGCATTCTATCGGTCACCGCTAAAGAACAGACCAGCGGTGTCACCCAGAAGGTTTCGGTGAAGCCAACGCACGGGCTGACCGATGAAGAAATCGAAGAGATGCTGCTCGCCTCCATTGATCACGCTGAAGACGACATGGAGCGTCGACTGCTCACCGAGCAGAAAGTCGAAGCGGCGCGTATGCTGCTCGACGCTGAAAAGCAGCTGCGCGAAAACGGAGATTTGCTCTCAGACGAAGAGCGGCACGCGTTTTCGAGCCAGTTGTCAGCGTTGAAGCAGCTTTCTGAGAGCGCGACTGACCATTCTGCTCTCAAAGCAGCCCTTACTGCCCTCGACGAACATTCTCGCCCCTTCGTCGAGCGCATCATGAACCGCGCTATTTCTAAGGCGGTGGCGGGCCACCGGGTCGAAGAGTACTAGCGGCAATGGCGAAGGTTATTTTCACAAGTCCACTCGAAGAGCGCACCGTCGAAGCGCCCGCGGGCACGCCGTTGCTCGAGGCGGCCGAAATGTGCGGCGCCCAAGTGGGCCACAGCTGCGGTGGCGCCTGCGCGTGCTCCACGTGTCACGTGTGGGTGCGCAAAGGTGATGCGTCGCTGTCAGAGCAGGAAGATCAAGAGATGGACCGGCTGGACACCGCTTTCGACGTGAAGCCCTATTCGCGGCTGGCCTGCCAAGCGCAGTTGGGCAGCGAAGACGTCGAGGTGTGGATCACCGAAGAGTCGCTCAACGCGTTTATGGACGAGAACCCCGACGTGCGAAAACGCCTTGAGGCTGAAGGCAAGTGGCCGCTCAAGAAGGGCGCTTGAGATCACTCGGCAGCGCGAAATGACGGAGCAGCCCGTGCCACGCGGCGGCCGCCACGCTTGCTTCGTCGCGCTCGAGAAAACGTGCCGCCAACGACAAACCTGAGGCCTGCGCATCGCTTTCGTTGAGTCCCGCTTGCTCAGCGTGCTTACGGCCCAGCGTGTACGCCAACGCCGAGCCAAGCAACGCTTCGCTGGCGTGTGAGTACTGGCTGTTCACCTTCACGTGCAGCCCTGACTCTGTGCTCGCACTCACTTGAAAGAGCGGGTCAGCGGCGGTGCCGTCGAAAAAGCCAGCCGCGACGAAGCGCTGGCCCGCGAGCGCCCCAATGCGTAACACCGACGCCGTCAAAGCCTCTCCGTTGAGCTGCGCGGCCGGCACAGACGGCTTGCGCGCCGACAGCTCAGCCGCCGAAGCTTTGGCCGCTTTGAAGGTGTTGACGGTGAACAAGTGATCCCAATTGTCCATCACGCCGTCGTGATCGCGGTCGTCATAGGGCGCGGTAGGCGTCACTTCTTGGGCAAGGCGTTCGATTGAAGGGAGAACGTCACGTGGCAAGAAGTGCTTGATGCGCTCCAGATCAGCGACCATGAACGCGCGCAAGGCTGGGTGCGGTTCGCTCTTCGTCGCCCGCTCGTAGCGAGAGAAAAGCTGGGCAAAGAGCGCCTTTTGTTCAGGTTGGCTCACGTTAAGGCTTTCGGCGAGGTCTAGCAGCAATGGCGCGGCAGCTGCTCGTGTCTGCAGTGCTTGCTCGGCGTTTCCCCCAAAGTTCGCTGCGTCGAGGGCGAGCTCGATGGCCGCAGAGAGCATTTCGAAGGCCGCTGCCTTTTGCGCAAGAGAAATGCCATTGACCGCAAAGGGGAAAATGCCCCGCCCCATCGCTTCAGCCGCCTCGGTGAGCGTTGCACCGAGCTCCTGGCTCGTCACCGGCGCGGTTTGGCCCGGCCGCGAAACGATGTGGCCACTGGCCGAAAGAAAGAGCCCTGGCACCGCCAGCGCGATTCCAGCCGTGGTGACAGCGTCAAGAGCGACCGCTTTGACTTCGGTGAGGGCAAACCGCGTACCCGTGGTGAGCGTTGTCGCGTCGATGAGGGGAAATGAAAAACCCGTCTTCGTTGCGTCGGTGACCTCGCCAGTCGTCAAGTCGAGGGCAATGGCTGAAGGGCGAAATGGGCTCGCTCCAATGTTGCGCTCGGTAACTTGAATGCCCGCGAGCCGAAGCCCGGCTTCCAGCGTTTCGTACGTCTTTACTGAGTTGCTGCTGTCGGTGCCGCCGATCAGACGTGCCTGTACGCGCGAAGGTTCAGGAAACGTCGCTTTGATGATCTCGACCAGATGTGCGCTGCGATCGCCGCGATCGTCGGCATGTGCGAGCAGGCCTTTCTGGGTGACGGGGTCAAAGAGCGTCACCGTGACACAGGGGCCAATGCTGTGGGTCATCAGAAAATCAGCAGCGCCTCTGGTGGCCACGACAGCCTCACCTTGACGCACGCCCACCGGGTTCAGCATCGACGGCGTCAACCGCGGTGGCGCCAGCACGTCTCGCCCGTTGATCACCCGGCGGCCCATCGCGGCGACATGCGGCTGACTGATGAAGTGTGGAGAATTGGGGAGGCCCACTCCGTTGATGTTTGCCCACAGGGCGAGTTCTTTTTCGGCGCCCGATTCAGAAACAACCAGGCGCGGGAACCAATCGGTGATCTTGGCTTCGATGAAGACGCGCTCCAACTGGGCTGGCGTCACGTGCTCCGACCGTAACAACCGAAAACGGCCCGTCGTCGGCTCGTATCGCATTGATACAGAGGCATTGTTCAGCCGGTTGAAGTCAGCGAGGGCGGCCTCTAGCTTGATCAGCGCTGTTTGAGCGCCGGGGGGAAGCTGCTGAAAATCAGGGCGAGACTTCGCCTCGGTTCGCAACCACGGCTGGGCAGTCTCGCTGGCGGGGCTCTCGAAGGTAGGCTTCGCAGGAGCCCCCGCCGCGGTTGTTGACTCCTCGATGCAACGCGCCAACCCCCGGGTAATGGGTGGAACTCCCATGCAGGCGACAATTATGCGTGAAGCCCGCCGAGGGTCCAACCCGCCGAAACTTCAATGCTTGACCGGCGAGGAAACAAGCTCTTATAAGCGGGCCCCTGCCCGGGTGGCGGAATTGGTAGACGCGCTAGATTCAGGGTCTAGTACTGGCAACAGTGTGGAGGTTCGAGTCCTCTCCCGGGCACACGAAGCAGATCAGAAGTCACAAGTCCCCTCACCTCAAGCGACCTGCATCTTGAGACCTTCTGCCGAAGCTGCTTCGCATAGCGTCTCGTCGGCACACCAGAAGGTGACGGCGATCCCGGTAGCTTGCGAGAGCCTAAGTGCCGAGGCGAGCTGAAGGGCATCGTAAGCGCGGAGAGATCGCCGCCACACAAGCTCTCCAGCCAGTTTCAACACGGGCTCTCGGATCTCCACAAGCCTCAGCTCACTCAGGTCGACCAAAAGCTCCCGATGATGTCGCCGCGCAACTTCTGCTGGCAAGTCTCCTTTCCTCGACCGGCGCGACAAAGCACTTGCGACCTCCACTTCAGCCAAGCGCGACGCGGCAATCTCTTTGCGCCCACGAAAGAGTGTGCTGATTCGTTCGGTTCCAGGCTCACGAACATACCTCTTCACCAGCGCGCTCGAGTCCAAGAAGTGGATCAACGTCGCCCCTCTAGCACAGTTTTCGACAACCTTGGTCCGCGAGTCTTGCTTGGCTTGACCGGCTGAAAACCCCTTCGACGACTCTCGGTGAGTTCTCCGGAAGCGACCAGTTGGTTCAGCCGCTCGCGGGATGAAAGCCGGTCGGCCGCGAGGGGACTGATCTCGGCAACAGGTCGCCCATGATCGGTCACCGTAAGCCGCTGGCCTCCCTGCACTTTCCGAAGGCACTCACTTAAGTGATCTTTGAGCTCTTTGATCGACACATCCATTTCCGGTTCCTCTTCTTAGG
>JAIBBR010000066.1 GCA_019694575.1 Myxococcaceae bacterium
CTAATGAGCAGCGCCAGTTGGGCGTCGCCTTGCCCTTTGCTCGCATCAGCAGCGTCGAACGCTCCCCCAATGATGCGGTCAAAATTGGCCCGCATCAGCCGCACCTGGGCGCCCATGGGCACGTTGCCCGCGAAAAAGAGCGCCCCGCTCGCTTCGTCGATGCCAACGATGGTGCGCACCACCGGCTCTTCGCCCGGCACGGCCACCCAAAGGGGAAAGAGCAGCGCACTCGATGGCAGGCCCTCGACGTGACGGCCCAAGTAACGCTTGTACAACGCCAAGGCCGGTGTGCCGTCGAGCTCATAAAGAACATTGCCTTGCGAGCGGGTGATGAAGCGCTCGGGGCCGAATGCACCCCACCCCCCCATCGAGCCTGAAGAGACCTTGAGCTCACCGTAAAAGCCGACAATGGCCACCGTGCCCGATTCAGGGGTGCCGCGGTAGCAGACCGAGGTCTGCTGCATCGCCTCGCCATCACCTGAAAGGCCGCCGGTGATGCCCACGTTTTTGGGCAACGCCTCGACGAGCCCGTTGACCAGCTCGCTCCCGTTGACACGCACACCGTCAGACAACACCACCACGTGCACCAAACCTGGGTGAGGCAGCGTGGCCGCGAGCCGACCACCGAGCGACTCACCGGGCTTGACGTCGGCAAGGCGCACCACACCGCATTGCACCCGCGAGCGCTCGAGCCACACCGCGGTCGCCACGACGCTGTCGTCGTGAATGCGGGTGTCGGCAATTTCTCCCGCCGTAGAGCAGCCCATGAAGGTCTCTCGGGGGAAAATTTCGCCCAGCGAAGAAAGCGCATTCGATTGCGCCAGCGTTTCGCGGCCACCGAAAAGCAACACCAACGACGGGGCTGACTGGGGGTGTGCCGAACGGGCACAGTCCCAACCTTTGGAGCTTGTCCAGTGCAGCTGTTGCGTCTTCATCGCGGCCCTCGCTCTTCTCCCTTGTTAGCGAAGGCCATGCCGGCCCAAAGCGCTCCAAAAGACGGCGCGCGGGGTGGGTCAACTTACACCGTTAGGTCACAGGTGACTCACCCTTCGGGGGTGCTTGCCACCTCGATTTCAAAAGCGACGCCACCACTGAAAGCGCCAAAATGCCGGCGATGATGCCGAGTGAAGCCGCAATCGGCACCTTGTAGAGGTCGACGAGCAGCATTTTGGCCCCCACGAAAATCAGTACGAAAGACAGCCCGACTTTCAAGTAAGAGAACTTGGTGATGATGCCCGCGAGCAAGAAGTAGAGCGAGCGCAGGCCCAAAATCGCGAAGATGTTCGAAGTGAAGACGATGAACGGGTCGGTGGTAATGGCGAAAATCGCCGGTATCGAGTCGACCGCGAAAATCACGTCTGAAACTTCAACCACTACCAGCGCCAAGAGCAGCGGCGTGGCAAAGCGGCGGCCCTCTTCGAGCACGAAGAACTTGTCTCCACTCAAGGTGGACGTCACCGGAAACACGCGTCGCACCCACCGCACCATGAAGTTCTTTTCGGGGTGCACCGCTTCGTCGCGCTGAAAAAGCAACCGCAGGCCCGTCACCGCCAATACGCCGCCGAAAACATAAATCGCCCAGTGAAAACGTTGAATGAAGGCAGCTCCCGCGAAGATAAAACCCGCGCGCATGATGAGCGCCCCCAGCACGCCCCAGAAGAGCACCCGGTGCTGGTAAATCGCGGGTATCGCGAAGGTGCTGAAGATGATGACGAAGACGAAAATATTGTCGATGGCGAGCGCCTTCTCAATCAGGTACCCGGTGGTGAACTCGAGCGCCCGGTCGGCTCCAAACCAGAAATAGACGCCGACGTTGAAGAGCACCGCGAAGCCGGCCCACACGCCGCTCCAAATCGCCGCTTCTTTCAGGCTGACTTCGTGTGCCTTGCGGTGAAACACGCCCAGGTCGACGGCCAACATCGCCAGCACGAAGGCAATGAAGCCCGCCCACAGCAGCGGAGAACCGATGGTTTCAAATGGCACTTTGCTCTCATCTTCCTTTCGGCGCCGAACGCCTTGAGCGCTTCTTTCTAAGCAACAGAAAACCTGTAGAACATTACGAAGGTTGGAACATAAACGTCGTTTTATTCGACGCTTTAAGCGAGCGAAGGCACAGGGCTTTTGACCCCATGCCTTCTTTAAAAGCGACCAACGGTGACGGCTTTTCTTTTTTTAGAACATCGACCAGAGGTACTGGTTGGTTACCTCGTGGTGAAACTGAATCTCGCCCGTCTTCACCTTGGTGCCCAACGCCCGTGGGCAACGGTCGGCCTGCGCGGTCTTCAGCTCGGCGAACTTCTGGTGCACTTGCTCGCCGAACAACTTCACCGCGAACTCGCTCGACTTGAAGAGCCGTACCGCGTCGTAAATGTTGTCAGGCAAGAAGCGGGTGCGGTTGCGCTTGGCTTCGTCGGCTTTTTCCAGCGGCCCTTCCAAACCCGTGCGCAGAATCGTGTACACGCTCATGTACGGGTTGGAGTCAGGCGCCACGCTGCGCACTTCAATGCGCGCCGAATTCTTGTTGGCGAGCGGTATGCGCACCATCGAGCCGCGGTCAATGGCCGAGGCCTTGACTTGGTTGGGTGCCTCGAAGTGGGGGTCTAACCGGCGGTACGCATTCACGCTCGAGTTCAGCGTCAGGCAAATGTCTTGCGCGTTCGAAAGAATGCGGCCCACGAAGTCCCAGCCGGCCTTCGACAGCCCGTCTTTGCCCTTGGCGTCGTAGAACAAGTTGGTGCCCTTGCGGTTGAGCGACAAATTGGTGTGCATGCCATTGCCGTTGATACCGGTGGCGGGCTTGGGCAAGAAACACGCGGTCAATTCCATTTGCGCGGCCACTTGGCGTGAGAGCAATTTGTACAACTGCACCTGGTCGGCGCCAATCACCGCGTCGGCATATTGAAAGTTCATCTCGAACTGCGACGGAGCCACCTCGGGGTGATCTTTCTCGTTGGCGAAGCCCATCGCGCGCTGCACTTCGGCGGCGCGGTCAATGAAGCGGCGCAGCACGTCTCCTGGCAACGAGTGGTAGTAGCCACCGGTAGAGACGAAGTCGAAGTGCCCCGTCTCGTGAAAGCTGCGCTCAGCGTCTTTGCCCTTGAAGAGAAACCCTTCGACCTCGTGCGCCACATGGCACACCGTGCCGTCTTTCTTGAACATGTCAGCGCTGTACTGCTTCAGCTTGGCGCGCAGGTCCGCGCGGTACGCCGAGCCGTCACGCTCCAACACGTCGCCGAACACCAGCACCTTACCTGGGCCGAACACGTCTGACGGCAGCCAATAGAACGCCGGCCAGTCAATCGACAGGCGCAGATCAGACTCTTGCTGTGCCGAAAAGCCACGAATCGACGAGCCGTCGAAGGTCAGGTTGTCATGCGACTTGAGCAAAAACTTTTTGTCGTAGTCGAGCATGTGCATGCGACCTTCGAGGTCGGTGAAGCACACGGTCACGGCTTTGATGCGCTTTTCATTGGCGAGGTACTTGACGCGCTGCTCCTGAACCTTGCCCGGGTCGACCCTGTCGATGCGTTGTTGCTTGGCTTCGAGGTTCAGTTCCTCGAGCTTGTCGTAGGGAATCTCGAGAAAGGTACGAAGCGGGTCGGTCGACATGCGATTCCTCGGCGAAAAATTGGGGTTAACTGCAAAGAACAAAACATTGTTAGATCGTCACCAAGACTAAAACCAACGATATTTATTATTATTAACCATCTATTTATCATTAAATTTCCAACGAGGCTTCCACTCCGTGCTTTCACTGCTGCGACTGATTTCGTTTCGTCACCTGCTGCGCACGCCGCTTCGCTCAGCGCTTACGGTGGCCGGTGTTTCGGTGGGCGTGGCGACCTTGGTGGGCATCACTTCTATCAACAGCGCCGTGATGAAGGCGTTTCGGTCGACCATTGACACGGTGGCAGGCAAAGCTGACTTGAGCGTCGCCGCGGGGCTCTCGGGCTTTGACGAAGCGGTGCTCGAAAAAGTGAAACAGACGAAAGGGGTGAAGCACGCTTCAGGCACCGTGAGCGCGGTGCTACCCGTGAAGGGCCTGCCGCAAGAACGGCTCTTGGTGATGGGCGTCGACTTGCTCGATGACGGCTATTTCCGCACGCTCGAAGGTGTCGACCGCGACATTTCGGGGCTTACCGATGATTTGGAGTTTTTGAACTCTACCGACCGCCTGCTGCTCTCACAGCGCTTCGCGGCGACGCACCACCTGAAGACTGGCGACACCTTGACGCTGATGACGTCGAGCGGGGCGCAGCCTTTCGTGGTGCATGCGTTGCTCAAAGACGAGGGGCCTCTCAAGGCATTCGCCGGCGCGGTGGCGGTGATGTTTCTGCCCTCGGCGCAAGAGGCGTTCTCGCGGCAGGGCCATTTAGACCGCATCGACGTGGCCACCGCCGCGGGCGATGTCGAGCCCACCCAACGCGCGCTGCAGACGTCGCTCGGCACGGCCTTCGAGGTCGAGCGCCCCGACCGGCGCGGGCAATCGGTCGAAAAAATGGTGCGCAGCTTTCAGCTCGGCCTCAACTTGGGCTCGGCGGTGGCCCTCTTGGTGGGCGTCTTTCTCGTCTACAACACCGTCTCTATCGGGGTGATGCAGCGGCGCCGCGAAATCGGCACCCTGCGCGCGCTGGGCGCCACACGCCGGCGGGTGCGGGCCTTGTTTGCGCTCGAAGCGGTGCTGGTGGGCAGCCTCGGTTCGGCCATCGGCATCGCCTTCGGAGCTGTCATCGGCCGCTATGCCTTGCGCGGCGTCACCGACACCGTTTCATCGCTCTACTTTCAGGTGCAGGCCGACCCGGTGACGCTCCGCCCGACCGAAATTTCGCTCGGCGTCGCGCTCGGGGTGCTGGGCAGCTTGTTCGCCGCCTTGCGCCCGGCCGACATGGCAGCACGGGTGCAACCGGTTGAAGCCTTGCGGCGCGATGCGCTCTCGGCCCGTGCGGTGGCGAGCCTGCGTTGGCCCACGGTGGTCGGTCTGTCGATGCTCGCCCTCACCTACCCCGCCAGTTTGATTCCCGCTCCGGTTGAGAACCTGCCGGTGGGTGGGTACTTGGCAATGTTCTGCATTTTGATGGCCGCGTCGCTGCTTTCTCCGCGGCTGTTGGTCTTGCTGCGCGGGGTGTTGGTGCGACCGTCGGAGCGACTCTTCGGTATGACTGGCCGCCTTGCGGCTGAAAATTTTTCGCGCTCGCCAGTGCGTACGGCGGTGCCGGTGTCGGCGCTGGCCATTGGCGTGGGCATGACGTTGTGCGTCGCCGGTTTCGTGGGCTCTTTTCAGCACAGCTCCGAGCGGTGGATAGAGCGCTCAGTGCCCGCCGACTTGTTCATCACCTCGTCGGCGCGTGTGTCGGGCGTGCAGAACACTCCGATGCAAGAAGACCTCGCCGACGAATTGGCCAAGCTGCCCGCGGTCGAGCACGTCGACAAATTGCGCGTGTTGCCCCACGACGTGATGGGCCTGCGCATCTACATCATCTCGTTGAACCCCGACATTTACGGCACCCGCGGCAAGCCTGAAGTGCTCGAAGGCAAGCTGCCCTCGTGGGAAGAACGCCAGCAAAACAAAGTCACCGTCTCAGAAAACTTCAGCCGGCGTCGCCACTTGCACCCGGGCAGCCGTTTTCAAGTGCGCACCCCGACCGGTGAGCGCGAGTACCAAGTGTCGGCGGTGATTACTGACTACACTTCTGATCAAGGCGTGCTGTTTCTCGACCGGCGTATTTTCGTCGAGCACTTCAAAGACACCCGCGTCGACACGTTTGAGTTGTATTTGAAAGACCGCAGCCAGCTTGAAGCCACACGCCAACTTGTCACGCAAAACTGGGGCGAGAAGTTCAATCTATACGTGCTTTCTAACCAAGAGTTGCGGGCTGAAGCGAAGCGGCTCGTCGACGACGCGTTTGCGATGACCTATGCAATGGAGATTGTCGCTGCTTTGCTTGCGCTGCTCGGCGTCATCAACACATTGCTCGCGGCGATTATCGACCGCACGAGAGAAATTGGCCTCTTGCGTGCCATTGGAGCCAGCCGCCGGCAGGTGGTGTCACTCTTCGTCACCGAAGCCGGGCTCATGGGCATGACTGGCTCGGTGCTCGGTGCCTTGGCTGGCTATTTCTTGGGTTACATCATCACCCAGGTGGTGGGAGTGGAAGGCACGGGTTGGCGTGTGCCCTATGTGTTTCCTACCGCAATGGCTTTACAGTTTGGTTTGGCGGCGGCGGCGTGTGCGACAGTGGCCGGTGTCTACCCAGCCAGAAAAGCTTCACATTTGAATGTCGTCGAAGCGCTGGCTTACGAGTAAATTCAGGCGCACATGCCCAGCAACTCATCGCCCTTCAACGTGCTCATCATTGAAGACGAACCCGTCATTCGAGAGTTGGTGAAGAACATGCTGGCCGATGGCACGTTGACGGTCGACACGGCTTCAACCGGCCCCGAAGGTTTGAAAATGGCGCGCTCGGGCCGCTACCACTTGATTCTGCTCGACGTGGTGTTGCCGCAAATGGACGGGTTGACGATTTGCCGGTTAATCAAGGCGGCGCCCGAAACCGCTGGTACGCCCGTGTACATGCTGACGGCCAAGTCGAAAAAAGCTGACGTCGACGCCGCCGCCAAGGCCGGAGCGTCGGGCTACATTCAAAAACCGTTTCGCGGCGCTGAATTGATGGCGCTCGTCAGCAAGCTGCGCGGCACGCCGGCTTAACAGCCTTTCGCTATGGCAAGCGCGGGTGCAGGTAGCGCGCGAGGGCGAACATGTCGTCCCAGTCGAGCGGTTCGAATTCGACCGCCAATTGCTCTTCGCCCCGGCGCTTGATGCGAGCCCGCGTCTTCACTTCGCGATCATTCGGCAGGGGAATCGACAGCGAAATACGGTCGCCCAGGTGGTGAAAGTCGCCCACCAGGCTCAAACCAGCCATCGAGAGGTCGCGGGCTTTGGCCAACACCGACTTGCCGTCAATGAGCAGCTTCACCATGAAATTCGCGTCGACACGCGGGTGAAAACGAGGGGCAGTGGTGGTGGCGGCGTGCATCATGGTGGTGTGGCTCCGATTGAAGGGTGCGACAGGCGCCAACCAGTGTGGCTCGCCCTGTAACGCTCGCAACTTTTCAGTCCACGCGGCGGGCCTCTCCATCTCTGCACAGGGACGGGGTGCCGTTAGGCCTGAAGTATTTTCAGGACGTTAGCTTGGGCACACGGGGTGAAAAAGGGGCCAGCGTCGTTCAACCCTTTTCTTGGAGCACCCATGGAATCGAGCAACCGGCTGGCCTTGGTCAACACCACTTTCGATGTTCCCCGGCAGACACCCAAGCATTCATTCGGGCAAGCCATGGCCGCCGCGGCCAACGGTGTGGTGCGCGTAGGCGATGCCATTGCCAGCGCCGTGCCGGGGGTACCGGTGTTGAGCACCGCGATCTCGGCGGTCGTCTCGCTCGCCAACGCCAACACACCGCCAGCCATGGTGGCCGCCTCGCGGGGCACGGCGGTCATCGGCAACGAGCAACCTTTGGTGAGCGCCGCCGACGACGGCCTGAACGGCACGCTGCTGCAAATGCGCCAGCAGTCAGCTGAGTACTTGGCGATGCAGAACGCGATGCAGCAAGAAAGCCGCGAATACAATGCGCTGAGCAACATCATCAAAGTGCGCCACGACTCGGCCAAGGCCGCCATTGGCAACATTCGCTAGGGCCACCGCCGATGAACATCTCTTCTATTTCTGCCGCGGTGGGCTCGCCCATGGCACCCGCCGTCACGCCGCACAGCACGTTCGCCGACGCAGTGAAAAGTGTCGCAGGCGCAGACGCGGGCCAGCAACAGCTTCACGCCGTGAAAACAGTCGTCGGGCAGACGCCTGCGCAAGCGTCGACCGCCCACGTGTTAGACAGTGTGTCGCAGGCGCAAAAGCGAATGGACGCAGTGCTGAAAATGGCCGAGTCGGGCCACTCGTTCACCGCTGCCGAACTGCTGGCACTGCAAACCCGCGTCTACCGCGCCAACCAAGAGCTCGATTTGGCCGGCAAGGTCGTTGAAAAGGCCACCGGCGGCGTGAAGCAGGTTCTTCAAACCCAGGTTTAGTCAAAAGGCTCACGCCATGTTCCGTACGCTCCCTTTGCTGTGCATTGTCGTTCTGTCGGCGGGTTGCCGAAACCAAGTTCACCACGCGCTCGACGAACGCGACGCCAATGAAGTGGTGGCCGCGCTCACCTCGCGCGGGTTCGAGGCCTCGAAGGTACCCGACCGCACCAAGAAGAACAGCTGGGCAGTTGAAGTGGCCGACGGGCAAAGTGACGCGGCGTTGCGGCTGTTGATTGAGCTCAAACTGCCACGGCCGCCGCGCAGCACCACCCGTGAAGTCATGGCCCCCAGCGGCTTCGTCGATACGCCTACCGCCGAAAAGCTGCGTCAACATGAAGCCCTCGAAGGTGACATCGAGCAAACGTTAGAAACAATTGACGGCGTAGCTTCGGCCGGCGTCGAGTTGGTGATTCCCGAGGCGCCCCGGCCCAATCAGCCGGTGGCTCCCTCGAAAGCATCGGTGTTGCTGCGGGTGCAGGCCGAACGCACCGAGGCGTTGCGAAAAGAGCGTGACGAACTGCGTGCATTGATTGCCGCGTCTGTCGAGGGGCTGCGCGCTGACGATGTAACGTTGATTATCGACACAGTGGCAGTGCAAATTTCGGTCGCCACGCTGGCCAAGCCCGCTGAGCGAAGAACGACCTGGGCACTGGTGGTGAGCGGCGTGTTGCTGATGCTGGTGGCCTGCGTCGCTTACCTGGCGGTGCGTTTGCGACGCCGCACCACCGCACGCACGCGCACGGGCCAGCCGCGCCGCGCCACACCGTACGCCACCGAGCAACAGGCGGCTTAACCCTTTCGAGAGACTCCCATGAACTTCAACGCACTTTTCCTCTCGCGATGGGCGTGGTTACTCTTGCTCACACTGGGTGCGGTTGCGCTGGGCGCCGTGACGGTACAAACCACTGGGTTCAGCAGGCTGCTTATTTTGGGCGCTGCGCTCACCGCAGGCGCGGTACTGACGTCGCGGTGGAAACGCGAAACAGCCGAAGTGCCCAGAGCAAAATTGGTGTCGCGGCTCACGCTGTCATCTCGCAACCAGGTCTGCCTCATTGAAGTCGACGCCCGCTCCTTTCTCGTCGTGCACGGTGAGCGCCATGCGCAAGTCGTCGAGCTCGATGCGCGCCCCTCATTCGCACAGGTGAAGGAGCGCACGTCGTGATTCCGCTCCTTCTCGCTGCGGCTGGCACCCAGGACATCAACAGCCTGGCCAGCGCTCCGCTGCCCATGATGGGGTTGTTGGCGCTACTGGCCGTGGTGCCTTTCGCCGTGGTGATGCTGACCAGTTTTTCGAAGATCGCCGTGGTGTTGTCGCTCACCCGCTCGGCCATGGGCACGCAGCAAGCGCCGCCTACGCTCGTACTGACGGGCCTCGCCGCGGTGCTTTCGGCCCACATCATGGCTCCGGTGGCTGAGCGCATGATGGCGATTGGGCGCGAGACCTATGGTGACGAGCTGAGCGGGTCACGCATCGTTTCGGCTGCTGAAGCCGTTGCTGTGCCGTTACGCGAGTTTCTCGCCGTGCATGCCAGCCCTGAAGAGTTGCAACGCTTCGCCGAACTGGCCCGCGAGCTGCGCCCGCCAGAACAAGCCGCGCTCGTTGCAGAGAGCAACTTGACGGTGGTGATTCCCGCCTTCGTGATTACCGAGCTGAAAGAAGCCTTCGTGCTGGGCTTTCTCATTTTTCTGCCTTTTCTCGTACTCGACATGATTGTCGCCAACGTGCTGCTCGCGCTCGGCATGCAGACCTTGTCGCCCAGCCAAGTCAGCTTGCCATTCAAACTGCTGCTCTTCGTCTCGGTCGACGGTTGGGGCCTGCTCGCGCGCGGCTTGATTCTCGGGTACCGCCCATGAGCCAGACGCAACTGCTGTCGCTCGCACGTGAGGCGTTGCTGTTGATGGTGGTGGCCTCACTGCCCGCCGTGCTCGCCAGCCTGGTGGTGGGCTTGGTGATGAGCATTTTACAGACCGCGACGCAAATTCAAGAATCGACGCTTTCAGTGGTGCCCAAGTTGTGCGCTGCCGTGGCGGCGCTGGTGTTGTCGGGCCCGTGGGTCGCCAGCCAGCTCACCATTTTCACCACTCAGTTGATGAACGCGCTGGTGGGAGTTCGGTTTTGAGCGGCGCAGACGCCTTCTTCACCGTGTTCGCTCCCCACTTGGCGGGTGTGACGCTGTGCGCGTTGCGGCTGTTACCGGTGACGTTGATGTGCCCACTTCTGGGAGGCGTAGCGCTCACCACCACGGTACGTCTGACGCTGACTTTGGCCTTGGCCGGTGCGGTGCATATTCACGGGGCTGACGCTCCCCTCGCAGCCGCGCACGACTTGGCCGCCTTCACCACCGCCTGCGCCAGTGAGGTGCTCCTGGGCACGGTGATTGGCTTTTTGTCTTCGCTGCCTTTTGACGCCGCGCGCATGACCGGGCGTTTCATCGACACGTTTCGCGGGGCTTCAGCTGAAGTGGTGTTGCCCTTGGCAGGCTCGCGCGAAGCAGCGAGCGGTGAGTTGTTACATCAGCTGCTCATTGTCGGGGCCATTGTCTCGGGAGCAATGAGCGATTTCATCCGCGCGCTGTGGCTGAGCTTTCGCACCTTGCCAATTGGCACGTGGAGCGTCTCGAGCTTCGACCCCACGCCAGCGCTTTCGGCGTTGAGCACCGCATTCGCCGTCAGCTTCATTATCGGGGCTCCGGTGGCGTGCATCGCTTTGCTGGTCGACGCTGGGTTGGCCGCGGCAGCGCGCCTGGCTCCAAAGATGTCGCTGCACGATATGGCGGCCAGCGGCCGGTTGATGGCCGGCGCAGTGGTGTTGCTGCTGGGCGTGAATGCGCTCAACACCCAACTGCTCAACCACTTGCACACGCTGCCGGGCCACCTCGCAGCACTCGTCGGGGCGGGGCCATGAGCTCGAAGACCGAACAACCGACACCCCACCGCAAAGCCGAAGCAGCGAAAAAGGGGCAATACCCGCGCAGCGCTTGGCTGAATGCTGCGGTGTCTTACGCAGGCGCCTGGCTGGCGCTGTCGGCGGCGTGGCAAGGCTGGTCGGCGCGCTTTGAGCCCTGGTGTGCGCAACTCTGGCTACTGACGAACGTGCCGCTGGGTACCGCACTGAAAGAGGGCACTGAGCACTTCGCCCGCTTGGCGCTCACCGTTGGCCTGTCGGCGACCGTACCCGTGGTCATCGTCGGGCTCTTCACCACCCGTGGCGCCTTCGACCCCGCTCATACGCTGCCCAAGATTGAAAATTTGCAGCCGGGTAAAGCCTTCACCCAACTGGCCAGTGCAAAACATTGGCTCACGCTTGCCAAAGGCGTGCTGCTCGCGGTCATTGTTCTCGCTTGGGCGTGGTCAAACGGCGCAGAGATAGCCCAACGGTCAACCGTGCCGCTCCCGTTGCCTACCCTGCTGCCGCTGGCGTGGGGTGGCTTCATCGACGCGCTTGAAGCACTGTTGGTGCTGATACTGGTTTTGGGTGCCCTCGACTACATGCTTGAACTGCGCGCCCACCAGCAGTCGCTCATGATGACCCGCGAAGAAGTGAAGCGCGAGCACCGCGACAGCGAGGGCGACCCCCGGCTCAAATCGCAGCGACAATCGCGGCACCGCCAAATGATGGCAGGAGGCGGTAAGCAAGGCGTGCGCAACGCCAACGTGGTGGTGGTAAACCCTACGCACATCGCGGTGGCGCTCCGCTATGTCGAGTCAGAATGTGACGCGCCCTACTTGGTGGCCAAGGGCCGTGACGAGCAGGCGCTCGACATTCGTGCCGAAGCCACCCAGCACCACATCTCCATCGTTCGCGACGTTCCCCTCGCGCGCAGCCTGATTCATTTCGATTTGGGCGAAGAGATTCCCGAAGAGCTGTACCAAGCGGCGGCCGTGGTTCTCAAAGTCGCCGCCGAAACCGCTGCACAAGAAAGAACGCCGCCATGAGCTTGCTCGACATCGCCACCCGTACCCTGCGTGGGGCCAAAGCGTCGTCAGAAGTGGTGTTGGCGGCCATGGTGTCGGCCATTGTCGCGGCGATGGTGGTGCCCTTGCCCGAATGGGCGTTAGACATCGGCATCGCGCTCAACTTGGCTGCTGGTGTTGCGCTGCTGGTGGCGGCGCTGCAAGCCAAAGAACCGCTCAAGCTGGCAACGTTTCCCACGCTGCTCCTTTTCACCACGCTGTTTCGCTTGGCGATGAACGTCTCGTCGACGCGGTTGGCACTGACCGATGGCCACGCGGGCGAAATCATTCAGGCATTTGGAGACTTCGTGGTGCGCGGCAACTTCGTGGTCGGCGCGGTGATTTTTTGCATTCTCACCCTGGTGCAGTTTTTGGTGGTAGCCAAAGGCGCCGAGCGCGTGGCCGAAGTGTCAGCCCGTTTCACTCTCGACGCCATGCCTGGCAAGCAAATGTCTATCGATGCTGATTTGCGCTCGGGAACAATTGACCCTGCCGCAGCCAAGGCCCGCCGCCGTGAATTGGAGCGTGAGTCGCAGCTCTTCGGCGCGATGGACGGTGCGATGAAGTTCGTCAAGGGTGACGTCATCGCGGGCTTGGTCATCGCGCTCGTCAACTTGGCGGGCGGTACGGTCATCGGCGTGATGAACGGCGGCATGTCGTTCAAAGAAGCAGCCGCCACTTACGCGCTCATCGCCATTGGCGACGGCTTGGTGTCTCAGCTCCCCTCGCTTTGCGTCGCGGTGGCAGCGGGCCTGGTCGTCACGCGCGTCGCCGGTGAAGACGCTTCATCGTCACTCGGCGCTGAAATTGGAACACAGTTTTTCGGCCGCCCCACGTCACTGTGGGTAGTGGCCTCGGTCTGCGGGGCCATGGCGCTGATGCCAGGCATGCCGGCGTGGGTGTTTAGCGGGCTCGCCGCACTTCTTGGCTTCGCGGCGTGGGCGATGGCCCAGCCAGTCACGGCGGCGGGGGCCAAGCCAGAACCGTCGGCTTCTCAACCACCCAGCGCCGCCGCGGCGGGCCTGGCAGAGGTCAAAAAAGACCATGCCGTGGGGGTGTCGCCCATTGTGGTCGACTTGGCGGCCGATATTTCGCCACTTGCGCAAGGCGCCAGCTTCGTCAATGGCGACTTGGCGCGGGTGCACGAGCAAGTCTATCAACAGCTCGGCGTGCGGCTGCCACCCATTCGCGTGCGCACCGGCGCGGCGCTGCCGAACGGGCACTACCGCGTGTCTATTGACGAAGTGCCCACCGCGATGGGCGAAGTGGCGGTAGGCGCCAGCTATGTCGTGGCGCCACCTGAACAGTTGACCCCGCACAGCATCGACGCACAACCCTTCAAGTGCCCGGTGACCGGTAAGCCCAGCTCTCGCATTGACGACATTCAGTCAGAGCGCGCCCGTGCGCTCGGCCATGTCGTGCGTACCGCGCGCGAATTGATGTGCGAGCACGTCGGCCAAGTGTTGAGCCGTCATGGAATGCACTTCGTCGGCATTCAAGAAGTGCGCGGCGCACTCGACACGCTCGAAACGCGTTCACCGGCGCTGGTGCGAGAAGCATTGGCGAAGGTGCCTCTCGCGTTGCTCACCGACGTTCTGCGGCGTCTGGTGGAAGAACAGGTGAGCATTCGCAACTTACGGGTGCTGCTCGACGCGCTGGTGTCTCCCGCCGCGCAAGGTGACGCCGCGGCACTGGCCGAACATTGTCGGCAAGCGTTGAGTCGCCAGCTCAGCTACCAGCACGCAACCGAAGGGCCGCTCTACGCTTACTTGGTCGACCCCGCGGTTGAAGAGCTACTGCGTCAAGGAGGCCCTCGCGGCGCTGTCGACCCGCATCAGCTCGCAGCCATCATCGAAGGAGCGCGGCGTCTACTCGGTGAAAAGAAGACCGTGGTCTTGGCATCGCCCGATGTACGCAGAACTTTACGTAAATTGCTCGAGGGCGCGTTTCCGCAAATCGCGATTCTGACATACGCCGAGCTTGACCCGTCGCGGCAAGTGCGGCCGATGGGCAGGCTACAAATCGCCTAAGTACGGCTTCCCGCTGTAAGCCGGTTACTTGTTGTCGCCGCCGGGCGCGCCCGCGGGACGGTTGACGCGGTCGCGCAACTCTTTGCCGGTACGAAAAAGAATGCCCCGCTTCTCTTTCACTGGAATCACCTGGCCGGTCTTGGGGTTGCGGCCTTGGTAACCCGGGTAGTGCTTGACGTGAAAGGCGCCAAGCCCACGTATTTCGATGTTCTCTCCACGCACCAACGCTTCTTTCATCGCGCCAAAAATTGTTTCAATGGTCGCTTCGGCCTGCTTCTGGGTCACCCCACGCTTCGCAACCAGCACATTGACCAGATCACTTTTGAGCACGCGCGCTCCTCGGTAAGAACCCCTCGAGCGTATGCGCGGTTAGCCAAGCTCGCAAGAATCCTCATCTTTTGTTGACCAGCGCCACCCAATGGGTGTCATGCAGCGCGGCATAACTGGCTTGGTCGGCCGTCGCAAAAATAGACGTAAGCTCCTGAAATCCATTGTCTTTTTTCATTGGAGCGTCTTGTGTCATGGGCGCCAAGGTGCCTCCGACGGCCATTGAAATATCTGCCAGGGTGAGCGTCTCGGGTGACCGGGTGGGTTTCAATTCGCCGTCTTCGGCCATCGACAGCAGGCCCTGGCGAATCAACGCGTCGGCAACTTCGGCCACCAACTGAGCGGGAATATCGAGACTCTTCGCCGCACTTTTGACCGTGGGCCCTTTGCTACTGTTGAGCACCGCGGCAGCGACGGCTTTGGCGAGGCCCGCGCCAATCAACTCTCTCGCGCGCGGGTGCGAATGCAAGTGGAGCAATTCACTGCGGTAACCGGCGTGCTCCACTGCGTAAGCGAGCCGCGCGCCAAAGATGACGAGACACCAGCTCACGTAAATCCACATTAAAAAGAGAGGCGCAATACCGAGCGCACCGTACACCGGGTTGGCGCTAAACACCGCGCCGGCGATTGACGAGTAACTGTTGCGCGCAATTTCCCACGCGCCGCCTGCAATCAGGCCTCCCGACAGCGCTGAACGCCAGCGCACCGGCGCATGCGGCGCCAACTTATAGAGCAGAGTAAACGCGCCCATCGCCGTGCTGAGCGTAACGAGCTCGAGCACCACGCTTGAAAAAGGCAGTTGCAACCACAGCACCAGCCGGCGCAGGTTGTCGGTGCCCAGCAAGGTGATGCCCACGACCAAGGGCCCAAGCAGCACCAGGCCCGCGTAAAGCAAAATACTTACCCCCAGCGCGCGCTTTCGCTGCACCGCCCAAATTTCATTGAGCGACGCGTCGAGGTGGCGCAGCAACAAGCCCGCCGAAAAAAGGAGCACGAAGAACGACACACTGCCCGCGGTGCGCGAGCTGGCGGCACTCACCAGGTGTTGTAGCGCTTGGTCAGTGCGCAGCGCGATGCCCGGCGCGAGCACGTCGCGAATGAAACCGGCGAGCAATTCTTGCAGGCGCTTTTGATGAAAGCTTTGCAACAGGGCCACGCCAACCGCGACCAAAGGCACCAACGAAGTCAATGTGATGAAAGTGAGATTGCCAGCACGTACCGCGATGGAGTCACCGCGAAAACCGAGCACCAACCCGCGCAGACCCTGCAACGTATCGAGGGTGAAGCGCCCGGTCTTGCGTTGGCGCAGAGACTGCGCCCAGCGGTCGAACCGGGTCGGCCCGGTGGGCATCGGCTTATTCACCGCGAAAGCACCTGAGACTTCGCTCTGTGGCGTTACTGTGCATCTCGCGGCGCTACCCTAATGGGTTAACCGCGTCTGACCAGAATCTTCTCAATCAACTGGCGTGAAACCGACGACAGCTCGATAAACACCACGCCCATGCCTGCCTCGCCATCATGGTCTTCGGGGTACACGGTGCGCACCACTTCACCCACGCCCTCGATGGTTTCGAGGTCTTCCATAATGACGGTGAACTTGAGGTTGACGCGCGTGCCCACCGGCAGTGGATCATCTGATTTGATGAACACCCCGCTGCGCGACAGGTTCGTCACGTATTCGGCGATGAATTCGTCGACACTGCGAAATTCGCGATTGACGCTGCGACGTACCCCTCTTCTTCGTTCGACCGGCAAGGCCATTTCGTCCCCTTCGGGGTGAAGACTAGCGCAGAGGCCCGCGAAGGTAAGCAGCGAGATAGAACGTGTACCCGGGCGCATACCTGACATGGCAATGCGGCTTGCTTGAAGCCAGAGTAATGAGTTCGCGTGCGCGTTCGCGTTCGGTGAAGGGTACGGGAGGCGGGTTACGGGTGCGGGTACGGGGCCGGGTAGATGATTGACACGTGATGGGGTGCGGCGGCGGAGGGAGCCGTGCCCTGGAATGCGTTCGCCATCTGCCTTGAGAAGGGCGAGAGAGTCTCTGAGTTGTGCCGGGAGTGGGCCGGGAGACTGGCTGCGAGGTGCTGCGGCGTGCAGCCTCGTCAGGCCGCTTCTCGACGCGCCCAACGGCACGCCTCCGGGGGCGCCCGCCTCGCTTCGGTCTTAAGCACCCTCGCGACGATCAGGTAAACGGTTCTTTAGGCGCTGGGCTCAGAAGAAGCGCTGGCTGCGACGTGCGGCATTTCAGGCTCGGCCTCACGCTCGGCGCTGCCACCACCGCTATGGTTCACGCTGCCTTCGCGGTTCGCGTTGCCACCACCGCCACCCTGCCGGCTGTTGGCTTGACGTTCTTCGCGGCGCTCTTCACGACGCTCGTCGCGCCGCCCATTGCCACGGTCGCGCCCACGGTTTCGGCCACGGCCACCGCGCTCACGGTCGCGCTCGCCGCCACCGCCGCCTCCTCCCCCACCGCGGTCTTGCCGCGACGGCGGCTCATTGGCCGCGGGGCGTTTGGGAGCCCCGTATTGCGCAGGCGTTACCGGGTCGGCCGAGCTGGCCACCTTGTACTCATTGCCATGCAGCGGGCGCGCATAAATGTCGTACTGCTCGCGGTGAATGTCGGTGCGCGGCTTGACCTGAATTGTCTTGTTGAAGCGGTCCATCAAATGGCGCAGCTCGCCCTTTTCTTCTCCGAGCAACAGGTTGGCGACTTCGTGCTGACAGTTGATAACCAGAGTGGGGTCTTTGTACGAGCCGGCCGAGCGGCGCAGCTCGCGAAAAATTTCGTACGCCACCGTGGTGGGGGTTTTTACGAAGCCCTGGCCGTCGCAATAGGCGCAGTCTTCATGCAGCATGCGGCCAATCGACTCGCGCACGCGCTTGCGGGTCATCTCGACCAAACCCAACTCAGAAATGCGCAGCACGTTGGTCTTGGCCTTGTCACGACCGAGCGCTTCTTGGAGCGCCTTGAAGACCTTGTCGCGGTTCTGTTGCTTCTCCATGTCGATGAAGTCGCAAATGATGATGCCGCCGATGTTGCGCAGGCGCAGCTGGTAGACGATTTCTTTGGCCGCTTCGACGTTGATGCGGGTAATCGTCTCTTCGAGGCTCTTCTTGCCCACGTAACGGCCCGAGTTGACGTCGATCGCCGTCAACGCTTCGGCTTGGTCCATAATCAAATAGCCGCCGCTCTTCAGCCACACCTTGCGCTGCGTGGCACGCTTGATTTCTTCTTCGATGCCGTAAGCGTCAAAAATGGGCTCTTCGTTGTCGTGCAACAGCACGCGGTCTTTCAACGCGGCGTCTTGGCTGCTCACGAAATTCACCACGCGCTCGTACTCATCGCGGTCGTCGATCACCAACTTCTCGACGTCTTGGGCGAACAAGTCACGCGTCGCGCGCAGAATCAGGTCTAAGTCGGGGTGCATCAAGCCCGGCTGGCGCTGCTTCTCGTTCTTGCGCACCGTTTCGTTCCACACTTCGATGAGGAAGCGAATGTCGGCTTCCAACTTCTCTTTGGGAACGTTTTCGGCCACCGTGCGAACGATGAAGCCCGTGCCGGGCGGTCGCAGGCCGTCGACAATCTCGCGCAGTCGGCGGCGTTCCTTTTCGTTGCCGATGCGGCGGCTGATGCCGACATGATCGACGGTGGGCATGAACACCAAATGCCGGCCGGGAATCGAAATGTGCGAGGTGAGGCGCGCGCCTTTGGTGCCAATGGGGTCTTTTGATATTTGCACCAACACTTCTTGGCCGACCTTGAGCAAGTCTTCGATGCGGGCCGTCTTGCGCTCACGCTTTTCTTCGCGGCGCTCTTCGCGTTTGCGCTCACGGTCGCGGCGGCTCTCACGGTGACGTTGTTCACGCGGGGCTCGCAATTGGCCCTTCGTCTCTTGCGCGTCGGCGATCGCCTGGTGCACCACGTCAGCGCCAGTGGGTGAACTGACGGCTGTTTCAGCGCCCGCAGCGGGCCCCTGCTCCGGAGCGGCTTGACTTGCGGCAATTGCCGTCGCCAGCACTTCAGCTCCAGTCACCGCGGGCGTCACTGATTCGAAGGTCACCACTTCGTGCTCGCCGGTCATCGACACGTCGACCGACTCAGGCAATTCGATGGCCTCTACTGCGTCGGCCTGGTGGGCACCTTCGACTGGGTGCGCGCCCTCTTCATGACGCTCTACCGCGCTTTCAGGGTGAGCGGCTTCGGCGTGCGCGGCATCGTGGGCTTCGGCCGCTTGGTCAACCGCAGCTTCGTCGCCATGGGCATGCGCGTCGGGCTCGTCGGGCACGTCAGACGATTCGTCGTGCTCGCCTTCTGTGAGCTCGAAGTGCGCCTTGGAAAACTCGGGGTCGTAAAAGACGTCGGTCACGTAAAGAAACGCGGCTTTGTCTAGCCCGACATCGACGAACGCGGCCTGCATGCCAGGCAGCACCCGGGTCACCCGACCCTTGTAGATGTTGCCGACGATGCCTTTGTCTTTGTTTCGCTCGAGATAGAACTCAGCGATGTGACCGTTTTCGACCAGCGCCACGCGGGTCTCGCGGCCCGCGGCGTTGATCACCAGAATACTGCTCATGGAAAAACCCTAACTGCGCACGGCCGCCGCCTCCGCCCGAAAACCAAGACAAGAGCGAGAAACGTGAACCTGAAAGCGCAAAAGGCAGGTGAGCTGCCACACGGCCAAGCCGCGGGCAAACCGTCAACCGAATGATGGACTCGTGCTCAGTTGCCACGAGACTCCCTGCGAGTGAACTGCATGGGCCCCAAACGACGGGCCGTGGTGTGCCTTTTTCAACGAAATGTTTGGCAGGTCATTGAAGAACCTGTGGCGGGTAAGGCCCCCGCCAAAACTTTTTTTTGCACCCTTTCATGGAAAAGGCCGACCTGTAAAGGGGCCTCACACTTGAATCTGAGGTTTTTCAAGCCGTGGTGTTCGAGGTCTCCATACGAGCCGTAACCCGGCCCATTTCGAGGTCAAAATCGCTCGCTTGTTATCGACCAACCCCATCTCTAAGGCCGCGAGACGAATGAATTCTTCGGTCGGCACCGCGGGGTTTTCAGCCCCCGGCACGTAACAGACCCAAATGCTGCCGGTGACCGCCATGCCTTGCGCCAAACTGGGTAATTTTTCGACCAATTCTACTTTTCGTGAAGCAAAAAACAGCGTGATGTCGAGCCCGGTTTTGGCCGACGGCAACCACTCGCAGCCTGCCGGGAGCGGCGAGAGCAACTCCACGAAACCTTCGGGCGGGTTGATTAAGCCCAGCTTCATGCCCGGGCGAATACCCAGCACGTGTGTCAGCGGTCCGTCAGAATAGATGTTCACCGGCGCACCGTAAAAACCTGAAATTCGCCCGTCGCCGCCTCGCGCATCACGTGCGTAGAGCGTACCTCAGCCGACGGCGGGCCACGAGAACACCATTGCACAAAGCTTTCGATACGGGCCTCATCGCCCTCGGCCACCACCTCGACGCCGCCGCCCTCGAGGTTGCGCACCCAGCCCGTGAGGCCTAATTGGCGGGCTCGCTCTTGAGTTGCATCACGAAAGCCAACCCCTTGAACCAAACCTTCAATTTTAAGACGCACACGATGCCCGCTGGTCATGCTGCCAAGTCTCCCGCCGGTTTGGCCGTTGATGAAGAGGCCTTGGCGCAGAGGCTGCCGCAAACGCAGCGGCGAGCCAAGGGCATTTACTTTTCTCCTGCACCCCTGGTCGACGCGGTGGTGGCGGTTGCCACCCAATGGCTGCCGTCTGTCGCCTTCAACGTCATCGACCCGGCCTGTGGTGCCGGTGCCTTCTTGGCGGGAGCCCGGCGCGCCTGGCCCCACGCCCGCCTCTTCGGGGCTGACCTTTCACCCATCGCCTTGCAGACCTGCGCAGAACGGCTGCCCGACGCGCAGCTCGCCGAAGGCAACAGCCTCACCGCTTCTATTGACGGGTGGTGGCCGCAATTGAACGAAGGTTCTTTCGAAGCTTGGCTGGGCAACCCGCCGTTTCAGGGGCGCTCTTCGCTGCTCGACGAGCCCGCGCTGTTGCGGGCGCTGATTCCACCGTCTCTGCGCATGCCAAGTGGCACCAGTCTGCGTGACGATTACGTGTTGTTTCTCTTGCGTGCGACCGAGCGATTGCGTGCGCGCGACGGCTTGCTTGCCTATGTGACGCCGAGCTCGCTGCTCGATTCGTACGCCTATGGGCCGCTGCGCGAGTACCTGCTCTCGGTACTGTCGCTGCGCCATGTGTTGCACCTGGGGCCCAAGGTTTTTAGCGGGGCAAAGGTGGCCACCTGCGTCACCTTCTGGACGAGCCGCCGCACCGAGCATGCCCCCCGCTATCAGTCACGTGATCAGCAAGGCGCGTTCGAAGCGCGCCAGTTGCAAGCGCCGCGGGCTTTGACGCCAAGCGCACCGCATTGGTTGCTGCGGCCAACGGTCGATGAAGCCGAAGCGCTCGATGCGAAGTGGCGCGCGCAAGGCGAGTTGCTCGAGACGTTGGTGCCCGTTTCACTGACCGGTTTGAAAACACGCTTCGAGTCGCTGTGGGTTGATACGTCACGCGACGTGCTCGCCGCTCGGGTGCGTGCGTTCTTCGAGGCCCAGCCGTCGCAGCTACCCCATTTTGCGCGGGAGCACGGCCTGCCCGAGGCCTCGCTTTCGAAGCTTGCGGCGTTGAAGGCGATGAGTGCGAACGTCTCGTTCGATGCGGCGAACCTGTGGCCGTTCGTCGTCTTGAGCGCGCCCGCCACCGGGGTTGTTGAACCCCAACAGAGCGCCGCGTTTTGTTATTTGGAACGCCGGTTGATTCCCCGAGGTGATCACCGTTTTCGCGGCGTGTGGAACCCCCATCGCCACGCGATCAAGCTCGTCTTCAACCTTCGTGAGCGGCCGTTGTTCGCCTTTCTGCTGAAGAAACAAGCGTGCGTGCCGGCCTTTCAACACACCCGCTTCGCGCCGCTGCACGTGCCTCGCGCGTTGTTGCTTCGTACGACAGTGTCGGTGCGCACAGACGAAGAAGCGGCTGACGAGGTGCCGAACTTGTCTGCCGCAGGTTTGGCTTGGGCCCAGCAATTGGGGGGAGCGACTGAAGCCTTCGCCCGCATCGCTCGGTTCATTGCCTCTGACGAAGTGCAGAACGTGTGGGCGCCGGCCTTCGCCACTTCGCGGGTGCTGCCAATTCCGTTCAAGGTGCTGTGACGGAAACGGGGGGCAATCTCTTTCGCAGCTTGACGAGAAGTCCGTCGCGCGGCTCCACCGGCGTCAAATCGTAGCGCAAACTGAAGTCTTGGGCCGGCAGGTCCCACTGGTAGTCGAGCAACAGGCGGCGCGCGAACGTCAACGCCACCACGGTCGAATAGTCAAAGCCCAGACATTTGTGGCCCGTCATCGGACCCGACCCTTGAGGTACGAACGCGTGCTCATGCCGCAGGTGCTCGGCGCGCTCGGGTGAAAAACGATCGGGGTCGAAGCGCTCAGGGTGGGTCCACATTTTTTCGTCCATGTTCGCGTTGGTGAGCGCCCAAAACACGCCCCACCCTTTCGGAATGCGATACCCACCGAGCGCGAAGGTCTCTTTGGCGGTCGCGAAGACGAGCGGCAAAATCGGAGCGTGGCGCTTTGCTTCCATCACCACCTGCGTCAAGTAAGGAGCGCTGTACAAGGTTTCAAAATCGAGCGCGGGCCCCATGCGCTCGACCTCGGCCCGGGCACGCTCGAGAATTTCGGGTTGAGCATGCAATTGCCAGCCAATGTCCATCAAGAGGCCGAACACGATGTAGCCCGCGATGACGGTGTGGTGCAGCTCGAGCACCAGCTCTTCATCTGAAAACTGCGTACCGTCAGAAAGCTTGGCGGCCAAAATGCGCGACAGCCCGTCTTGCGTGGGGTGGGCGCGGTGCTCAGCCACCAAGGTGCGAAAGCGCTCGAGCAGCCGATCGCGCGCACTTTTCGCACGCGAATACGTCGTTCCCGGGAACGCGATGGGAATCGACGTCATGCCAGACAATACGGCCATGTAATCGGCGCGAATTTCGTCGGTGGTTGACGACGGCGCGAGCCCCAAGACGTTTTGGCAAATGACTTCAATGGCGAGTTTGCGCAACTCGTCTGCCCACTTCACTTGGCCGGCGTTGACCGCGGCGTTGAGCGACTGCGACACCAACCGATCGATCTCGGGCAGGTAAGCGACAAAGGCGTCGCGGGTGAAGCCCTCGAGCAGCAACGTCTTGAGCGCGGTGTGCTTCGGCCCGTTGTACATGTTGATGTTGGTGCCGCCAAAAAGCTCTCGAACATGGTTTGGGTGCCCACCGGCTCGGTCGACTCGGCTGGGGTCGAGCAGCGCGGCGGCGGCGTCGGGCCCCGACACGAAGGCGACGTCACGAAAGAACACATTCGACCTGAAAATGCGCCCGTACCGAGCTGACCGCTCTCGCAAAAAGCCAGTCATGTCATCGGCGATCGCCAGCGTCTCTCCGAAAATAGGCAGACCGGTTGTGCCAGGAGGCAGGGGCAAATTCTCTACGTTGTTCTCGCCACCCGAAGCGGCTTCTGCAGCCGAAGTGGTTTGCCGATGCGCGCACCCCGTCATGGCCAGACAGCTCCCCAGAGAGAACCACACCACTGCCGACGCCGCCTTGAAGCGAACAATCAAAAGTGACACCAGAGTACCCCGCCTTTTTATGAATCGATTGAAAGATGACTCTTCACACGTAGCCGAAGCGTCGTCGCAGTAACCACTCTGAGCCAGCCACCAGGGCCAACAGGGCCAGCCAATACCAACGGTCCCACAAGGGCTCGTCTTTCGCGCGGCCCACTTCGACGAGCGGAGGTTCTTTCAACGGCACGTCACGCAAATTCACCGTTGGCAAGGTGAACGCTTTGCCACCCGAGCGCTTGGCCAACGCTTCAAGCAACGCACCGTCAACCCGCGAATCTGCCAATTCAGGCCCCACCGCGCGCACCGCCACCACGTCTTGCGCTTCACCGAGCGACTTGCCGCCCTTCTTGGCCTTGCCAACGATGCGGTACGCCCCCGCGGGCATGGCGGGAAACTCGATGCGCGCGGTACCGTCGGCGCTGGTGGTGACTTCTTGCAAGCCCGCCTTCGAGCCGTCTTCAGCAGAAATCAGCTCGACCGTGACTTGCGCTCCATCGGCCGGCTGGTAGTCAGGCGTGCGCGCCGAAATCGCCACCCCCACCGGGCGGCCGGGCTCGACCGAAGGGGGGTCAGCCGTCACCTGCAACGTGGTCAAATCAGGGTCTCTCACCAACCAGCGCAGCGCATTGCCCCAGAAGCGCTCGTAGTCGCGCGTGGGGGCTCCCGACGCGTGCGAGGGGAAAGCCCAGTACCAGCTGCCGTCGGTGGCAAGCGTGAGCACCCGGCCCTTCTGGTAGTCCCACAGGGCCAGCACGGGGGCATTTTTGCCGTCGACGTTGACGAAGGGGTGCTCGAGCAACACCGTCGCGCCGGGTTTCGCGCGGGTGAGGTTGATGCCGGGCACCGCGGGCATCGCGCTCCACGCGGCATCGGTCGAGCGCGCACCCGTCGCCAAGGCAGTCACCGGGTGACGCATGCCTTCGGGCGTGAGCCGCGCCTTGAACGGCTGCACGTCGGCATTGCCCGCGCGTTCTACCGGCAGCGCCCTGCCCAAATCGCGAAAGGGGTAACGCGCTTCACCGAATGAACGGTCGCCGCCAATCATGGCCAACGCGCCGCCGCCCGCCACGTATTCTTCGACGTTGCGCTCGTACGCTGAAATCGAAACCTGCGGGTCGGTGTACCCAAAGTTCTGCAGAATCACGACGTCGAAGGTGTTCAGCTTTTTGGCAAAAATTTCGTCTTGCGGAAAGGGTATGAGCGACAGCTCGTTTTCAGGCGAGCGCAGGTCGGTGTTGTTGATGAGAATGTAGAAGCTAATCAACTCGACGTTGGGGTCTTGCTTAAGCAGCCCGCGCAGAAAGCGCTCGTCCCAGCTGGGGCGGCCCACCACCAAAAGCACCCGCATGCGGTCGCGAATCACTTTGAGCGAGAAAGAGCGACGGTTGTTTTCGACCACCGCTTCTTGCGGCATTACCGTGGCGGCCAAGCTGTAGACGAAACGACCGGTCTGGTCAGGCGTGAAAGTAAACGACACCGGCTGCAATTCGTCGTCGGTATTCAAGGTGAGCTCTTTCTTGCCCACTGTCTGCCCTTCACGGCTGAGCACCACCGAAATGGTCTGCCCTTTGAAACCACGCACGCTGACTTCGGCCTCCATGGTGATGGCGCTGCGCACGAAAGCAAAATCGTCGACCTTCACCGATTCAATGGCGATGTCGGGCAAACCCGACTTACCGGCTTGAAACGTCGAAATGGGAGCGCCCAGTTCTTTGAGCACCGACTCACCCGCGCGGTCCAGCCCGGCCTTCAGCTCGGCGTTGTCAGCGCCGTCTGAAAACAGCAGCACCCCTGACAACTTGCGGTTATTGCCCGAGGAGCCGGCGGCGACCGCGCGCAGCGCTCCGAGCAAGTCAGTACGGCTCGACGTGGCGGGCACCTTGCGCAGCTGCTCTTCACTCACCGGAGCAAGCTCAGGCTCAAACCCCACCCATTCAACCGAGTACAGGTCTTTCAAGCTCTCGGCCTGGCTGCGCAATTCAGCCAACGCCGCTGCCACCTGGTCTGAACGCGTAGCGCCCTTCGGCTCGACGGGAAAAGTCATCGAGGCTGAACGGTCGACCATCACCACCACTCTGTTTTTCGCGCGCGCCACCGAAAGCCGCCGCACGCCGGGCTCGACGAGAAAGAAAAGCGCCAGCGCTCCGGCCAACACGCGCAAGGCCCACAGGGTGACGCGCTTGCCGGCCGAAGGTTCGCGCCGCACGCCCCACGACGCCAGCAGCACCGCCGCCAACAAGCCAAAGCCCACAGCCCACAGCAGCCACGTCGGCAGCGGCGACAGTGAGACCCACTTCCACGTGTTGAAAGTCGTCTGCTCCACGTTGTTCAGCGCCGCCGTTTCAAAATCAGCGGCAAGTGCACCGCGTCGTCTTTGTAGTCGAGGCAGAGCGCGTACATGGCGATATTCACCGCCAGGCGCATCGCATAGTCGCGCTGCCGTTCACCGCCCGGCACACACTCGAATTCCCACGTGCCGCCCTCGTCGCGGTTGAGCGCTCCGAGCAAATCGTTCTGCGAATAAATCACGCATGCCCGTTTACCCAGCCAGCAGGCGTCGAGCTGAGGTTTTTTCAGCACCCGCCCCGGCACTGTGTCGAGCAGGTAAAATGACTTGAAGAGCACGTGGCTCTGCGGCAGCGGAGTGAGCGGGCTCTGCGGCAAAATGCGCGCCATTTCGCGGCGAAAACCGGCGTCGAAGTCGGTGCCGTCAGACGCGTCGTTGGCGTCGGCCAAAATGAACCCACCGAACGTCAAATAGCGGCGCAGCACTTCGATTTCTGCCGGCTTGAATGCAGGCAGCTCGCCTTGCCCCCCCAGATACAAGAAGGGGTGCTCAAACAGTTTGGGGCTGTTCAACGGCATCGGCCGTGCTTCGAGCACCACTTCGACCGAGGTACGGCGCTGCAGCTCATAGGCGACGCGGCGAAGACCGCTGGCACGCGCGTCCCACTTGCCACCGTGTTGGGCCATGGCGGGAACGAAGTCTGAGGCTTCTCCAAAGGCCCACGCTTTCGCCCACGGCAGGGTAGAAAGGCCAGCCAAGAGAGCGCGGCGGTGAAAAGACAAACGGCGTCGGGGCATGGAGCTGTTTTATATACCGTCGATGCCACCCAAGATTCCCGATATATGGCGCCGATGGCAAAGAAGAAGAGCCCAGGCGACCAAACGAGCGCTGAGCGCACGGGAACAACGATGATTGAAGCAGCCTACGAAGCAGCGCAGCGAGGCGACGTGGTGACGGCCCGGGCGCTGTTGCAGCGGGTGCTGGCCGAGCCAGAACACGACAAGGCGACCCAGTCGGCCGCGTTGCGTTTGGCCAAGGTGTACGGACAAAGCGCCACCGATGCTGCCGACGCCTTGCAAAAAGTGGCTCACGAAATTCAATCGCGCAGCTTCGTTTTTCCCAAAGCGTTCATGTTCAGTGGCATTGCCCTGGGCGTCTTTTTGTTCTTGCTCGCGCTGGTGCATTTTCGAACGTAAGGCGCGCATTTTCGCATGGCCGACTTTTCACGCACCTTCGACGACTATCGCTCGCTCGAGCCTTCGGGCTGGGTCTCGGTCTTCACCCGTCTGCCGTGGTGGGCGGGCGTGCTCGCGGTGCTGCTCGGCTTGGCGCTGCTCTTCTACGGAGGCGGGCAGCGCGCTTTTCGCATCGTCGCGGTGCCGTTGGGGGCGGCCATGGGCTGGCTGCTCACCCCGTGGGTGGCGATTCGCATGGGCTACCCCGCCAAGGCCCAAGCGGTACAGGTGATTTGCGCGGTCGCATTCTCGGCTCTGGGAGCCTGGTCTCCCGTGGCCATCACTTTTCTCGCGGTGGGTATGCCGGCGGGTTTTCTGGCGGGCGAATTCGTCGGGCCGCAAGACTGGGTGCTGGGTTTCATGCCGGCGTTTCTGCTCACCGGCACACTGGGGGCGATGGGCCACCGTTTTTTGAGCGCGGTGACGTCGGCGGTGGTGGGCGCCTGGTGCGTGGTGATTGGCACCTTGAGCGCGCTGCGCGCCGCGGGCGTCATGGCCGACGCGCTGTCAGGGCACCCCTGGGGCGTGATTTTCACCGCCAGTCTCTTCGCGGTGGCAGGCGCGGTGTACCAAGTCGGTGTGCGGCCCTCGCCTCAAGAAGTCGAAGAGCGCCGCTTCGAAGAGGCACAAGCCAAGCGCCGCGAACAAGAGCGGCTGGCGTTGGAAAAGCGCTGGGCGAGCTATTCGAACCGCAAGGGTTCTTGAGAAGAAGTGCCGCGATGGCTGTTTTCAAAGCGCGCAGTCGTGCTAGGGCGCACTGACACGTCATGGGTCAAGCGAAGCGCAAAGAGAAGGCTGACGAAAGCGCAGCGGCAGCAGCAGCAGTCGAACTGCACAGTGTCAATGGTGACTGGCGCCCCCAGCCGCTGAACAACCGCGCCCGCGGCATGGTGGCGGCGGTGGTGGTGCTCTTCAACATTCCCCTCATTCACTACTTCGTATTTCGTCAGCCTCCCACGGCCACGCAGAACGTGCCGTACCAGAACGATTTTTCGAACCCCGCCACGGTGAACACTGACTTTTGGAGCAGCGGCGGCCAGTACCGCGTGGTTGACGGTTGGCTGCTTTCTCCTGGTGTGAAGAACAACCCCTTGTGGCTGAAGGCGAAATTGCCGCAGAACGTGGCGATTGATTTCGACGTGAAGTCGATGTCGAGCGAAGGCGACATCAAAGTCGAGATTTTCGGCGACGGCTCAGACCACGCCTCGGGGTACGTGCTGATTCACGGCGGGTGGAACAATTCACTTTCCATCATCGCGCGGCTCGACGAGCACGGTTTGCCCGTCGACAAAGTGGGCGAGCTGAAAGCCGACACCCGCACCCGGGTCGAAAACAAAGGTTACCCGGTACAAGTTGGCCGCACGTATCACTGGCGCATCGAGCGGCGAGGCGGGCTGATTACCTGGTTCATCGACGGCCAAAAGTACATGGAGTTCGACGACCCAAACCCGCTCACCGGCAAGTGGCATGACCGCATGGGCTTCTCGTCATGGGAAGCGCAGTTGTTCTTCGACAATCTGCGCATCGAACCGCTCTAAACAGGCGCTCCTGCGTAGCGAGTGCCAATACGGTCATTAGGCACCGTAACGGCACTCACTACGTGGCGCCCAATTCGCTGCCGTGGCAGGCCGCGTCTCCTTTTTTAAGGAACCTTACCGCTGGCAATTGTCAGCTCATCGAGCCAGTAGCTCTGCGCTACCGGGCTGCCTGTACCGCCTTGGTAGGCAAGCACGATGAACTGGTTGAACTTGAGCGTGGGGTGCGCGCCCGTACGAAACAGAATTTGATCGAATGTCACGACCCGTTCACCGTCGAGCCACACCCGCATTTTACCGTCAGGCTGACCTATGCCGGCAGCCACAGTGTTCATTTGCAAATACAGCTCGTAGTGGTGCCAGTCGCCTTTGTAGCGGGGGCCGGCGGTGTCGGTGAACCAGGGCGCGCTGCGCCAGGCCCGGTAGCTGAGCGCAGTGCCGTCGCCGTTGTCGACGCAGTCGTTTTCGCCGGCGCTGCCCTGCACCCCATTGCAAGTGGCCACGCTGCGCGCTTCGGTAAAGTTGTAGGTTGCCGGGTCGCCCCCACACCCCGTGAAACCGCCGTCGGGGAAAATCAGGCAACTCATATTCACGTTGCGGTTGTCGTGAAGCGCCATGACGACGCTGTTGTCAGCGAAGTTCGGCTCCACCGTGAGGGTGGTGCTGCCTGGGCCGATGTAGAGATTGTCTGCGTCGGTGAGCACCGAAAAAATGACCGGGTTGAACGGGTTGACACCGCCCACCCAATTGCTGCTGAAGCGCACCCACACCCGCAAGTAGAACGTCTCGGTCGGGGGCAAGAGATGCCGCGAAGGCCGGCCACCCGTGCAGATGCCCGAGCCCACGTTGTAGTCGCAGCGAAAGCTGCTCGCGCCACCGCCGGGTGCAGGCGCCGCCACAATGGAGCCTTGAGGGCTGTCGTACCAACCGCCGCCGTCGGCTTCGGTCCACATGTTGTCTTCAAAAGACTCGGTGAAGAACAGTGTCCCGTTGGGAATGTCGTAGTTCGCGCCGGCATCGCTTGCGCCGCCGCCCGTGCCGCCGCCCGTCAC
>JAIBBR010000067.1 GCA_019694575.1 Myxococcaceae bacterium
TTTCGCCGACGCAACTTTGTTGTTCCCCAGCCGATAACTGGCTGTGGTTTTACCTCGTCGGTAGTTAATTCTTTCTTTGGGAAAGGCAGTGAAAAATGAGCATCTTTGATTCCCCGAATCTCTTCTCCTTCAAGACCCAATACGACAAGCTCGCCGGTACACCCAACTTAGAGCGGTTCGGAAAAAAGGACCTCGCGACTTTCGGTCGCGATCTGTCTAAGTCGGAGCAACAGGAAGCATTGAAGTGGCTCGCCGAAAGAGGCGTGACCGACATTCAGTTTCCTAAACCGTATCGGCGTGGGCCTTTTGACCCTGCCGGTGGCAATACGATGAATGTGTTGGCATGGCCCTTTAGGAATATTGGGACCCAAATTGAGGCCTTAATGAGTGATCAGTTTTGGCGACCAACCTCAGTGCGTCAAATGAGAGCCGAAGCCATTGAGGCACGCAATGAAGCCAATTTTCGCCAACACGGTGGCCCGTATACCCTTGATGCGCGCGACTTTAACCAGTTCGGTGACTTCGTAGACGGTCCCGAGGCGCTCGAAAGAAATATCAAAACAATCGACCGGCTGAACGAGGCAAAGTTCAACGACTGGCCGAAAGACTGATCATTCAGCTGTCTTTCGCAGGTCTGCTTGACCGAATTGTACCGCGGTTCTTCTTACTTTCGGGTTGACCCAGGTGCGCTTAGGTAACCATGACCAAAATTGAAGCAGCGTCAGAAGACTCCGCGACGAACACCTTAGATCCGATGGTGCATTTGGTAATCAAACAACTGACCGCGGGAAAAAAGGAGAAGTACCGGCTCTCAACAGAAGGCGCGGACATCATTCGGAACGCGCTGACTGAAAGAGGGTCGACGGGTAACTTCGAGGCTGCTGTTCGAGGGTTGGTGACGTTCGCATTTCGACTTTCAAAAAACGGAAAGTGCCCCGAAGCCGCGGAAGCGATACTTCGGGTCACCGAGGAAGTTGCCTTGAAAGTTTTGGCTCCGACGCGCAGCTCAAGCGGCGGAGGTTGGGGGCGCTGAAATATTGGGCTACGCGTCTAAAAACCCGCGCTCGCTACGGCTTTGTCTTCACCACGCCGACATCAGCCGTGCCGGCGATAATCGCTGAGCCCGAGAACAAGTTGTCTGACTTGGGGCCGCCCAACTTCGCGGTCTGAAACAGCACCACGTAATTCTTGTCGCCTTCTGGGAACGCCGAGCCGGGAATCGTCACCACCGTTCCTTTCCACTCATCAGGCAGCACCACCAACTTCAAAAAGCCGAGCGGGTTCATCGGTACGTTCGTGTACGTCGTCTGCCCCTGCTGCCCATTGCGCGAAATGGGGAACACCATTACGAAGCCCAAATTGCGCGTCTGCCCAGTGGGCGGGTCAGGCCGGGTAAAGGTAATCGGCGTATTCTTCGCAATGTCGAGGTAGCCCGCAGCCGGGTGAAACGCGTTGATGCGCTCCATCTCGGGTGACTTGTCGAGCTCAGCCACGTACGTCACACCGTCAGCCACCGCGGTAAACGTGTAGCTCTTGCCTTCTTCATATTTCAGCTTCGAATCTTCACTGCTGTTCGCTTGGTAGTTGCCGCTGCCCAAGTCTTTCAATGTTACGGCGGTGCCACCTGCGGGCTGCACGGTGATCGTCGCTCCGGCTTGACCTTCCGGAGCCGCGTCGAGCCCCTCACCGACGCGGGTGCCAAAGAACACCAACGCCGCGGTCTGGGCGGGTACCGTGTACCCCAAGCCTCCATCAGCCAGCAGCACGCCTGCGTCAAAGGTGAACCCTGCGTCTAACAAAAACGATGCATCGGGAATGCTCGCGTCGAGCCCGGCAATCGCCGTGGCCTTCACCTCAATTGGCGGAGTGGCCAGCAACGTCGACACCATCACCTTGCGAGCGGCGAGCTGGTTGCCTGTTTTCTGCAAGTCACAGGCGGTGACAGCGACAGCAGCAACGACCAAGCAGGCGAGGGCTTTCATAGCGAGGAGCATAATCGACGAAGTCGCAAATGGGTCTAAACTCGCGCCCGGTTTGAAGACGCTCCCTTTTCAGTCGAACGTGCGCCGCTTCTTGAAGAAGTTCGGCGTGGCATTTTTGTGGGCTTCGGTGATCGGCGCGGGCTTGGGTGCCACCGCCTACTTTCGCGTGCCGCGCTTCGACGGTACCCAAGCTGCCCCGTTTTACGTGCGCGCCCGGCTGCTGCTCGAGCGTCTCGAATGGCTCACTTACGACTGGCGGGTGCGCGAGTTGGCCGAGAACGTCACCCGCTCTGACGCGGTGGTCGCGGTGGCGGTCGACGAGGAAACCGTCTCGAGTGCCCAATATGCCAGCCAGCCGTTGCTCGCGGTTCAGCCGTGGCCCCGCGAGGTGTACGGCAAGCTGCTCGAGCAGGCGGTGCGTGAAGAGGCGTCGATGGTGATTTTTGACACCCCGTTCGTTTCTCCCTCGGGGCGTTTGTGCTCGAACCAACCCGCCTCGACCGACGACGACTCATTTCGCGAAGCGCTTGAGCGGCAGGGTGGCAAGGCGCTGCTCACCTTCAGTGGTGCCGACATGCCGGCGCGCCCGCCCGATCGCGATCTCAAACCTTGGCTGGTGAAAATCGACGAAGCCTCGAGTGCGCCGCTGCTCGTGCCGGCGGTGCGCAAAGTGCTGAGCAACCGCGCGCCCGCCTATGTGCAGACCGCCGATGGCAAAGGCATGACGTTGTGGGCAGGCGCCGGCTCTGAGCTTCAAGCCAAAGAGCTCGCGTCGCGCCTCGATGTAAAAGGCGCCCCCGCCATTCGCCCGCTCGACGCCGCCGACGCGCGCTCTGAGGTGAACGGCACCTGGTTGCTGCGTCACTTGGCCAAGATCGACGTGAAGGGTCTCGACGTGGGGCAGGTGTGGCGGCTGCGCGATGTGCGCCCTCCCGTGGCGGCGTTGCTCACCAGCGCGGCTCAGTACGGCGTGAGTGAAGACGTGGCCGACGCCGACGGCGTGGTGCGTGCCATGCCTCTGCTGGTCACCGTGCTCGACGAAGACGCCAAGCCGGTACTGCTTGCTTCTGCCGCGCTTTCGGCGGTGATGCGCGTCGCCGGCACTTACGATCTTCGCTACGAGGGCGGCCGCCTGCACGTCGGCGACAAGTACGCCGTGCCGATGGACACGACGGGCTTCGTTTATTTGCGGTGGGACACGCCCGAAATTGGCAGCGGGGCGCGGGGGCCGCTCAAGCGCGCCTTGCCGGCGTGGCGGTTGTGGGTGAACCACGAAGACGAACAGTCACGTCGTGGCGCCAAACATTATGAAAACGAGCTCAAAGGCCGCGTGGCGGTGATCACCGAAGCGCAGTCGACCGCGCGTACTTTGCGCACTCCCGTGGGCGACATGATGCACGGCGCGGTGCTGGGCGAGACGATTGTAAACCTGCTCGAAAAGGGCGGCATCGATCGTGTGGACCCCAAAGTCGACTTCTGGCTCACGGTGGCCTTGGCGTTCGTCGGCGCATTGCTCGCGGTGGCTTTCTCGAGCGCGCTGCGTTCTTCGGGCTGGCTCTCGCTGGTGCTCGCGGTGGGAGGCGTGGCGCTGATTCACCTGCTGGTGGCCCGCTCGCTCTTCGTCTCGCAACAAAGGTGGATCGCCGTGGCCGCTCCACTGCTCGCGATGGCCGGTACATTTCTCGCGGCGCAAGGCTACGCCGAAATGGTAGAGCGCCGCTTTCGCGATTTTGTCACCCGTGCACTCGGCACCGCGATTCGTGCCGACGTGTTTCAGCGCGTCGATCGCAACGTGGGCTTAATGCGGCCAGAACGCCGACCGTTGGCGATCTACTTCTCTGATGTCGAAGGCTTTACCAGCGCTTCGCATTTGCTCGAGCCCCGCGCGGTGGTGTCGCTGCTGCAAGCGTATCTGTCTGACGTCACCCAGGCCGTGCTCGACTCGCAGGGCCAAGTCGACAAGTACTTGGGCGACGGCGTGATGGCATTTTGGGGTGCTCCGGTACATCTCGAGGCGCCGGCCGAAGCTGCCTGCGACGCCGCCCTGCAAATGCGCGATCTCTTCGAGCGCCACAAGTCAGTGTGGGAAAAACAGGCCAAGCGGCCGCTCATTTTGCGCGCCGGGCTGGACTATGGCGAGTGTGTGGTGGGCGAAATGGGCACCGAGCACCGGCTCAACTATTCAGTGATGGGTGAAGCCGTGGCGCAAGCCTCCCGGCTCGAGCAGCTGGGCAAAGGCTGGGGCGTACGGTTACTCGTCGGCCAGGCGCTGGTAGAAGCTGCGAAAGAGCGGTTCTATTTTCGTGAAATCGACACCATTCGTCTGGGGCGTACAGGGCAACTGGGCCGGGTCTACGAGCTGCTCGGCCGCGGCAAGCCGCACCCAGAAGAGAAAGAATTTCTCACCCGGTACCACGAAGCGCTGGGCGCCTATCGCATGCGCGACTTCACCAAGGCGGCCGAGCTGTTTGGCACCCTGTTGCTGCACCGCGATGACGAGGTCTGCAAACGGTACAAAGAGCGCTGCGCAAAATATGCGCGCAAAGCGCCGCCCCCTTCGTGGGACGGTGTGTACGTCGATCACTGAGGCATGCGGGCCGGTAGTGCGCTATGAGCACGCCACATTTTTCGACATACAGGGGAGCACGCACATGCAGCTGAACCAATTGAAAGTCATTGTCACCGGCGGCGCCCAAGGCATGGGTGCCCACTTCGCCAAAACATTGCACGCCTCTGGCGCCAAGGTGTGCGCGGGCGATGTGAATGAAGAAGCGCTCAAGGCGCTGCCCGAAGGTATTTTTCGCCGCAAGCTCGACGTCTCGAAAGAAGACGAGTGCGTTTCATTCGTGGCATGGGCCTTTGAACAAATGGGTGGGTTGAACGGCTTGATCAACAATGCCGGCATTTTGCGCGACGGTTTGCTGGTGAAGAAAGACAAGACCACCGGGCAGGTAACCAAGCTGTCGACCGAGCAGTGGAACTCGGTGATCGGCGTGAACCTCACCGGCGCCACGTTGATGGTGCGCGAAACCGTCGCCAAGATGGTCGAGAAAGAGCAGCGCCCGGGAGTCATCGTCAACATGTCGTCGCTCGCGCGTTATGGCAACCGTGGCCAGTCGAACTACGTGTCGGCGAAGGCGGCGCTGGCGGCGAATACGGTTACGTGGGCCCGCGAGTTCGCGGGCTTCGGCATTCGGGTCGGAGCGATTGCTCCGGGCATGATTGAAACCCCAATGACACAAGGCATGAACCAAAAAGCGCGCGACGGTTTAATCGCGATGATTCCGGTAGGCCGCGTTGGTTTGCCAGAAGACATTTGGCAAGCGGTGAAGTTCATCGTCGAATGCGACTACTTCAACGGCCGCGTCATCGATGTCGATGGCGGCCTGCAAATGTAGTCTTCGGGCTTCGGTGGAAAAATTCTCGAAGTACCAAGCGCTAGGCAACGACTTCGTGCTGCTCGACCGGCGCGAACGAGGGGTCGATATCGACGCCTCGATGGCGGTGCGTCTGTGCGATAGGCGTCGCGGCATTGGGGCTGACGGGGTGCTCGTGCTTCTGGGCAGCGCCGGAGTCGACGCCCGGTTGCGCATTCACAACGCCGACGGCAGCGTGGCCCAAATGTGCGGCAACGGGCTGCGCTGTGTCGCTCGGTATTTGGGGCAGGGCGAGCCATTGCGTATTGCCACTGACGTCGGCGTGCGCGAGGCCACTTTCGATGCGCAGACCGGGTTGATCACCGTCGATTTAGGGCCGGTGTCTTTCGTCGCTCCGCAGTTGGCGAAGGCGGCCGACGGTGGGCCCTTCGTTGATCAGCCTGTCGAGGGGTATCAAGCGACCGCGGTGAGCTTAGGCAACCCGCATTTGGTGCTGTTTGAGGCCGTGCTTGAAGAGGTGTCAGTGAAGGGGCCCCGCTTGGAGCGAATGGCCGGTTTTCCCGAGCGCACCAATGTCGAGTTCTGTCGCCGGCAAGGCGAAGGGCTGGCCGTGCGCGTTTGGGAGCGTGGCGCGGGCCTCACTGAAGCGTGTGGCAGTGGCGCGGCGGCGGCTGTGGCGGCCTACCAAAAGGCGGGCCAGCTGCGGCCTGGCAGCTGGCATACGGTCGCGCTCCCCGGAGGTGCGTTGCGGGTGCGTGTCGACGCCGATTTTCAACACGCGTGGCTCAAAGGTGACGCCCACAAAGTCTTTGAGGGTGTCATCGACGATGGGTGAAGTCACTTCGAACGTAGCGCTCGAGCGGCGCTGCTTGCGGCTGGTGTCGATCACCGAGCTCGAGGTGCTGCAAGAGCGCATTTTGCAAGAGCTGGTCGAAGTGACGCGGGCGCAGAGTGGGGCGTTGTGGGTGGCCAATGAGAAGGGCCTCTTGCGGCTGCGCGCGTTTCGCGGGTTGTTCGATCGCCAGTCGTTGCCCGCCTCGATGGACGGTTCGTTGATCGCCCGCACCCCGTGGGAAAATGAGCAGGGCCTGTGGGTGCCGCTCACCGTGGGCGAGCAGTTGTGGGGCCTGGCGCAGCTGGGGCACCCTCTCTCGAAGAATTTCGGCGATGCAATGTTAGGGCCGGTCGAAGTGCTATCGGGCTTCGCGGGCGCCGCGCTGCAGGCCGCGCACAAGTTGCTGGCGTTGCAGCGACAAGGTCTGCGTGATCGCGAGTCGGGTGCTTACACGCTCTCGTACTTCACCGATTACGCCACCAAAGAAATCTACAAGGCGCGCCGCTACAGCCGCGCGTTCTCGATTTTGACTTTCTCGATCGACAACCTTTCGCAAATTCGGCTGCGGCTGGGAGCGCCTACCGCGCGTTCGGTACAGCAGGCCACGCTGAAGGTGATTGCACAGAGCATTCGCGATTCAGACGTGATCGCGCGCGCCACTGATCAAGAGTTTTATGTGCTGTTGCCTGAAACCGAATTCTTCGGCGCGTTGATGTTTCTGCGCCGCGCACTTTCGCTGGTGCGCAATGAAGCGGCGGTACGCGCGGTTGAATGGCGCCTTCCACTCGGGCTCACCGGCGGTGCCGCGACTTTCCCCCGCGACGGAGAAGACTTCGACGAATTGCTCGGCCGCTGCCGCCAGCGCATGAATGAGCGCCGCCGTTCTTTGCAGCAATTGCTCAACTTAGAGACGCCCTCGTTCTGGGAAAGTGTCGAGCTGTTGTTGGGAAACAGCCGCTCGCCCCGTCTGCCAGACCCCGGTGGAGAGCCCTCGCGCCGTGGCCGCGTCTCTGACACTCTGTTGGAAGAGCTGCAGGGCGAGCTGGCGCGCGAGCTGCTGCGAGACCCCACCGCGCGAGGGCTGCTCTATTTGGGTGGCCGCGATGTGCGCAGCGATCTGCCTTTGTTGATGGGGCTCGAAGCCGCCCCCGCAGGGTTCGGCACCAACATCTTCGTGCTCGGCAAACGGGCTGACGTCGAGACGCACCCGGTGGCGACTCCGGTTTTTGTCGAGGCAGACGCCGAGCTCGAAAGACATGACTTCTTGCTGTGGCTGGGTGACTCGGCGGCGTACGCGCTGTTGCAACGGCGTGGCCGCACCGCGACCTGGGGCTTTCACACGGCAGACCCGGCATTGATCGAAGGGCTGGTGTCGAAGCTGCAGGCGCAATACGACTTGCAGGCGTGGTAGCGATGCACCGCTGAAAAGGAGAGAAGTACGAGCCGTGGCGACGGGCCGAAAGATCTTGCTGGCGGTGCCTGACCCGGCGGCGGTGAGAACGCTCACCCGTGCCCTGCGCCAGCGCGGCTTTCAAGTCAGCTTGGCGCCTGACGGAGCGCGCGCCCTCGAAGTGGCAGTGTTGCGCCACCCACACATCGTGCTCTTCGACGAAGCGTGTGGAGGCATCGAAGCGCGTGCTTTTGCCCAAATTCTCACTTCAAACCCGCGCACCGAGCACGTGCCGGTACTGTTGCTCACCGCGCAACACGATTTGGAAATTCTGCGCCACTACCGCGACGGTTTTTTGCGCAAGCCCTTCAATATCGACGAAGCGGTCTCGCGTATCGAGCATTTGTGCCGACGGGGTGAAACCGCGCGTGAGCTCAAAGGAGACGGTAAAGAAATCGAAGGTGGCTTGGCCCAATTGCCGCTGCCTGACCTGCTGCAAATTTTGTCGATGAACCGCCGCACGGGGCGGTTGGCGGTCGAGCAAGGCGGCGTGCGTGGAGAGATTTTTCTCACTTCAGGCCAGCCGAAAAATGCGCGGCTCAACGAGGTCGACGGCGAGAAGGCTTTTTTTCGCATGCTGACGTGGAAAGAGGGTGCTTTTGCTTTCACGCCAGGGCCACCGACCGCGCGTGTGCGTATCGATCGCCCGATGGAAGACGCGTTGCTCGAGGGAGCACGGCATTCTGATGAACGGGCGCGCTGGGCTCCGCAGCTCCCCGCACCCGAGAGCGTGGTGGCCTTGGCCCCGGGAGCGACGCTGCCGATTGAGCCCCACCCGGTGACCGCCGAAGTCTTGCGCGTGGTGAGCCGCCCGCGAAGGGTGAGCGAAGTGCTCGACGCCGCGCAGGCGCCCGATTTAGAAATAATGGCCGCGCTGGTGTCATTGCTCGAGCGCAAGGTGCTGCGGGTTGAAGATGACGACGCCGCCGCTGCGGGCCCGTTGCTCGAGCCCGCCGAAGTACACGCGTTGCGAGGGCGCATTTTGCGAGGGCGTATCGCCACCGCGTCGTTGGTAGTGAAAGTTTTTGTGATCGGCACGGGGCCCAAGGCAGGCAAGCACGTGCTGAAGACGCTGCGTGGGTTGGTGGCGGTGGCCAGTCAACCGTCGAGCCTGCGCAGCGGTTTTGGCACCCTGGGGCGCATTGAAGTGTCTGAAGCGCTCAAGGTTGACGTGTGCATGGTGCCCAGCGCAGACGCCGCGCGGCCGCTGTGGCGCCCCTTCGCCGCCGGAGCGGTAGGGGCACTGCTGCTCGATGACGACGCGCCGGCGATGAAGCTGGCCCAGTTCTTCGTGGCCGAGCAGCGGTTGCCGGCGATTGTCAGCGGCAACGGTAGCGGCGACCATTGGACAGTGCTCACCCGCGGCCCGGTAGGGTTGAAGCGTGTTCCCGCCCCCACGGCGGTACCCGCGGCTGACCTGCAAGGCGCGCTGAAAATGCTGCTCCGACTCACCTTGGCTCCTTAATCGCCGCGTGGGTGCTTGGGTTGCAACGCCGCCCGCATGCCGGGCAACGCGCACAACAGCTCAAACTCGTCGGCTTCGAGCAACGTGCGACGGCGGCTCTTCAGGCTGGCGAAGCTGATTTCGACTTGGCGCTGTTCGCTGCGAAGCTCGGCGGGGCGGGCTGAAGGCTGACCTCCTTCGAGCAGGCACTTCTCGATGTCGTGTCGCAACGCTTGCAGCCGGCGGGCGATGCGCAAAGCTTGTTTGCCCTCGGGGTTGTCGAAGGTGTGAAAATGGCGATTGCGCGACAGCGGCCGGGTGGGGTCGGTAAGTCGCTCTACCAACCGCCGAACAAAAGGGTCCATCGACAGGTGAAGTTAACACTGCTTGTGACAAAGCGCGCTTCGGCTCGGGGCGAGAGATGACGCAGTCGTGTTAACACCGGTACGGTGGCATTCACGATGAAACGCTGGGCGTCAGGGGTGCTGCTGTTGTGGGTGGCGACCAGTTGCAAAGACGGCAAGACGCTCGAGGCAGAAAAAAAAGCCCAGCAGCTCACCGTGGCCCTAAGCACGGCTCGTTCAGCGATGGCACAAGGCGACTTTGCGTGGGCGATCGATGCCTTCAAGTCGGCGATTGCCGTGCGTCCTGAAGAGGCTGAAAATTATTTGCTGCTCGCCGAGGCGTACATGGCGGCCGGCAAGATGGCTTTGGCGTTGTTGTCGATTCAAGAAGGTGAAGATCACGGCGCCCGAGACACTTACCGGCTCAAACGCATGCGTGCTGATTGCCACTTGTCGCTGCGTGAACCGGCGAAGGCGATTTCGCTGCTGCTTTCACTGCGCGATGCCGAGCTGCTTTCAGAACCCGAGCTGCTTCAGTTGGCCGGGCTGCAGGCGGTGCAGGGCGACACCAACGGCGCGTACAAGAGCCTCGAAAAGGCGCAGCTCAAAAAGCCTTCTGACCCCGCGGTGAAGGTGGTTGAAGCGCGGGTGCTCTTTTTGTCGGGCGAAGAAGCCGTGGCGGCCGACCTGATTGACAAAGTCATTGCCGAAAACCCCGAGTTGGCCGAGGCACGGTTGTTGCGGGCGCGTTATTTTCTCAACAACGGGGCGCCTGACAAAGCCGAGCTCGACCTGAACCAACTCGGGTTCGAAGCCGCCAAACGGCCCGAAGTGGTTGACCTCAAAGCCGTCGCGCTGCACCGGCAGAAAAAATATGGCGAGGCCGCGAAGCTGCTCGACGCCGCCCTTTTGCAACCGGGGCCTGGGCAGGCTGACATGTTGGCGCGACTGGCCGAAACGCGGCTGTATCAAGGTGATCTGGGCGAAGCCGCAGTGCTGGTGGGTAAAGCGTTGGCGTTGAACCCCCGGCAGGCGTTGGCGCTGTGGGTGCGTGGCCGGGCCGCGCAGCTCGAAGGAGACGAGCGCACCGCCGAAGAAAACTTCACTTTCGCGCAGCGCGCTGACCCCCTTTTGGGGCAGGCGCTCTCGAGCGTGGCTGAGCTGGCGCTGAAAGACGGCAGAAAAATGCAGGCGATGCAAGCCCTGGAGCGCCTGTTGTCGCTCAACGAAGCCACCCGGCAACAGCGGTTGGCGCTTGCTCATATTTACATCGACACGGCGTCGAACGTGCCACGCGCTCAGCAACTGGCCGCAGAGCTGTTGAAGCGTGACCCCAACGACGCGGGTGCCAAGGCGGTGAAACAACGCGCCGACAAGTTGGGCAAGTCGAAACAGTCAAGCGGCTTGCAGGTCATCGGCCGTTAACGATTAACCGGCCGCCGGCAGGGTGATGAGAAACGAAGCGCCCCGGGTCGTCTTTTCGGCCACGATGGTGCCGCGGTGTGCCTCGAGAATTTGGCGCGAAAGCGACAAGCCAAGCCCCGTGCCGCGCTCTTTGGTCGAAAAGAACGGCTCAAAAAGACTGGCCCGAACCCCTTCGGGAATGCCGCGGCCGGTATCGCTGATGCGCAGCTCGGCGCGTGCGCCCACTTGCCGGGTTTCGAAAGTCAGCGTGCCTCCGCCGGCCATGGCCTCACGCGCGTTGCGAATCAAGTTGAGCAGCACCTGGCGCAACTGCGCTTCGTCGACATTGACCGGCACCTCGCCAGCAGCCAGTTGGCGCACCACCGTCACCTGGGCGCGTTCGAGCTCTTCGCGCACGAAGCTGAGCGCTTCTTCAATCAGGCCATTGAGCGACTCTGGTTGCAACGAGGGAGGCGGCACCCGCGCCAACCGCAAATGTGCTTCGGTGACTTCGGTGAGTCGATCGACTTCACGGGTGACGGCGTGCAGCAAACGCTTGGCCTCGGTGTGCTCGTCGTCTTTGTTGAAGCGCGCTTTTTCGAGCTGCTCGTCGAGCATTTCGACGTTGAGGGCAATCGACGAGAGCGGGTTACGCACTTCATGGGCAATTTGCGCCGACACCCGGCCCACCGCGGCCAAGCGCTCGGCCCGCAGCAGCTCGCCTTGCTTCTGCTTCAGCTCTTCTTCACGCTCTTTCAAGTTCTTCGACATCACGTCGAACTCGCGGGCCAGCAGGGCGATTTCGTTCTCACCCTTTAGACCCAACTGGGCGCTGTAATCGCCTTTGCCCACTCGCGAAACGAAGTCGATCAGCGTGCGCACTGGGCGAAGCGTACGCGCTGACCAGGCGGTCGCGAGCAAGCCCATGCCGATCGCCACGACCGACAGCAGAATGATCGCCGCGCCGGTTCTGCGTTCACGCTCTTGCGCTTGGTGGGCACTGTCGAGCACGTGCCGCTCCAACAGTTGGCGCAGCAAACCGATGTTCGCCTTGAGCGTGCCTTGAAAATCTTGCAGCCGCTCGAGCCGCGCCTTCACCATGTCAGGCTCTTGGTTGTCGGCGAGAATCACCGCAAACGTGGTGTCGGCGGCTCCTTCGTACTCGACATAGCGCAGCTGCAGGTCTTCGATGCGGGTGACGATTTCTTTCAAAAATGCCGCTTCGTTCGACGGAGCGAATTCAACCACCTGCTTGGCGCGCGACCGGGCGTTCTTCAACTTGCCTGACATCACCTCGTGAAAGTACCGAGCCAGCTGCACCAGAGCGCGTTTCAGCTCGCGGTTTTTTTCGTCATAGAGCCGGGCTGTGTCACGCTCGTGGGTAGCGTGAAAGTTCTCGATATCAGCCACGTTTTGGGCCAGGTACAGGTACCCTTCGCTGAGTAAACGAATTTCGATTTGGTTGCGCCGCATTTCTGAAATGCTGAACAGCGACACCGCGCCGAAGGTGATCAGCACCACGGCGTGGCCGATGAAAATGCGTGTCGCCAGCGAGAGGCGCATGAGGGCTTACGTTGACCGCCGTTTGAGAAGTGTGCTGAAGCTGCGAAGCTAAATAACGGTTTTATCAGCCGTTTTTAAGTTAGGACACGAAGTATGCGCCGAAGTGTACAGAGGGTGGTGGCCTGCGTCTGCTGTGCGCTCACACTGCATGCCTCTGCGGCAGAGAGCCCTAAAATCGCAGTGGTGCCTTTCACGGTGGGCGAGGGCGCGAGCGATAGCGCGGTCATTCGCTTCGGCAACTTGATCGCTGATGAGCTCAAGAACCGCACCGACAGCGTCAGGGCGGTGCCGTGGCCGATGCCGTCGAACGCGCCAGAAAAGGCGGCGCCCAAGTCGACCAAGCCGTCGGCCGAAGCGGTGGCCGCGCTCGAGGGCGGCAAGAAAGCGTACGAAGCTGGCAGGTTTGGTGAAGCGTCTGACAAGTTGAAGCGGGGGCTCGAGCTGATGCTGGCTGACCCTTCGACGAGCGAAGACGCGCGGGTGCCCGAAAGCTTAATGGCGCTCGCGGTCGCTGCTTTTCGCCAAGGCGACGACAAAGAAGCGCAAGGCGCGCTGGTGTCACTGGCTCGGTGGGACCCGAAGTTCACCGTGCCGGCGGGTTACCCGCCCGTGTTTGGCCGTGAAGTCGAGAAGGCGAAAAAGAAGCTCGGTAAGTTGCCCAAGGGCAGCATTTCTATCGAAGGTCCGGCGGGCATGACGGCGTTCGTCGACGGGCGCGACTTGGGCATGGTACCGGTGTTAGACGAAGCCCTCTCGGCGGGGCCCCACTACGTGCGTGTCGAAGGCCCAGGCGGTCTGCGCTTTGGCCAGGTGGTTGATCTGAAGGGTGGCGTGGCGCGGGTGAAAGCGACTTTTGGAGGGGGAGATCGCCCCCTCGTGCAAGGCCTGGGGCCAGAAGTGCCGTTGATCGGCCCGGCGATTGACGAGGCCAAGGCGAACCGCTTGGCGGTGTTGGCGCGCAGCTTGGGCGTTGAATACTTGGTGGTCGGCTGGGTGTACCGCACCGGCGAGCAAGAGCTTTTCGCCAGCCCGGCGCTTTATTCGCTGAACAAGAAGGGCGTTTCGGCGGTGACGGCGATGACGTTCGACGCAGACGTGCTGACCGCCAATGTCGAGGCATACAAAATGGTCGACGAGATTGTTCGCCGGGTGAACAATTTCGGCACGCCCGATTCGTACCCGATATCGCTGAAGTCGAAGCCGCTCTTCAAGCCAGTAAGCAGGCCGGTGGCCACCGCGGCGAAAGACGCCGACCCGGTGGTGGCGTCAAAGAAGCCGGTGCAGACGGGCCAGAGCAAGTTGACTCCCGCGCCTGACGTCAGGGCTCTTGCAGACAAGAGCACTTTGGTTGACACGCCTGGCGTCTACAAATCGCCTCCGGGAGAAGAACCCGTGGCGGCGCCTCCGTCGAACGGCTTGCCGCGCTGGGCCTGGGTGTTGATTGGTGCGGGTGTGGCGGCTGGCGTCGGCACGGGAACGTACTTCGCGGTCGCCCATGCCAACCGGCCGGTGACGGGAACGGTGACGGCGTCATGGTGAGAGCCGCTTTTCGGTCAGTGTGTGCATCGCTGGTGCTGTTTGGGTTGTCAGCCTGTGGGCCGCGCGAGCTCGATGTGCGCGTGAACGTGGTGACCACCGCGTGTGAGGCCGACGTCAACCCGTGGACCGGCGTGAATTTCGTGCGGGTCAGGGTCACCGGCGAGGGCATTTCGAAGCCGCTCGACAAAGTGGTGCAAATCGGCGCTGGCCGTTCAAATGCGCTTGAGATTCCCAGCATTCCCGCGGGGGCGCAGCGCGTGGTGGAAGTGCGCGGCTATTCAGATGATCCGACGCAGGGCGGCCGGGTGATCTCGATTGGCAAGAGCGCCGCATTCGATGTGCCCGACATTTTTCCCGATGACAAGCGCCCCGAGCCGTTGGGGCTGAATGTTTTTGTTCGCAAGACCGACGCGTTTTCTCCCGTGAACTCGGCGAATGATCCACATACGTGCACGCGCATGGGGGTGGCGCGCGCGGGCCACACCGCGACGGTGATGCCCGACGGCAAAGTGTTCATCGCCGGTGGTTTTCAATTCACCACTGACGTACTGCCCAAGCGCAAAGCGTTGGCTGACGTCGAGATTTTCGACCCCGGTACCGGCCTCTTCGCGCAGGGGCCGCGGCTTTCTATCGTCACCGAATCGACGCGCATTGATTCGCCGGTGGCCTTTCACACGGCGACGCTAACGCCTGACGTGAACCAGATCGTTCTTTGGGGAGGCGAGCAGTACAGTCTGACCAGCCAGAACAATGTGATTCTGCCGCGCGCGGTGGCTCTGGTTTACGACTTGGGCACGCGTGACTACGGCACGCTGGTGGGCAGTCAGGTAGCGCGCTCGCATCATTCTGCGGTGCTCGATGATCAGGGTCGGGTGGTGGTGGTGGGTGGTTACAAGATGGTGAACCAGCAGATTACGCCCGTGGGTGAGGTCGAAACGTTTCACCCCAAGGCGGGCAAGCGGGCGCTGGTCGACGGGGTGAGCATTCCCCGAATGGACGTGAGCGTCACCAAGGTGCAGGGGTTGAACCAGTCGTTGATTGCCATTGCAGGCGGCAGTGATGGCAGCCAGCTGCAAGACGAAGTTGTTTTTCTGAAAGACATCGGCGGCACCTATCAAAAAGAAGTGACGGCGATGCCCACGGTGCTGCGTACCAAGCGGCGCGCGGCGGCTGCTGCCACGTTGCGCGACGGCCGCGATTGGCTGCTCGTCGGAGGCCACTCCACCGCTGACACCTCGCAAGTGTCTGCGCTCGCTTCGTCTGAGTTCATTTCGGTGCCTGAAGGCCGTGTGAATGAAGGCCCCGCGGTGGGTAGTCGCGGAGACGCCTGTGTGGCGCAGTTGCCCAACAACCGGTTGATTGTGATTGGCGGCCGCACCACTGACGGAGTGGGGTCGCCGTCGCACAGCGTTGATTCGACGACGTTGATTGGGCTTGATGAAGCGGGTGGGGTGTCGCCAGTGGGAGGCCCTCCGCTCAAGGTCGATCGCTGGGCGCATACGTGTGTGACGATGAAAGATGGCTCGGTGCTGGTGTTGGGCGGTATTCGCGAGTCAGCGGGCCAGCAGACGATTTTGCAAGACGCGTGGGTTTACACGCCGGCGCCGCTCGACTGATTGACCGTTTGGCTTTGAGGGGACGAGGGGTTTTGCCCCTCTCAGTTTCTGGGGTGCCAGGGTGCCCTCATCGACGCATGGGGCTTTGAGAGACTTCGTTGACGGGTTGACTGGTGGTGGGGCAGTTGAAAAGAAGCTGCGTGCTGGTTGTGTACGCTAATGCACGAAACAGCACGCACCTTGCCGCTGGAGCGCGAACCATCTCCGAGCAAGGCCGCAAAACGGCAACCCAGCCGCGCAATTCGACCCGGCTCGCCTTCATCGGGGCGCTGTTCGGCCCTCGATAGGCGAATTGTTCCGGTTTTCTTCGAGGTTAGTTAAACGGCGCACATTAGGTGTGCGTGGTTTCACATACCTTCTCCTCGAGAGCCTGACGACGAACGGGAATCAACCAGCCCGAGCAAAGAGCGGCGAAGGCAACCTGGTGCGCAATGTCGCCCCGCCTGCCCTCAAAGCCGTTCTGTTTTGACTTCGAAATCTGCGGCGATACCGGTTGGCAACGTTCGAATGTTTAAACCCGAAATTCACGGCGCCGGCGTCGGCGACTCGCGAGCACGGTAGCGTCGGGAACAACCGACTGCGCTTTTTCAGCGTCGACAGCTACCGCGTCGTCACTCGAATGTGCTGCCCGCTCAGCATGGTCAACCGAGCGGGCACTGGCCGGTGAATGTTCACGCGCATGTAAGCGAGGGCCCGTTTTAGGGGCCCACTGCGCATTCGAACCTTCAGACGGCAACCACGTTTGCTTCACTACGAGCTACCTCATTGCATTTCTACGCACGTGTCACGGGCGCGGGGCTGGGAGCCGCCTCGCCAGTGGGCGCCGCACCGAGCGCATTGGGCGCCGGCTCGACTTCGAGCTTCGCCTGCGCGTCGGCCAACGCCTTGTCTTCGGCCTTGTGCATTTGCTCAATCGAGCGATCAGACAATTCAACTTCGTCTTGCGTCAACTGGGTGCGTTCAGCGGTGACGCCGGTCTTCTTCTCAATGTCTGCCAGGGCGCGGAACAGCAGGTCTTTCTCGAGCAAGGTGCGGTTGAGACGCTTCTCTAACGCGCGGAACTTGTCGGTGACGAGCTTGGTTTCGCCCCGGCCGGTCTTGGTCTGGCGCGACAAGGTCTCGGCCCGGCCCTTGGCATTCTTCAGATCGCGCTCGAGCTCGGCAATGCGTACCCGGTCTTTCGACGAAAGCACTTCGAGTCGTTGAAAACGCTCACGCTCGGTCTCGGTCAGCTCGCGCACCATTTTCGCGGGAGCAGGAGCAGGTACCGGCGCCACCTCGACCACCGGAGCCGCCACCACCGGCTTAGACACTTCAACCACCGCATTCACCTGGGGCTTGCCCTTCGCGCCGCTGGCTTTCAGCTTCTCTAGTTCAGCCGTGACGGTGGCCAATTCGGCGCGGGTGGCGTCGAGCTGTTGTGACGCCTTGCGCTCTACTTCAGCACGCGCCTTTACCAAGTCGTTCTCGTCTTTGTCTGACTCTTTTTGCTCGTAAATTTTGCGCTTCAGTTGCTTGATCTGCTCCTTGTACTCAGCGAGCTGCGCGCGTTGCTCCTCGAGCTCTTTCTTCTTTTTTTCCAGCTCGAGATCGAAACGAACTGGAGTCGCCGCCACCGATGCCGCCTCTGACGAGACCGGGGTGACGCCGCGAGACGCGTCGCGGGTGTGCAGAACGTCTTTCTTGCCAAGCAACAAAATGCCCCAGCTAATGGCGAGAAGAACCGACAAAACAATGACGAGGAAGACCAAGGGAACGGCTCCTTCAAGGGTCAAAGAGAAAGCGAGAAAACAGACCGGCTTCGTATACCGGCCCTTTCGGCGCTGTTCAACCCAACCCGAAGAAGCCACGAATACGATTCAGTAAATCGCCTTGTTCGCCCCCCAGCCGGCGCGCGGCGGCGTCTTGATCAAGCCCGCCTCGCGCGGCTGACAACTCGACCTTTCGCTTGGCCAGCACCTTCGCCAAATGCTCAGCGATTTCAGGGCGCTGCTGCAGCACCTCTTGAAAAGTCGCCTTGTCGAGGCGAAAGCATTCGACGTCGGTAAGAGCGACGACCGTGGCCGACCGGGCTTCTCCAGTCATCAACGACATTTCGCCGAAGAAGCTGCCGCCTTTGAGCCGGGCCACCTCGCGTTCAAGGCTGCCTTCGCCCACGCGAATGCTCACTTCGCCTTCGTCGAGCAGGTACAGCCAGTGCGCTTCGGCACCTTGGCGGGTGAGAATTTCGCCGCGACTGAAAGGGGCATAACGCAGCCCTCGCACCAGCTTGGCGCGCTCTGCTTCACTCAATGACGCGAAGAGCTCGACGTGGCTCAGCGCCATGGCCCGGCGGTTGGTTTCTTTCTCGGTCTTCAGCGCCGCGCGGTCGGCCGATTCTTCAGTCACGAAAATCGCATGCGCGGGAATCGAGAGTCGCATGCCGGCGCGCTGCAGTGCGAAGAAGACGACCGTACGAACTTCGCTGTCGGTGGGGTCGTCGACAGCCAGGTCTTTGAGCCAGTACCGCACCGCGTAGCGGCCGTAGCTTTCGGCGAGATCGATCAACACGCAGTTCGGCAGCGGCTCCATCGCCATGCGGTCGATCTTCGCGGCGTGCAGCGCCTGCGAAACGCATTCGATCACGTCTGAAGGCTGAAAGCGGTAGTCGACGTTGAAGTACACCCAGCGTCGCCACAGCCGCGGCTTACCGGTGCGGCGGCCCAGCACCGAGACCTGGTTCTTCATCAACTGGCTGTTGGGAACGATCACCGTTTCCCAATTGCGGGTTTCGATGGCGGTGTAGCGCCAACGAATTTCGGTCACTTGCCCGTTGACGTCGCCCAGCTTGACCCAGTCGCCGACTTCGACCGAGTTGTCGAGCTGCAGCGCCAAGCCGCCGGCGACATTGCCGATCACGTCTTGCAGCGCAAGACCGACCGCCGCGGTGGCGACCGCCGACGTCGCGAGCAAACCCGACAGGTTGACGCCCGAGCGCGACACAATCACGATGCTCACCGCCACTGACGCCAGGGCGATGAGCACGTCTTGCAAAATGCGCGGCGTGCTTACCCGAATGCGCGGCAAGATCACCGCGAAGATCATCAGCCCCAGCATGCCCACGGCCGCCACGCCGGCGAACACCCGGGCGGGTACCAAAAAGTCGCGATACAGATCAGAGCCCGCCGCGTGCAGCGACGCCGCCCCCAACAGACACACCAGGTGCATGGCGAAGAAAAAGCCCAGCGCCTTCAATCGTACGGTTGAGGTGAGGTTCAGCGCTCGCACCGAAACGTGGGTGACGAGCAAGAGCACCGCGAGGTAGGCGGTGAGGCTCTCTGTCCCATGGTTCAATAAAGCGTCCCAGAAGGTCATCAGCGGTGAGAGGTTACTGTAGTCTTTGTGGCCTATGGCTCATTTGGAATTGTTTGAGAAGAAAGACGTGTCGAGCTTTCGCAAAATAGCGATCGGCAGTTGGCGCACCACGTACGATCCCACCGTTTACGGCACGCTCACCGTGCGCATGGACAAAGCGATGGAATACATCGAGCGCTTTCGCCAAGTGCACGGCCGCAAACTCACCGTGACCCACTTGGTGACCAAGGCCTGCGCCGAAGCGCTGCGCCGCTGCCCCGACGCCAACGCGATTTTGCGCTTCAACAAAATTTACGTGCGCAAGAAGATCACCATTTCGGTGCTGGTGGTGCAGACCGACCAAGGCGACGGCAAGGTCGACTTGGCCGCCGCGAAAATCGACGACGCCGAAAAGAAATCGCTCTCAGACATTGCCGATGAAATGCAGGCCGCGGTCGATCGCGTGCGCCTGCGCAAAGACGAAGCGATGGAAAAAGGTAAAAGCACGATCAAGATGATTCCCTTCGTGCTGATGAATGCGTTTCTGCGCTTCGTCGCATTTCTCATGTACACGCTGAATATCGACATGTCATGGGCCGGCATGCCACGCGACGCGTTCGGCGGGCTCACCGTGACCAATGTCGGCTCGCTCGGGCTCGAAACGGCTTATGTGCCTTTGGTTCCCTATACGCGGGTGCCGATTTTTGTCGCTCCAGGCCTGGTGAAAGAGGTGCCCGTGGTCGAAGACGGCAAAATCGTGATCGGCAAGGTGATGAACATCAACGCGTCGTTCGATCACCGCTTCATCGACGGGTACCACGCCAGCGTGCTCTCGAAGACGGTGCATGAATACTTAGAAGACCCCTTCAAACACTTAGACCCGCTGTAACGGGCGCTCGGGTGGGCAGTGTCGACCACTCGCCCGCTGGGAACGACCGTTAAGGCACTTGCCTGGCGTGAGCAGCCCAGGCATTGCTATGAGTGACACAGCCCATGCCTGACTCTGCCACTTCACAGCGCAAAGACGCGCACCTCGACCTGTGCGCTACCCAAGAGGTGGCTCCGAAAGAGAACTCGGCGCTCTTCGAATGCGTGAGGCTTTTGCATTGCGCGATGCCCGAGGCCAGCCTCGATGATGTCTCTCTTGAGACTGAGCTGTTCGGTAAGCGCTTGAAAGCGCCCCTGTTTATCACCGGTATGACAGGTGGCAGTGAACGCGCGGCGCACGTGAACCGTGACCTCGCAACCGCCGCTGAGCAGTTCGGTATCGCCTTTGGGGTGGGCAGCCAACGGGCGATGAGTGAGTCGACACAGCTGGAGCAGACCTTCGCGGTGCGTCAAGTGGCTCCGACGGCGGTGGTGGTGGGCAACATCGGCTTGCGGCAAGCCGCGGTCATGGGCACCGACAAAGTGCGCAAGCTGACCGACACGCTGCAAGCTGACGGTTTGGCGTTGCATTTGAATGTCGGTCAAGAGCTGACCCAGCCCGAAGGTGATCGCGATTTTCGGCACGGCTACGCCACGGTGGCCGCGCTCGTTAAGGCCTATGCCGGCCGATTGATTGTGAAAGAAACGGGTTGTGGCATCTCGGGCATGGTGGCGCGGCGGCTCTTCGAGTGCGGCGTGCAGCACATTGACGTCAGCGGCCTGGGCGGCACTTCGTGGATCAAGGTCGAGCAGCTGCGCTCTTCGGGGGTGGCGGCGCAAGTGGGTGAGCAGTTTTCGGGGTGGGGCATTCCCACGGCGGCGGCGGTGGCCAGCGTGCGGCGATCGGTGCCTCCGAATGTGACGCTAATTGCTTCTGGTGGTGTGCGCACCGGGCTCGACGTGGCCAAAGCGATAGCGTTGGGAGCCGATTTGGCGGGCCTGGCGTTGCCGCTCTTTCGCGCGCAGCAGAACGCAGGCGCCGCGGGAGTCGTGGCGGCGCTTCAAACCCTGACCACCGGTTTGAAGCACGCAATGCTGTTGACGGGAGCCACCCGCGTTGCGCAGTTGAAGCGTGTTCCCAAAGCTGTGACCGGAGAGTTGAAGGACTGGCTGGGCGCGGTATAGACCCCGGCATTTGCAAGGAGAGCCATGGGTGACCAAGTGACATCACGACTTTCGGGGTTTCATCGCCTGCCCATGACTGAACGGCTGGCGACGGTGTCGCGCATGCTCCGCCTGACGGCCGATGAAACGGCGCAGCTGCAAGGGCGCGCTGGGCTTGATCACGACACCGCGAATCAGATGATCGAAAACGCGGTGGGCGTTTTTCAACTGCCGCTGGGGCTCGGTCTCAACCTGCAGGTCAACGGGCGTGACTATTTGGTGCCCATGGTGGTCGAAGAGCCCTCGGTCGTCGCCGCAGTGTCTTTCGCCGCGAAAATCGTGCGCGAGGCGGGCGGGTTCACTGCCGAAGCCGATGACTCGATCATGATTGGTCAGGTGCAGGTGACGCGCTTCGGCGACCCTGAAGAAGCCACCGCCAAGTTGATCGCCAACAAAGAGCAGCTGCTCGCGCTCGCCAACAGCTTTCACCCCGCCATGGTGCAGCGCGGCGGCGGCGCGATCGATGTTGAAGTGCGCGTGTTGCCCGCGCCCGAAGGCCCGCGCGGAGAACCGTTGCTGATCGTTCACCTGATCATCGACACCCAAGAGGCAATGGGGGCGAACCTGATCAACACCATGGCCGAAGGCGTGGCCCCGCTGGTGGAGCAGATCACCGGTGGCAAGGTGTACTTGCGCATTCTCTCTAACTTGGCTGACCGCCGGTTGGCCCGCGCGGTGTGTCGCATACCCGTGGCGATGTTGGCCGACTTCGAAATGCCGGGCGAAGCCATCGCCGAAGGTATCGTGCAGGCCAGTCGGTTCGCTTCGGCCGACCCGTACCGGGCCGCGACGCACAACAAGGGCGTCATGAACGGTGTCGACGCGGTGGCGATCGCCACGGGCCAAGACTGGCGCGCCATTGAGGCCGGTGCGCATGCGTTTGCGTGCCGTGAAGGTCAGTACCGCCCACTCTCGACGTGGCATTTCGAAGAGGGTCATTTGGTGGGCCGCATTGAGTTGCCGTTGGCGTTGGGCACCGTGGGCGGGCCGATTAAAATTCACCCCGGCGTGCAAGCGGGGTTGAAGGTGCTTCAGGTTTCTAGCGCGCGTGAGCTGTCGACGGTGATGGCGGCGGTCGGTTTGGCACAGAACTTCGCCGCGTTGCGCGCGTTGGGTTCGGTCGGCATTCAGAAGGGGCACATGGCGCTGCACGCGCGCTGTGTGGCGGTGGCCGCCGGTGCGCGTGGCGCGTGGATCGAAAAGATCGCCAACCTGCTGGTGACCCACGGCCACATCAAGGTCGAGAAGGCGAAAGAAATTTTGGCTTCGCTCAAGGCGTCAGAAGCCGTGGGCAACGCCAGCGGGGCGATGTGAAGCAAGCGCCGGCCCTTACTGCTTTCGGTGCCGGCAAGGTGATTCTGCTCGGTGAGCACGCCGTGGTGTACGGAGAGCCAGCGTTGGCGGCTCCCCTTTCGCGCGGCATTTTCGCGACTGTAAAGCGCGGCGCAGCTTCGGTTGTGCCGATGCCGGCGGGCTTATCGGTGGCGCAGCGGGGCCAGCTGAAGCGCGCCTTTGCGAGGGCGGCGGTGCTGTGTGGCCAGCCCAAGGTCGTGGTGGCGTTGCGCAGCACTTTGCCGTTGTCGGTGGGGTTGGGCAGCTCGGCGGCGGTGTCGGTAGCGTGCGCGCGGGCGTTGCTGTGGGGCGCGGGGAAGAACGCGTCGGTGAAAAACGTCGAGCGGTTAGCGCTCGAAATGGAAAAAGAATTTCACCTCACCCCCTCGGGCGTTGATCACACCACCAGCGCGCGCGAAGAAATGCTGCTGTTTCGCAAGGGAAAAGCGACAGGGGTGGCGGTTTCGAAACCGATTTCGTTGGCGGTGGTGTTGACGGGCAAGCGGCCTCCCACGCGCGAAACGGTGGCGGCGCTTCGGGCCCGGCAGGCGAAGTGGCCCAAGCGGTACCAGAGGGTAATGCGGCTGATCGGCGAGGTGACACTTGAGGGCGCTGCCGCGGCCCGCGCGGGTGATCACCAGGCGCTGGGCGATGCGATGAATGTGAACCACGGGCTGCTCGCGGCGTTGGGTGTTTCTGCTCCCGGCATCGATCACGTGGTGCACCGTCTGCGCGCATTGGGCGCGTTGGGCGCCAAGTTGACAGGAGCCGGCGGCGAAGGCGGGGCGGTGATTGGTTTGTTTCTCGAGCCTGAGCGCGCGATCATGCGGTTGCGCCAAGAAGGCTTTGACTGCTTTGCCAGCCAAGTGGCGGGGCCGAGGGCTTTATGAAGGCGACAGCGCGGGCGCACCCGAACATTGCCTTGGTGAAATATTGGGGCAAACGCGACGAAGCGTTGATTTTGCCGCACCAGTCAAGCTTGTCGCTGACGTTGGCGCCGCTGGCGATCACCACCACCGTCGAGTTCGGCGTGCCGGGTGACGATTTTGTTTCAATCAACGGTGTGTTTGCCAAAGGTAAACCGCGCGATCGCGTGCTGGGGGTGATTGAACGCCTGCGTGCGGCGAATGCTTCGCTCGGTTCAGCTCGGGTCGACTCGCAGGGTGATTTTCCGGTCTCGGCGGGGCTGGCCAGCAGCGCGGCGGCGTTCGCTGCGTTGGCGGTGGCAGCGCAGAAAGCGGCGGGCCTTGCGCTCGACACGCAAGCCGCGTCGATTCTGGCTCGGCTGGGCTCTGGTTCGGCCTGTCGCAGTATTCAAGGCGGCGTATGCGTGTGGAACCGCGGCGAACGGGTTGACGGTGCCGACAGTTTTGCGAGTCAGGCGTTCAAAGCCGAACATTGGCCTGAGCTGCGCATGACCGTGGCAGTCATTGGCCGCGATGAGAAAGAAGTCAGTTCGCGCGACGGCATGCGGCACACGGTCGAGACGTCTCCGTACTATTCGGCCTGGGTGCGCGACGCTGAAGCAGAAGTGAAGACTGCGCTCGCGGCGATAGCAGTGCGTGACTTCGAAACGCTTGGGCAAATCGCTGAGCGAAATGCGTGGCGCATGCATGCCACTGCGTTCGCGGCGTGTCCGCCGGTTAATTACATGTTGCCCGGCACGCTGCGCGTCATTGACGGCCTGCGTTCGTTGCGTGCTGACGGCGTGCCCGCGTATTTCACGTTAGATGCAGGGCCTAACCCCGTCGTGTTGCATTTGGCGAAGCATGCGTCGCAAGTGCACGAATGGCTTGTGGAGCAGGGCGCCGACACCGTGGTGGCGTGTCACATCGGCGGTGATGCGCAGTTGATCGGGTAAGCGATCAATATTCTGCCCGAAAGCCAATGAACGGCCGAATCGGCAGGTGATTGAACGCGCCTCGCTGGGGTTCAACCCCATTGGCAAAGTCACCCGGCGAATAGTTGTAGCTGAACACATTCATGGTGTTGGTGGCGTTGAGCAGCTCCAGGTAAACCGCGCAAGGCAGTGGCCCCCAGGTAAACCGGTACTCGCCGCGCAACGACAACTCAAAAAAGAAGGGGTAGGTGGCCGAGCTCCGTTCGCCAAACAGCGGCACATACCGCGCATTGACCTCGTCACGCGCGAACCCTGTTACCGGTGTATACGGCCGGCCGCTGCGAAAATTGGCGCGCGCCGTGGCAAGCCACTTGCTGTTCGGCGACCAGCTCACGCTGCCTGAAAGCGTCAACCGCTGCTCCCACATGACCGGGTAGGGGCGGGTGTCGACGGCGAGTGGGTTCTGCCGCTCAGACCACAACAGCCCAGCGCCGAGCGTGTACATCACCCGCCGTGTACGGCCGATCATCATTGCATCGACCCCGCGCGCCACGCCTGAACCCAAGCTTTGGTACACGGGCTGACCCGCGGCAACCAGCGCATCGACCCCCGCCTGGGTGTCGGGGTTGACCGCCAAATTACCCAGCCACTTGTGCCATGCCTCGAGCCTGAGCAGCGCTTCGAAAGGCAGCGGCTGCTCGACCGCGGCAATCAATTGAACGCTGCGCTCTGGCAGTAGCGCCGGGTTTCCATACGTTTCATCGAGCAGCAAAGGCCGTTGCACTGCCTGCAGCACCAGACCGCCCGAGAGCTTCAACACGGTCTGCGTGGGCAGCGTCACCGCCGTGGCCAAACGTGCGCTCCCCAGCCACTTCGCGTACGACGCATCGTACTCGGCGCGTGCGCCTCCTTCGAGCATCAAGGCCTGCGCGGGTTGGTACGTGTGCTCGAGATAGGCAGAAAGAATGTGGTGCTTCACCCGAGGAGCTATGGGCAAATAGGCGCGTTGGTTGTCGACCATCGGCTCTTGCGCCCATGGAGCGACGGCCCGCGTATCGGTGACTTCGCCGGTCAACCCCAGCTCGCGCCAGGCGAACTGGGTGCCAAACCCGGTGCGGTGTTTCTCTGAATGCACCCAGCGCACGTCCATGCGCGAGAGCACTTCGTTGCGAAGCGCGTCATTCGAAAAGCGCCGCGCGCTGCTCACGTCGACCACATTGCGATCGCGCGTGTAAGCGGCCACGAAATTGATCTCGCTGTCGCCGCCTAAGTCAATGCGGTGGGCGAGCGACACAATTTCGGCGGTATTTGAAAGCTTCAGCCCGCCGTTGAAATTCACCAGCACTTCTTCGCCGGGTTTGATCACGAAATTTAACCCGTCTGAAGCGTGAATGAACGTCAGCATCGTGCGGTTGCGCCCGTTGCGGTACGTCACGCGCGCCAGCCCTTCAGTAATGTCGGGAGCCACCGTGTCGGCGCCGAACAGCTTGAACGCCTTCAGAATCGCGAAATACGCCTCGAAATAGCTGCGGCGAAAGCTGATCACCGCCGAAAGCCCTTCGACCCCGAGTGGAATGTCAGCCCGCGCCTTCGCGGTGGCCATCGACACATCAGCCACCCCTTTTAATTTTTTTGGGTCACTCGCCGCGTACTTGACGTCGAGTACGCCCGAGAGCGACGGCTCGTAGCGGGCGGGGCTGGCACCGGCATAAAAATCGGCGCCGTCGATCATCATCGGGTTGATGATGCTGGCGAAGCCACCCAAGTGATACGGGTTGGCAAGCGGCACACCGTCGATCAAAAACAACACTTCGTCAGGCCCGCCGCCGCGCACGAAAAAGTTCGCCAACAGATCAGGGTCGGCCGCGACGCCGGGCAAACCCTGCACCACGCGGGCCACGTCTTCCAATGCGCCTGGCGTGCGATCGATATCAGCCGCGGTCACCGTGTAGTGGCTCACCTGCGGCGTGCGGTCGGCATCAGGCACGCGGGGGAGCAAACGACTGCCCTCGACACGCGTTTCGTAAACCTTTTCGCGCTTGAGCACGTAGCGTGCCCGCGTCGTTTGCCCCGAACGAAACACCTCGGGAAAAGACGCTTGAGAATGACCGGCGTGCTCCACCACCACCCAACCGTCGCCGGGAGGCACCGAATCGAAGGTGAGCGTGAAGTTGCCCTTCGTGTCGGTAAGCGCGGTGAGCGGCGGCAGTGAAACCGTAGCGCCCTCGAGCGCTTGCCCCAATTCGCCCACCACCGTGCCGGTGAGCACCCAGGGCAGCACGGGAGGCACCATCTCTACCGACAGCTCGAGCATCGAAGGCACAGGCTTGCCGTCGACGGTGGCTCCAGTGAACCCGCATTCACGGGCGAACGACAACGCCTCGCGATCAAAGGCTTCACCCAGCGATTGCGCCACCGTAAAGGTTTCGGGCTTGGCGGCGGCATCGAGGGTGATGTGAATTTTCACCGTGCCCTTCACACCTGACGTGCGCTCACTCCGTGGGTATTGGGGAATTGTCGAGCAACGGGCCGTGGGAGTGACGATCACGGGGCCGCCGGCATCAGCAGGCTGAGCCTGTGCGCTGTCGAATACCAAAAGTACGCACAGCAAGGCTCGGTACCTCATTCCAGCACTCCGATGCGGCGCATCCACGCGAGGCTTTGCTCAGGCCAGGTGCTCATCTGCGGTGCTTCGGCCGCGTCGCTCAAGCCGACGCCGTGGCCGCCGTCGTCGAAAAGCAGCAATTCTGCCGATGCGCCGGCTTTCTTGGCGGCTTCGTAAAAAAGCAGGCTGTTGTGAAAGTCGACCTTCGCGTCGCGCCGAGAATGAATGAGCAGGGTGGGCGGCTGATCGGCGTGCACCCGGTTTTCGAGCGAGAGCGAAGCAATGAGCGCGTCGTCAGGCTGATCAATGCCGTGCAGTAAGTTGTTGCGGCTGCGTTGGTGGGCATAGGGAGGCTCGAGTGTCACCACCGGGTAGACCATGATCGCGAAGTCGACCTGGCTCGACTCGCTCAATGCATCGGCGGTCAAGGCGGCGCTGGCCAATTTTTGCCCGTGCCCTGTCGCCAGCCACCCCGCCAAATGCCCTCCCGCTGAAAACCCAATCACTCCGATATGTGGCGTGGGCCCGCCCGCGTCAGCTGCCCTGCGACGCAACAACTGCACCGCGCGGGTCGCATCGTCAAGAATGGCGCGATAGTCGTAACCGCCAAACTCTGCCACGCGGTAGCGGAGCAGCGCCGCGGTAATGCCGTGCGCATTCAACCAACGAACTGTCGATAAACCTTCGAAAGTGAGCCCGCCCTGGTGGCCGTAGCTGCCTCCGCTGGCGACGATCACCACTGTGTTCTTCGCGCCCTGCTCAGGAGCGGGAAACAGGAAGAGCCGGGGAATGTCGTACTCGGTGTTGCCCTTCGTCAGTGGGTGCCCATGAGGCCAAAGCGGCAAGCTCTCGCGCGCACCGGTGACGGTGGGAAAAGGCACGCAGCTGCTCGCACCTGTGAGCAGCAGGCACGCCAGCGCAAACGAGAAAAGACGAGAGCAACGCATGAAGATCTTCGCGGCGCGCATAACACGCGAGGTGCCGGCAGCGTTGGGCGTCTAGTCGATCACATTGACCATCGTCGAGCCGAGCTCAGTGCCGCCGCGGGTCACCTTGAAGGTCCACTGCCCGGTCTTGCTCATGGTGCAGCTGCGCCAACTGCGGCTGCGCCCGGCGGCGTTGAGCGTCAAGTCGACGGTGCTGCGCACTTGCCCCTGGTGCAGGCACTGAATGGAGATGTCTTCGTAGTTGCCGCCTTCGGGCACATACCAAAGGGTCCACGCTTGCACGGCGGTGTTTTTCTTCACTGGGCCTGTGGCAACTTCGGCACATTCATTTTTGGTTGGGCTGTCTTTGGCGGTGTCAATTTTGGTGCAGGCTTTGAACTCGAGCAGCGCAGGGCCGCGCGCCTTGCCGTTGTAATAGTAGTCGAGCACTTGCTTGATGATTTCGGGGTTGGGAGGCGGCTCCGCAGACGCGGGTTTGCCGCCATCTTGAGCTGCAGCGGTGACAGAGATCAGCAACAGAGCGACAATCGATCGAATGTACGGCATCAGCTCTCTCCCCAAGTGACGAGAAAGCGCGTAGCAAAGGCTATCGGCACACTGACATCAATGATGAAGAGACTCATCGCGAGCAACGCGCTTCAAGGTGCGTGCTGATAATGGCTGCCAGTGCACGAAACAGCACGCACCTTGCCGCTTGGCCGAGAACGGGAGCCAGCCAGCCCGAGCAAGGGCACAAAATGGCTGTCAAGAACCACACTTTGACCCCAGCACACTCGCTAAAACGAACACGCTCTCGCCCAATGGATCCGCATTCAGTGGGCAAAGAGTCGATGGCTCAAACGGGACCCAAGGCGGGTTGAATGTCTCGTCAGCGTCTGGGTGCCGACGTGCTCTCATGTCCGAAAGAGGCTTGAAAGCCTTCGTTCAGCTGTCGACAAACGTGGAACGGCAACGAGCAAGAACTGGGTGCTGAATGGTGAAAAAATTTCACCGTTTGGCTCACAGTTCAGTCGCTTGACCGTGAGGCGGCCGCACAGTCACCCGAGCAAAAAATCTAAATGGCAATCAAGCGCCGCACTTCGACCCGGCACCTCTCATTGGAGCCGACGCTTGAAGCGAGGCACGGGAGCACTTGAGCCCAAAGCCCAAAATTGATCGCTTCAGCCGCAGATTTGATGGATCCGCATCCAGTGGGTCTCGGTGTGTGGGATCACCTGGAAAAACGAAAATGGGAAAGCTCATGATTGATCACATCTCTGGAAAGTCGACGACGGGGTGCAGACGGGCAGCGAGCTCATCGGCCTCGAGGATGCGACGGTAACCGCGCCAGAGGGTCAACCATCCGGGGTCTCCATTAT
>JAIBBR010000068.1 GCA_019694575.1 Myxococcaceae bacterium
TTCACCGGCTTTTTCCGGCTCATCGAAGAATTCGTGCGCTGGCGGTTGATGACGCACTTCAAATGAGACGACGGTTGGCCGTGCCGACTTTGGAAGTTCGGAAAGTCCGGCACCTGCTTCGTGCTAGGTTTCGCCCCCACGCATGATTCAGATGTTCCACGTCACCAAGTCGTACCCCGGCGACCCGCCCGTACTGCGTGACATTCACCTCGACATTCAAAAAGGTGAATTCGTCTTTCTCACCGGGCCGTCGGGTGCCGGCAAGTCGACGCTGCTCAAGCTCCTTTTTCTCGCCGAGCGCGCTACCAGCGGCCAGGTGCTGATTTCTGGCAAGAACATCGCCCGGCTGCGCGAGTCAGGCGTGCCGTACCTGCGCCGCAACATTGGGGTGGTGTTTCAAGACTTCAAGCTGCTCAAAAACCGCACCGTCTGCGACAACGTGGGTTTTACTTTAGACGTGGTGGGCACTCCGCGCGACGTGGTGCGGCAGAAGGTGGCCCAAATTCTCAAGCGCGTGGGGTTGGAGCACAAAATCGACGTGCTGCCTCCCAAGTTGTCAGGCGGTGAACAACAGCGCGTGGTGATTGCGCGCGCCTTGGTGAATGACCCGGCCATTCTGCTCGCCGACGAGCCGACGGGTAATTTGGACCCAGCGCTCACCCTAGAAATCATGGACCTGTTGTGCGACGTGAATACCCGCGGCACCACCGTGCTGGTGGCCACCCACGACGCGTCGCTCATTGCCCGCTACCACAAGCGAACGCTGCGCTTAGAACGCGGCACGCTCGTCGCCGAACATGACGTGGGCCTGAAGGCGGCGGCACGCATGGCCGCGGGATGAGCGCCCCAGCCAAAGCCGCCTATTTTGGTCGCACCGCGCTGCTCAGCATGGCGCGGGCACCCTTCATTCATGTGGTGGCGGTGGCCACCATTGCCATCGCGCTTACTGCTTACGGCTTGGCGCGCATGGCCACCGCGCAAGTCGACAAGTGGGCGGCGGCGATTGCCGGCGAAGTCGAGATGACCGTTTATCTCGCCGACGGCACTGCGCCTGAAGAAGCCGAGAAGCTGGTCAAAGCGCTGACGCAGCAGACGCAAGGGCAGGCCAAGCTCGTTTCTCCCGCCGAGGCCCTGGGCCGCTTGAGCGAAAGCATGGGCACCTTTGGGCAGGCGCTCGAGGGGCTGTCGAAGAACCCACTGCCGTGGAGCATCGAGCTCAACGTGCCTCCACCAAGCCGAGAGCCCGCCACGCTAAAGACATTGGCCGAGCAAGCGCGCGCGCTGCCGATGGTGACCGGTGTCGACTACGGCGAAGCCGCGTTAGAGCGGCTCACTGCACTTTCGAAGGGGCTCAAGTGGGGCAGCGTGCTGGTGTTTGGTTTGGTGTTCATCATCACAGTGGTGATTGTGAGCGCCGCGCTGCAGCTCGCCATTCATTCGCGGCGTGAAGAAATCGAAATTCAGAAGTTGGTGGGTGCGAGCGATCGCTTCGTGCGTGCACCCTTTCTCATCGAAGGCCTCATTCAAGGCGCGTTGGGGGCGGGGTTGGCTTTGGCAGGGTTGATGGCGTTGCTGGCCTGGCTGGGGCCGCAGGCGAACGAGTGGCTGCGCTTTCTCGACGTCGGAGGCGGCCCGGCGTGGCGGCCCGAATGGGCGCTCGAAATGTTGGGCTTGGGCGCAGGTTTGGGCTTCATCGGTAGCTTGCTCGCAGTGCGGCGGTTTTTGCGCGTATGACGGTGGGGGCTCTGCTCGCTGCGCTCCTATTAAGCGCGGGCGCTGGCAACATCGAAGACGAACGGGCCGACATTGAAGAGCGGCTCGAAGCCGAACGGCAAGCACTCGACAGCTTGCGCGGCAGCAAGAAAGACGTGCTCGGGCTGCTCGAAGCGGTTGAGCAACTCTCGCGTGTCTCCTCCGCTCGCGTGGCCCAGCTCGAAAAAGCGTCTGCCCGGCTCAAGGTGCAGGTGGCCGCCGCGCAAGCCGAAGAGACTGCTGCGCAAGAAGCGTTGGCGGCGCAAGAAGCCCAGGTCGCTCCCCGGTTGTTCTCGCTCTACCGTTTAGGGAGGCGCGAAAAAGCAGACTGGCTGATGTCGTCGACCGATTTTGCCACGCTGGTGAAGCGCGACCGCGCCATGCGCACCGTGGTCGAGCGTGACGTGCAGACGTTAGACGCAATGGCGGTGATGGCCCGTTACCAAGCGCGGCAAGCGGCGAGGCTCGACCGGCTGCAACACACCATGCTCGCCTGGAGCAAGGCGCTGCGGGTCGAACAAGGCGTGGCGGCCGAGCGCAAGCGGCGCTTCAATGAGCTGGTGGCCACGCTCTCGGCTGAAGCGAGTCAGAAAACCCGCGTCATTGCCGAGCTCGAGCGCGCCGACCGAGAGCTCACTGACATGGTGAGCGAAATGAAGACCGCGCCCGGCGTGAGTGGCTTTCGCGCGCGCAAGGGTTTTTTGCCGATGCCGACGCAAGGTTTGGTTGAAGTGGGCTTCGGCCGGGTGGTGAACCCCCGCTTCAATACTGTCACGGTGCAAAAGGGCATCGACATTCGTGCCGCGGTGGGTACGCCGGTGCTGTCTATCGGGCCGGGGACCGTGTCGTTCAGTGGTTGGCTCAAGGGCTATGGCAATTTGTTGATTATTGATCACGGCGACGGTTACCACTCGCTCATGGCGCATTTGGCCCATTCGAAGGTCGAAGTGGGTAACGAAGTCGAAGAGGGTGAAGAAGTGGCGGTGGTAGGCGATACCGGCAGCTTGAAGGGCCCTTACTTGTATTTTGAGATTCGCAAACAAGGCCAAGCAATCGACCCGTTGCCGTGGTTTGACCCCAAGCAGGAGCGTTGAACGTGATGAGCGTCGACATCTTGGGTACGGCCAACAAGGCGCTGCGCCGCGTGCTGGTGGCGCGGGGAGCCGAAAGTCGCGTCAGCGACGTCGGCAAGCACGTGGTGCATCACTATTGGCTCGACGGTACAGGGCGCGGCCCGCCGGTGCTGCTGGTGCACGGCCTGGGCGCGTCGGCGAATGGTTTTTACAAGCTGCTCTTCGGGTTGCGTTCGCACTTTCGCTCGGTGGTGGCGCTCGATTTGCCCGGCAATGGTTTTTCGCCGTCACCCAAAGCCGGCCCGCTGCCGTTGTCTGATCTGGTCGACGTGGTGACCCGCTTTGCTCGTGAGGTGGTGGGCGAGCCGGCGTTTCTCATTGGCAATTCGTTAGGTGGCGCCATCAGCGTCATGGCGGCTTCACGTGAACCGAAGGCGGTGAGGGCGCTGGGCTTGGTGGCGCCCGCCGGAGCCAAGGTAGCGCCCGAGCGTTTCGACGCGCTGATGCGTTCTTTCGAAATCGGCAATGCTTCGCAGGCCCGGGCGCTGACGCGACGGCTCTTTCACCAAACGCCCTATGGTCTGCTGCTTTTTTCTAACGAGCTGGCGAAAATGTACGCCAGCCCGTCGGTGCGGGGAGTGCTGAGCGAAGCGCGCACGCTCGACTTTCTCGAGCCCGCCGTACTGGGGAGCTTGGCGATGCCCACGTTGCTGTTGTGGGGCAAGAGCGAGAAGCTGTTGCCTTACGAGAGCATCGACTATTTCCGCGCCCATTTGCCGTCGGCCGCCGAGATTCATGAAGTGGCTGGCTTCGGGCACATTCCCCAAATGGAGCGCCCGAAAGAGCTGGTGAAGCGCTTGGTGACCTTCGCTGACCAGCAAGGCATGTTTCGGTAACGCGTTGAAGGTAGGCGCGGGTAGGCGTGCCATGGCCCCCTTTGCCCCGTAAGATGCTGCGTTATGGAGAGACTTCGCAGTTGGCTCGTCGTGTTGTGTCTGCCGGCGCTGGCTTTCGCAGAAAGCCCAAAGAGTAACGGTGAAAACACCTACAAGCAGCTCGAGCTGTTTGCGCGGGTGCTGAGCTACGTCGAGAACAACTACGTCGAAGAGGTTGATCAGCAGCAGCTCGTCTATGGCGCGATCAAAGGCATGCTCGAGACGCTAGACCCCCACACGGTTTTCATGCCTCCCGACGTGTTCAAAGAAATGAAGATCGACACGTCGGGCGAGTTCGGCGGCCTGGGCATCGAGATCGCCCGCAAGAATGACGGCATGGTGGTGGTGGCGCCCATCGATGACACGCCGGCCCAACGCGCGGGCATCAAGTCGGGTGACCAAGTTCTCTCTATCGACGGCGAAGACACCCGCAATATGGACCTTGCGCGCGCCATCGCCAAAATGCGCGGGCCCGCCGGCAAAAAAGTGATGCTCACCATCATGCGTGAGGGCTTCAACGCGCCGCGTGAGTTCGCAATCATTCGCGACCACATTCGCATCGCGTCGGTCGAAGGCGCGCTCTACGGCGGCATCGGCTACGCCAAGGTGAAGAACTTTCAAGAGCGCACCGACCTGGCGCTCTTCAAAGAGCTCGAGCGGCAGCGCGGCTTGAACGGCGGCAAAGAGCTGCGCGGTTTGGTGTTGGACTTACGCAACAACCCGGGAGGGTTGTTGGATCAAGCGGTGGCGGTGAGCGATCGCTTTCTGCCTGGCAATTTGCCCATCGTCGCTACGAAAGACCGCAACAAAGCCACGGTGAATGAAGAAAAGAGCAAAGACCGTGACACCGAAAAGCCGTACCCCATGGTGGTGCTGGTGAACGCGGGCAGCGCGTCAGCGTCTGAAATTGTCGCTGGCGCCCTGCAAGACCATCAGCGCGCGGTGATTATGGGCACGCCTACTTTCGGCAAAGGCTCGGTGCAGACGGTGATTGAAATGGAAGACGGCTCGGGCCTGAAGCTCACCATCGCGCGCTACTACACGCCCAAAGGCCGCTCGATTCAGGAAAAAGGCATTGGCCCTGACTTCGTCGTCTTCGAAAAAGATGCGGGAGCGAAAAGCGAGCCACCCACCCGCGAGAAAGACTTGCGCCGGCACTTCAAGAACGAAGGCACGGTGGAAGAAGCGGTGGTGAAGCAGAACCTGCCAGAGAACGTGAAGCCGTGGGACGTGAGCGAAAAGCTCGATGATTACCCGCTCAAAATCGCGCTCAATTATCTCAACGGCATGGCGCCTTCGGGCCGGGCCACGGCGAGGGCGCCTGCTGCTCCCAAGCCGTAAGTCCACATTGCGCGTGGCATGAGGCCCGCGCCACCTCGCGTCAAAAAGTAGACGTCGCGCCACAGGCCTGTAGCGTAAAGCTTTCGTTTTCACCGGCTAAAGCGAAGGCTTTGCGCGCGTTGGCACTGCCAATGCTTTCTTGGTGAAAACGCCGCACCAAGCCGCGGCTTCGGGGAGACAAAACGCGATGGGCAAACAACGAATTGGCGTGGTGATGGGCGGGTGGGGTGAAGAGCGAGGCATTTCACTCAAGACGGGCGAAGCCGTGGCCCGCGCGTTGGAGTCGCGCGGCTACCCGGTGACGCGCATGCTCGCCGGCGACGACTTGCCTGAGATTTTGCGCGAGGTAGAAATCGACATCGCCTTCGTCGCGCTCCACGGCCGCATGGGTGAAGACGGCCGCGTGCAGGGGCTGCTCGAGGTGATGGGCATTCCCTATACCGGTTCTGGCGTGCTCGCTTCGGCGCTGGCGATGAACAAGCCCTACGCGAAGAAGCTCTTTCGGCTCGCCAATTTGGCCACTCCGACCGGTTACACGCTCACCGCGCGCGAGCTCGACGAAGCATTGGAGCGTCACTTGGACTTGGGTTTTCCCTGCGTGGTGAAGCCAGCGCGGGGAGGTTCTTCTGTCGGTGTCAGCGTGGTGCACCATGCCGAAGAGCTAACGGCCGCGGTGGCCGGAGCGTGCCGATATGGCGGCGAGGTGTTGGTGGAACGGTTCATCAAGGGGCGTGAGGTGACGGTGGGCATCGTCGATGGCGAGGTGTTGGGGTGCGCCGAGATTGCGCACGGCACCGACGCTTTCGATTACGCCACCAAGTACGAGAAACCGGCGCGGTTGCACATTCCCCCGCGGTTGAGCCCCACCCGGGTGTCAAATGTCGAAGCGATGGCGCTCGCCGCCTACCGTGCTTTGAACTGCCGTGGCTACGCGCGCGTCGACTTCATTTGCGCCGACTCGGGCGACAACGACGTGCTGTTAGAAGTCAACACGCTGCCCGGTCTCACCGCCACCAGCCTGCTGCCCAAAATGGCCCGTCATGCCGGCCTGACTTTCGAGACCTTGATTGAGCGCATCGTACTTACCGCCGGGCTCGACGACGGGCTGGGGCAACCGCCGCGCCCCCTGCGCCGCGAAGCGCCCGAGGCCAGCATTAGCCTCTAAGAGCGTTTGCACACGTACTCTTTGACACGCGGACAACCTAACCTTATGTAGGTCGCTCACTTGTGCCGGGCCCTCAGGGGAGGGGTTAGACCTGTTGATCCGGTACTTTCGAGGGGCAGACCTCCTAAGCGATGAGCACCATCGAGATCGTCTTCCTAGGTGTGTACTTCGGCGTGCTGGCCGTGCTTGCTGTTTACGGCTCACACCGGTACCGCATGGCCTATTTGTACTACCGGCATAAGTACAAGCTACCGACGCCCAAAGGCACCCTCGCGGTGATGCCTCGGGTCACCATTCAGCTGCCGGTGTTCAATGAAATGTACGTCGTGGAGCGGTTAATCGACGCGGTGTGCCGCATCGAGTACCCCGCCGATAAGTATGAGGTCCAAGTATTAGACGACTCCACCGACGAGACCTGCGGCTTGGCCCGTGCCTGTGTCGAGCGGTGGAAGCAAAAGGGCGTCGACATCTCGTACATTCACCGCAATGACCGCAGCGGCTTCAAGGCCGGTGCGTTGGAAAATGGCCTTCAGTACGCCAAGGGCGAATTCGTGGCGGTGTTCGACGCCGACTTCGTACCCGCGCCTGATTTTTTGAAACGCACGGTCCCATTTTTCTCAGACAGCCAAGTGGGCATGGTGCAAGTGCGCTGGGGCCACTTGAACCGCGAGTACTCGATTCTCACCCAGGCGCAGAGCATTTTCTTAGACGGTCACTTCATCATCGAGCACACCGCGCGCAACCGTTCGGGTTGCTTCTTCAACTTCAACGGCACGGCCGGCATTTGGCGCCGCTCGACGATTCAAGACGCCGGCGGTTGGCAACACGACACGCTCACTGAAGACCTCGACTTGTCGTACCGCGCGCAGCTCAAGGGCTGGCAATTCGTCTTCTTGCCTGAAGTCGTTTCGCCCGCCGAAGTGCCAGTCGACATGAATGCCTTCAAGAGCCAGCAGGCGCGTTGGGCGAAGGGTTCTATTCAGACCGCTCGCAAGCTGTTGCCGACAATTCTGCGTTCAAATTTGCCATTCAAAGTGAAGCGCGAAGCATTCTTTCACCTCACCAACAACATGGCGTACCTGTTGATGGTGCTGTTGTCGTTGTTGATGCCCCTGTCGATGGTGGTTCGTTTTCAGCACGACTTGTACGGCACCTTATTTTTAGACTTGCCGTTCTGTGTCGCCGCGACGTTGTCGGTGTGCTTCTTTTACATCGCCACGCAGCGTGAGCTGGGCCTGGGTTGGTGGGGTCGCATCAAGTACCTGCCGTTCTTGATGAGCTTGGGCATCGGTATGGCGATTAACAATGCCAAAGCAGTGCTCGAAGCGCTGGTCAAGAATGAGACGGGTTTTACCCGCACGCCGAAGACTGGTTCAGAAGGCAACAAAGTCAAGGTGGTGAAGAAGGCATACCGCGGCAAAGGCGGGTGGATGCCCTATGTCGAGCTCGCGTTCGGCGTGTATTTCACCGTCGCGGTGTGGTTCGCATGGGACAACAACGTTTTCACCTCGCTGCCCTTCTTGGTGCTTTTTCAGATGGGCTTTTTGTACGTCGGCATCACCAGCTTTCTCGAGGGTCGCTTCAGCTTCAGCACCTCGAAGTCGCAGAACGCTGACGGTGGCGATATCGAGGCCGAGCCGGCCGCGTAAAAACAGGCTGCCTGGCTGCGTGGCGGGTTTTGCTTTAGCGGCGCGCCCGTTCAATTTTTATGCTGCGCTCGCCCAACGGTTTGCCGGTGACGGCTTCAAAGTCTGGTACATCGGCCTCGGCCACGAAGACGTAGCTGAAGGGCCCGAGCACTTCGACGTGGGCCACTTTGCCCGCGGGAGCCCCCGCTCCTTCGAGCGCCGCGGTAATGGCCGCCGCGTCGAGGCCTTGTTGGCGGCCCAGGTTCAGCCACATGCGCACTTGGCCTTCAGGCGCGGCGCGGGGCTGTGGGGCGGGTTTGCGCTCACGGGCTGGTCGGCGCGAGCTACCCGGCGCGGTGTCTGCGCTGGGCGTGCTGGGTGTGGCAGCCGCCGTCGGAGGAGCGGGCGCCTTGCCCTCGAAAATGTCGCGGTCTGACGGGCCTGACTTGCGCTCGGCTGAAGCGGCGTTGGAGAGCCCGCGGGGGCCGCGGGGGCGCTCTTCTCGGTCGCGGCCACGGCCTTCGCTTTTGCGGTCGCGCCGGCCGCCCCCTTCGAAAGAAGAAGACTTGGCACTCGACACCCGCTCAGGTTTGCCCTCGTGGGCACCTTGCGCTTTTTCCATGCGGCGGTGTGCGAAGAAGCTCTTCAAGAGCACCGCAATCAAGTCGTCGGCGTCAGGGCGGGTTTTGAGCTGCCCGGCGAGGCCCAAGAAGCCTTCGTAGATTGAACCGGTGGCCGCGTCTTTCAAGTCGCGTACGTGCCGTTCGGTCCACAGCTGCATTGCCTTTTCAGCTGAAGGCATTTCGCGCTTTTCAAAGGTGATGTTGTACTTTTTTTCCAACGCGCTGAAGGTCATCAGCTCGCGGCCAGAGACGAGATTGAGCGCCACGCCTTTTTTGCCGATGCGGCCGGTGCGGCCCACGCGGTGCAGGTACACCGCGGGGTCTTCAGGCAGCGAGTAATTCACCACGTGGCCCAAGTCAGAAATGTCGATGCCGCGCGCCGCGATGTCGGTGGCCACCATGAAGGCGATTTCGCCGCGCTTCACTTTGCCCATCACCCGCTCGCGTTCTTTCTGCGGCAAGTCGCCGTTGAGCAGCTCGGCGTCGAAGCCGTTGCGGTTGAGCACCGCGGTGACGAGCTCGGTATCGTCGCGGGTGTTGCAGAAGACAATCGCGTTGTCGGGCTCTTCGAGCTCGAGCATGTAGAGCAGGTTGCGCGGCTTGGGGTACGCGTCAGACACGTCGTAACGCACGTGCTGAATGTGCTCGACGGTGAACACATCGCCCGAGAGGAGCAGGGTCTCGGCATCGGTGGTGTAGCGCGCAATCAAGCGCTCGATGTCTTCGGGCACGGTGGCCGAGAACAGCAGCACCTGCCGCGTCTTGGGCAAGCAGTCTAAAATGCGCGTCACTTCTTCGTAGAAGCCCTGGTTCAGCATTTCGTCGGCTTCGTCGAGCACCGCGTGGGTGCATTTGTCGAGCTGCAGCGTCTTGCGACGAATGTGATCATACACGCGGCCAGGCGTGCCGACGATGATGGCCGAGCCATCTTGCAGCGCGTCTTCTTGCTGCTTCATCGAAGCGCCGCCGTAAATCGCGGTGACGCGAAAATTTTTGTGCTTACCCAGCGCGGCCAGCTCTTGCGACACCTGCAGCGCGAGCTCGCGGGTCGGGCAAAGAATCAACGCCTTGGGGTGGCGCTCTCCGCTGGCAATTTTCTCGAGCAGCGGTATGCCGAACGCAGCCGTTTTGCCGGTGCCGGTTTTGGAGCGAACAATCACATCGCGGCCCGAGAGAATCGGCCCGAAGACTTTCGCCTGCACGGGCGTGGGGTGCACGTAACCGCGTTCAGCAATGCCGCGCCGCAACTCGGGTGACAATTTCAGGTCATCGAAGCCAATGTCGGCAACGTAGTCTTGAGGGCGGTTCTCGGAGGGTGCAGGCGCCGGTGCAGCTGTGGTCATCGTGCGCGAGGGGTTAGCGCATGCCCCCACCAGCGGCAACACCTCCTTTTCATCGCCTAGGTGACTGGTGTCAAACGACGACCGAGTCCCAAACGTCCGAGTTGCGAGCCGCGCAAGGAAGAAGCCCGCAGGAATGCTTGTCGGCCTTTCAAGGGCTTCTGACGATGCCCGGCGAAGTCAAATCGGCGTTTCGGCGACCGAGCTCGTTTGACACCAGTCACCAAGTGTGACGAGACAGGGGTGGCAAAAAGAGAAAGTTGCGTTAAGCGTATTGGCCCATGACGTCTCGCAAGACTCCCAAAACAAAGACCAAAAAGGTCGAGGTGGTCGACGCCGAGATTGTCGAAGAGACGTCGAGCGGCGAGCACCGTGCCGAGCCGGCAGAGCCAGCTGAACCGGCCGAGCCTTTCGAGAGTGAGCTCGATGACGACGAAGGTGAAGGCGAGGCGCTCGAAGCCAAGGCCTTGACGGTGCCGGGCAGTCGCGACCCGATGGCGGCGTACATGGCCGAAGTCACCAAGCACCCGCTGCTCGGCCGCGAAGAAGAAGTGGCCCTTTCGCGCCGCTACCGTGAAACCGGCGATGTGAACGCCGCGTACCGGTTGGTGGCGTCGAACTTACGGTTGGTGGTGAAGCTGGCCCACGAGTACCACCGCAACCCGATGGCGCTGCTCGACTTGGTGCAAGAGGGCAACATCGGCTTGATGCAAGCGGTGAAAAAGTTCGACCCTGACCGAGGCGTGAAGTTGTCGAGTTACGCCGCCTGGTGGATACGCGCGTACATTCTTCGCTACATCATGGACAACTGGAAAATGGTGAAGCTGGGCACCACCGAGGCCCAGCGAAAACTGTTCTTCAAGTTGCGCCAAGAGCAAGAGCGGTTAGTCAAAGCGGGGTTGGAAGCGACGCCCAAGTTGCTGGCTGAGCGGCTGCATGTTTCAGAGCAAGACGTGGTCGACATGGACCAGCGTTTGGGCAACGACGAGCTTTCAATCGACGCGCCGGTGCGCGGCACTGACGGAGAGCAAGTGCGCGCCGAGCGGTTGTTACCGGCGGCGAGCGGCGGGGCAGAAGAAGAGCTTGCTAACGCTGAGCTCAAGAACCTGTTCAAAGGTCATTTAGAGGCGTTCGCACAGACGTTGAAAGAAAAAGAGCGTTTCATCTTCGAGAAGCGGTTGATGGCTGACGAACCGCTCACCTTGCAAGACATTGGCGCGCAGTACGGAGTGAGCCGCGAGCGCGCGCGTCAAATCGAAGCGTCGCTGATGGACCGCATGCGCAAGTTCATGCGCGAGAAGATTCCCGATTTTGCGCAGATGGCTGACGAAGACGACGCGCCGCTCGAGAAAGAGGTCAGTCCTTCTTCAGTGCAGAGAGGACCTCTCCGGTCCGGTCGTTGAGCGTTTCGGTTTGTGCGAGCAGCGTGTCGAGCTCGGCGAACACCGCGCCCACTTCGCGCTCGCTCTGGGGAGCGGGCACGTCGCCCATGTGCTCCATGCGATCAAGCAGGCTCACCACGCGCAGCAGGTGCTCGTGCGCAGTGAGCAAATCGCGGCCGGCGCGGGTGCCCGACTTGGTGAAGAGCATGCCGGTTGAATAGAGCTTGCCGATGGCGCGGCGGTTGTACGTGATGCCGCGTTTCAGCTTCTCGCGGTAATCGCGCAGCTTGCGGGCAACGCGCAGATCGTTAAGCAAAATAACTTTGGCTTGGCGAGATTTGGTTCGGCGGCTCATTGGCTGATCAACTGCTTACTTGAGCGTCGAGGCGCTTGTCACCCATGTGCACGCGGAGCTAGGTAACAGCTCACTACATGTTCAAAAAAATTCTCATCGCCAATCGTGGAGAAATCGCCCGGCGCGTGAACACGGTCGCGCAGAAAATGGGCATCAAGACGGTCGCGGTTTTTTCTGACGCTGACGCCACGCTCCCCTTCGTGAAAGAAGCAGACGAGTCGGTGCGTTTGGGCCCTGCGCCAGCGAAAGACAGTTATTTGAATCAAGCCGCGGTGCTCGAGGCGATGAAGTCGACCGGCGCTGAAGCGGTGCACCCCGGTTACGGGTTTCTCTCTGAGAATGCTGAATTCGCGAGCGCAGTGGCGAAAGCGGGCAAGGTGTTCATCGGTCCACCTCCCGCGGCGATGTTGCGCATGAAAGACAAGAGCGAGGCGCGGCGTCTCGTTGCTGCGGCGGGTGTGCCGGTGGTGCCGGGCTCTGATGGTTTGGTTGAAGACGTGACGGCGGCGACCGCGGCGGCCCAGAAAATTGGCTACCCGATTCTGTGCAAAGCCGCGGGCGGAGGTGGCGGCATCGGCATGGCGGTGGCGGGCACTGAAGCGGAGTTGGAGAAGACTTTCCGCGCATGCACTGATCGCGCGCGTTCAGCGTTCGGCCGCGAAGGGGTGTACTTGGAGCGCTACTTCGATGCTCCGCGCCACTTGGAAGTACAGATTCTCGGAGATACCCACGGGCACCTGCTCCATGTGTTGGAGCGCGAGTGCTCGATTCAGCGCCGGCACCAAAAGGTGGTTGAAGAGGCGGGCTCCGCGCTTTTTGCCAATGGCCAGAATGAAGCAATGCGGCAAGAAATGTTCGCGGCGGCGATGAAGGCTTCAAAGGCGTTTGGTTATGCCAATGCGGGCACCATCGAGCTTCTGTACTCGGACGGTAAGGCTTATTTCATCGAGATGAACGCTCGCTTGCAGGTAGAGCACCCGGTGACTGAGCTCACCACTGGAGTCGATTTGATCGGCTGGCAGCTGCGCATCGCCGCGGGCGAAAAGCTCACGCTCGCGCAGTCAGACATCAAACGCCAAGGCCACGCGATGGAGTTTCGTATTTACGCGGAAGACCCGGTGAAGTTTTTCCCCTCTCCGGGGCCGTTGAAAGTGTACCGGCCTCCGACGGGCAAAGCGTATGTCCGACTCGATTCGGGGTACGCCGAGGGTGACGTGGTGACGCCGAACTATGATCCGCTGATTGCGAAGTTGATTGTTACCGGAGCCGATCGCGCCGAGGTCATTTCGCGCGCCGACGCGGCGTTGAGCGACTTCACCATTGAAGGCATCAAGACGAACATTCCCCTTCATTTGCGTATTGTGCGAGACGGTGTGTTTCAGGCAGGTAAGCTGTCGACCCGGTTTCTCGAGCAGCACGCAAAGGCGTAAGGGAAAGGTACGAAACGCACATGGCTCAAGTCGCGGCGCACATCACCGGTACGGTTTGGAAAGTCGAATGCAAAGTCGGCCAGGCGGTTAAAGAAGGCGACGTGCTGGTGATTATTGAATCGATGAAAATGGAAATGCCCGTCGAAGCGCCATCGGCCGGTACGGTGAAAGAAATTCTCTGCGCCGAAGCCAAGCCGGTGAATGAAGGCGACGTGCTGGTGGTTCTCGAGTAGTGGCGGCCATGCTCGAAGTGCACGAGGTCGCTCCGGGCATTCGGTCGCTGACGTTTTCGAATGCGGGCAAGAAAAACGCGCTCGACGATGGGCTGCTCGAAGCCATTGGCCGCGAGCTAAGCCGCGGTGACGGCGTTCGCTGTTGGCTGGTGCGCTCGAGTGGCGAGAACATGTTCAGCGCGGGTTACGATTTGTCGGCGTTAGACGCGGTGCCTGTTCACGCGCCGCTGCCCGATGATTTGCTTGCTGACGTGTTGCACATGTTATCTACGCATTCCGCTCCCAGTGTGGCGCTGGTGAATGGCGCCGCGTTCGGTGCGGGTTGTGAGCTGGCGCTGGCGTGTGATTTTCGGGTGGGAGGTCCAGCTGCAGCGTTCTGTCTGCCCCCTGCGAAGTTGGGCATTGTCTATTCGCTTACCGGCTTGGAGCGTGCGGCGCGGGTGGTGGGCTTGCAACGTGCGCGGTTGATGTTTCTCACCGGGCGGCGCATTGATGCCGAGACCGCGAATGCTTGGGGCCTGCTCGATGTGTTGACGCAGGCCGGGCAGGAAGAGGCCCAGGCCCTGGCGTTGTGCAATGAGTTGGCTTCGGGCGCTCGCCAAGCGATTGCGGGAATGAAGCGGGGCTTGCGGCTCATCGGCGCGCCGTCGATTTACCCCGAAGCCGAAGAAGAATACCGGGCACTGCGACGGGCGGCGTTCAACGGCGAAGAAGCGAAAGAAGGCCAGGCCGCTTTTCGCGAGAAGCGGCCGCCGCGGTTTTCGTAAGCTTCATTGAAACAACTTCGCGTACTGCGGTTTCCACGCGCGGTCGATGGCCAGCGTCGCTCCCAAGCGCACGTTGTTGCCGAGCGTTGAGGTGGCCGGTGTTTTTCCCAAGAAGCTTAAGTAATCAACGGTCAGCCCTGCGCTGAGCCAGTCGAAAATGGGAAACATCAAGCCGGTGGTGGCGGTCATGCGCAAGCCGAGCACGTCTTTATCGTTGGGTTCGCTTTCACCCGCCGGCGGAAAATACAGCACGCCCAACTCGCCCTTCCACTTGAGCACCTTGCCAATCGGCTGGGCGAATTTGAGCCCGGCTTCGACACCGAACTGCACTTTGCGACCTGCGGGCTTGGTCAAATTGCCTTGCGTGGCGAAACCGACGCGCAGTTCTTTGAGCGCATTACCGGGAAAAAGACCAATGCCGATGCTGCCGTTCAAAAACGCGCGGTGGGGTAAGACTTCGCGATCTTTGCCGGCCTCGGTGCCTGTTTCAGTCGGGGTTATTTCCGTATCGAACGAGCCCTTCACGTACGGAATGAAGTCATAGGCCGAGTCTCCCAATGACAAGCGAAGCGAATTGATGCGCAGCTCGGTTTCGGGCTTGAGCGAGTCTTGTAGCTCGCGTTGCGTCAGTGGCAATGCATTGTCGAGCGCGGGGAAGAAAAGCCGTTCGAAGCGCGCGCTAAGGCCCGTGCGCCAAGTCAGCACGTCAGAGTCTCGGGTTATCCACGCGCCCCCTTTCGCCGCGAGCATGTGAAACGACGGCGTCTGCACGCGCTGATCAGGTACGCGGCTGTACGGGTTGTTGGTGGGTGAGAAGCTTAGGTAATTCATCAAGTACGTTGCTTCGAGCTGCTCGATAGACAACGTCCACAGCGCTTCGACTTCACGCTCGGTACGCAGCCGTTCACGCACCGTTTGAAGATACGCCCCAGTCATGCCTCCGTTCGCATCGCGCAAGGGGCGCAAACGCTGCACGAAGAGATCGCCAATGCGTGGGCCCATGGTTGGCTCGACGTCGCCCAAAATGTTGGCATACGCGGGCGCAGCGAAGAGTGTGTCGGGAATGGCTACTCGGTAGCGGTGACTCGCTTGCAAGGGCCTGCCGGCGACGCGATTTTTGTCGGTGTCGAAATTGGCGAACACCAATTCGCTGCCTTCGAGCTGCGCTTGTTTGCCGATGGCTGCGAGTTGCTCTCCTGTCAGATAAACGACGGCGACCCGGTCGGGTGCCGAAAAAGCCGATGACAACACGTAGGCAGAAAAACGGCCGCCCGCCGTCACGTGCGAACGGTATTCAGAGACGGCTGCCACTTCAGCATGAGCCCAGTCGAGCGCCAGGTGCGCGGCGAGGCGGCGCAAGCTACGGCTGTTCCAGGTAAGCGTCGTGCCTTCGGAAAAAAGCTTCTTCAGTTTCTCATCGTCATGCACGATTTCTTCGGGGCTGGGCAGCAGCTCGTCTTTCATCGTCTCTGCTTCAGCGATGTCGAGCTCAAAAAGTTTCTTTTGCAGCTGCGCATCGGGTGGAAAATCAGGCGTGACCCGAATGACTTCTTCGGTCGCGCCCACCACCGATGTCGGCTCACCGTTGCCTTCGAGCTCGAGCGCGACTTTCGAGAAACCTTCACTGTTCAAGAAAACCGAAACCAGCGGCTGCCGATCGATCGGAATGGCTTCAGTGCGCCGAACCGTACGGGTTGCCGCCATCGCATAACCCAACGTACCCGCCACCACGTCGAGCTGGCCGGTGTGGGCGCGTACGTGCCAGTTGCCGTCAGAAAAATCTGCTTCGTTGATCAACAAAATCGAAACATCGGGTCGTTTGCCCAGTTGTGTATGCGCGCGCTGAATGGCGTCATCAATCAGCGGACCTTCGGGAGGCTCGAATTTCACTTGGGGAAAACGTGACGGGTGTGCGCGCTTGAAAGCCAGGTCTCCAATGATGCCCAACACCAAAATGTTGCGGCCGTGGATATTGAAAAGCCGGTAAGGAGGGAGCACCGGTTGGCCCTTCTTGGGGCCCTCGCTGTACACCACGTTCGCACCGATTAGGGGCAGTCCTTTGTCCTTGAGGGCGAGCAGGCCCTCGAGGCCGTCCGCCATTTCATCTCCGCTAGGAATGAGGGCGTCAAATTTCATTGCCAACAGCGAATCGAGCACCAATCGTCGCATTTCTTCAGAGTTGTGTTTCCCGGCTACGAAGTTGCCCAAGCCCAGTGCGAGATCACTTTCCGCCCGAGCTGTCTTGAGCGCTGCGAAGCGCCGCGCAGATTCGCCCCGTACTTTGCAAATGCCGTAGATGCGCGTGGTGCGGCCTTCGAATTTGGCGGTGATCAGACCTCCGGGAACCGTTTCGCGGCCCTGCATCGGGGGAGCTCCCTGAACGTCGAGCACCAGCATTTCGTTCGCGCCTTCGCCATAGTGAGAGAGTGAGCCTTGCCCGGCCTTCCAAGTGCCGGGCCATTCTTCGCGGGCGAGGGGATCTGCGCGGCGCTTTTCTATCAACCGGCTGACGAAGTCGAGGGGTTCCTTGGCCGGCCACTGCACGAGATAGCCACGGTCACTGTCGATAATGGTCACGTTTTCAGCGAGCAAAGTGGGTGGAACTTTTCCGTCGAGTGCGGCCACCGCGGCGGAGGGATTGGCGAGATTGTCGGGGGCAAAGACGTAGCGTGAACCATCGCGAACGATGCCCAGGCCGATGGAGTCGATAGAGACGTCCGCGCCCGCCGGCACATTGCGTAACAGCTCGGATATGAACAAGTTGCAGTTGCTCGAGGGGTCGCCACTCACCAGCAACCGCACTGTGTCCGCAGCGTGCACCGGCGCGCTGGCCAGCACGAGCAGGGGGAACATCAATAGACGTGTCATTGGCGGTCGTAACGAACCACCCAGGTGCTGATTGCGCAAGCGTTTGGACACTCGAAGTGACGGAAAGCGATGGCCTTGCCCAATCGTACTCTTGAAGCCGTTGAGGGCTGAAGGAGCGACCAAGCCGATGTCGATAGAAGACCGTGAAGTTGCATTGAAAATGCGCAAGGCCGGGCAGAACGACGGCGCTATTTTGCTCGCCCTGTCGCAGCGGGGGCTTTCGCCTACCGATGCCGACGAAGTGGTGCGCAGCTTGGGCGGCGGCGCGTTTGCTCTCGCGGAAAATGAGCGGGTTGAGTCTGAATGGAACCAAACGTCATCGACGTCGGGTGACGTCTGGCTGTTGGTAAAGGGCGCCATTGGGCTCAGCGTGTTGATTGCTGTACTCGCGGGAGGCGCTTCGCTCGGCTCGCGAGGGGGTGTGATGTTGGTCAAAGGTGGTCTTTTGGCCGTGGTCGGCATCGCGGCATTTGTGCGCTTGCTCAGCCGTACATCGTCGGGTAGCTGAGCTGTCGAAGCCACTGCTCCAAAAGAACTGAAGCCCACCTACCTGGAGAACCTGACGTGACTGTCCCCAAAAAGTTTTTACCTGCCATTCTGCTGTCGACGTTCGCGGCCTGCCCCGCCACGGGTCCCACCGATTCTGAGTGCGCCACCAGCCCAGAGTTTTGCATCGCCGGTCACAAAGTCTCAGTCGCCAATGACGATGTCTGCAGCAACATCACCAAGTTGGTCAGCGAAGCGCAGAAAAAGCTCGGCAATTGCGACTTCGTGACCCGGTACGATTTACAACGAGCACCCGAAATGACCGAGACGAGCTGCCGCAGCCGACTGCCTGTTTGCTCGACGGAAGATCGCAAGCAGCTCGATACTTTCTTGAATTGCCTACGCAACGTGCAGACCTGTGAACGTTCGAACCAATATGAGTTTCGTTCGAAGGGAGCGTTATGCACGGCGCTGTTGATGGGGGTCAGCCCCACGTGCCGCAACAATCTGAGCCAGCGATAGGGCCCAACGCCATCGCTTTACGCGTCACCGAACAAGTCGCTCATCTTCACCTTGAGCGCGCTGGCGATTTTGTAGAGCGACGAAATCGACGCCGAGCTCTCGGCCCGCTCAATCTGCGACAGCAGCGAGACAGACAGCCCTGTTCTGCGCGCGAGCTGCTTCAAGGTCAGCGTCTGCTTGGTGCGACCTTCGCGAATGAAGCGCCCAATCAACCGGTGCAAGTCGGCCTCCGGGTCGCGTGAGATGCCTTTCTTCGCCAGCGTCTCGCGCACCGTGTCGACGAATGCTTTCGGGTCAATCGGCTTCTTCACATAGTCGGCCGCCGAAGCCCGCAGCGACGCCACCGCGGTATCTACATTGGGGTACGCGGTGAGCACAATCACCGCCAAATCGGTGTCGTACGAGCGAATGTGCGTCAGCACTTCGATGCCCGACAGCCGCGGCATCATCATGTCCAACACCACCAAGTGATAGTCGTTCACCTTCAGCTCGTCAGACACCAACGTCGGGTCGGTGAGCGTGGTGACGGCGTAACCTTCTTTGCTCAAAATCGCGCGCAGCAAGTCGGCGTTGTCTTGCTCGTCATCGACCGCCAAAATTTTAATTTGCGTGCCGTTCCGCAAGGGCACCCCCTCAAAAAATGACCCTGTTTTGATGTTTACCGAGAGCCTTGCGACTTCATGTAGTCATCGACGAACTGCTGAACCTTCGACGCGCTGGGGTGATGGGGAGCCAATTCTAAAAATTTCTTGTAGTGCTTCAGCCCCAAGTCGGCCTTGTCGAGCTTGGCGTACGTCGCTCCCAACGTCATGTGACAGTCGGCCGCTCCCGGGTCGACTTTGATGCAGGTTTCTAACGTGCTGCGCGCCTTCGCCAAATCTTTGTCTTTGAGCGCCTGCTTGCCCGCCGCCAGTAACCGCTGCACTTCAGCCGCCACGTCAGCCGTGGGCTTCGCCGCCGCCACCGCGGGCGCTTTGTCAGCAGACGCCTTCGCCACCTTCTGTTGCATCTCGGTGACCAGCTTCTGATTGAGGCTGGCGAAACGTTTCTCGAGCAGCTTGGTGTGCGAAGCGCTGGTCAACACCACCTTGGCGTCGTCGAGCTTGCCGTCGTTGAGCAGCTGTTCGGCACTGTCGAGCGCCGACTTGAGCGCTTCTTCAACGTCCATCTCGGCAAGCAAAGTGGTGGCTTCGGGGCAGGGCGATTCGCCCACCGTGCACGTCTTGAGCAAATTGCGCGCTCCCACCCAATCGAGCCGTTCAATCGCTTCACGCGCCGACGCCAGCTTGGCTTCGTTGCTATCAGCAGCCGCCTGCGCGATGCCTGCTCCGGGTGGCGTCAGCTCAAAAGTGGGCTTGGGCTGGTTGAGCACCCAGTAACCAATGGCCACCGCGGCCAGCACCAGCGCCGCCAAGCCGACCCACATTGGAGCCCGGGTGCCCTGCGACTCGGCCTCGTCGGTTTCTGAAGGCAAGCTGACGCGATCGCCTGCGCGCACAAATTTGAGTTTTACGTGGCCAAGCTCGAGTACGTCTCCGGCTTTGAGCACCGACTGTTGGTACGTTTCGCCGTTGACGAGCAGCCCATTGGTCGAGGCCAAGTCGATGACGCGCCAATCACCTTGCTCGTCGCGCACCAGTTTGCAGTGGTTTTGCGACAGCGAGCGGTGATCAATCGCGACGTCGTTGTCTTCGGTGCGGCCAATGGTCAACTGCGAACGAATGCAAGCGAACTCACGGCCCGCGAAATCGGTGTTGAGCACCACCAGCCGAGGCGCTTGTGAAGGGTCAATGTCTAACGCCGTGGCGCGGTCGGTCGATTGGCGGTCGCGATCGACAATCGGTACGATTTGCAGCGGTTGCGTCGTGCCACTGCGAAACGAATCGAGCTCGCCGGTGGTCTCTGATTCTACGTCGTCAGGGTCGGCTTCGTCAGGCTCGTCTGCGGTGCCGGGCAGTGTTTTCGGCGTGTCGGCGACGACCGGCAAGGCAGGCACCGTCGCCGCGGTTTCAGGCAAACGCGGCGTCAAATTGGGTGCGGTGGCTTCAAGGTCGAGCAGCCCGGTGTTGGGCCGGGTGGGAACCGGGGTGACGACTTCAATTTCGCGCTGAACGGCGAGGTCATAGTCGCCGATTTGAACCAGGTCGCCTTCGTTCAACGAGGCCTGGCCTCGCACCCGGTCACCATTGATTTTGATGCCGTTATAACTGCCCAAGTCTTCAACGAAGACGTGGCCGTTCTGCTTCAGCAACCGGGCATGTTTTCTCGAAACATTGCGCTCAGTGAGACGAATCGTGTTGCCCTCTTGGCGGCCAATCGTGATCTCATCACGCACAAAGGGGACGACGGTTTTTCGGCCTTCGTCGTCTTCGATAATCAGCTTCAACACGCGACCCCAGTCTTCATCAGGTAGCGCCTGGGCGCAACAGACAATGGCTTCAAGGCTATGCTCTTCAACTGTTTGTGAGCCAGCCCATCACATTGCGAACCGAGGTGGGAGACGAGCACCTCGACCTGGTCGAATTCGAGGCGCGTGCCCGGCGAGGTGAAATTTCGCCTCAATCGCTGGTGTGCCTGCCTGCGGTGACTGGCGACCGCTTCGTGCGCGCCTGCGAGCTCGAGTTCTACAACGCTCTGCACGAGCCCCGCCAAGCTCACTTTGCCCGCTCCTTCAGTTTGGTGCGTTTTCCGTGGATGACCTCAGCCATCATTTTTTTCAACCTGGCGGCCTTTTTGTACACCGCCGAGGGCGGAGTGCTCGAAATCGACGACATGGTGCGGTTCGGCGCCAAAGTGGGCCCGCTGATAACCGATTTGGGCGAAGTGTGGCGGCTGCTCACTGCTAATTTTTTGCACCGCAACGCGCTGCACCTGGGCCTCAACATGTTCGTGCTCTTCAACGTGGGCGGCGCGTTGGAAAACACCTACCGCACGCTCGACTATTTGTGGCTGCTCGTCTTTGCAGGCTTGGCCACCACCGCCGCTTCACTGTTTTTCTCAGACGCTGTGAGTTTGGGTGCCTCGGGCATGGTCTACGGCTGTTTGGGCGGCGTGGTGGTGTTCGGCATCAAGTACCGCTCGCTGTTGCCCGACCGTTACCGCCGCATCATGGCCGAAGCGGCGATTCCCACCGTGCTGGGCTTGTTGCTCATCGGCTTCACTTCGCGCGGCGTCGACAACTGGGCCCACTTGGGAGGCCTGCTCGCGGGGTTGCTCACCGGTGCGTTCATGCGGCCCAAATTGCTCTTGGGCCCGGGCCCGAAATGGGGGCCGGCGCTACGGGCGATACCTTCGGGCGCAGTGCTGGTGTTTCTGATTTTTGGCCAGTCGCTGTTGGGCGACAGCGTGCCGGTGCTCAAGCGCGAGACCGACGACGAGTTCGGCATTTCAGTCTGGGTGCCGCGCGACTGGAGGCCGGGCGCCAACCCGGCAGGCACCTGGGCCTTCTACAACGGTTTACCGGGGCTGGGCCGCGCCACCTTCGCGGCTGACGCGGTGCAGATGGAAGAAGGCGCCGACGCTGCGCTGCAAGCCCAGCGCTTCGTCGACTTGCTCGAGCCGCGCGCGGTGGGGCCCGAAGTGCTGACGGTGCGCAAGAGTCCTCCCGTGGCGGTGAAGTTAGGCGAGCGCGACGCCATGAAAGTGCGCGCCGGTTTCGATGAGCCCGCCAGTTCAACTGAAGTGGTGGCGTTCTTCATTCCCCGTGGAGAATGGGTATACCAGCTCGTCTTTCATTACCCGGCTGAGTACCCACGGTACCTGCGCGTGGTTGAGCACATGGTGAGCGGCATTCGTTTCAATGAGCCGAAGGCGCTGCGTGAAGCGCGGGCGCAGGCGTTGCTCTTTCCCAATTCGGCACAAGCCTTGGGCACCTTGGGTTTCTGGCTGCGGCGTGAAGGGCAGGCGTACTTGGCGGCCGAAACGCTGCGCGCGGCAGTGAAGCTCGACGTCAGCAATGCCGATTTGCGGCGTGAGTTGGCGCGGGCATGGCTGCACGCGGGTGAAGTGGAGCAGGGCTGCGATGCTGCAGCCGAAGCGCTGCTCTTCGCGCCTGACGATGCAGAATCGTTCGAAGTACAAGCCCGTTGTGACTTGGCCCGAGGCCGCCCGCGCGATGCGTTACGCCGGTTAGAGCAGGCCCACGCGGCGGCTCCGCATGACGAAAGTGTCAACCAAGCGCGCACGAAGCTCGAAAAAGAGCTGCAAAAGGAGGAATCTGCGGCACCATGAGAATGGTCGTTGTGCTCACTTGTGTCGTTTCGGTGTCTGCCTGGGCGGCAGACCCGTCGGTGAAAGAAATTGCCCAAAAAGCGCGTGAGCGGGGCGGCCTCAACTGGTCGTCGCTCAAGGCTGAATTGAAAGTCGTCACCACCGCGGGTGACGGGCGGGTGAAAGAGCAGCAGCTCGTCACCAGCTCGCGCAACGTGGCAGGCAAAACGCGCACCGTGTCGCGCTTCATTTCGCCTGTGGGGGTGGCGGGCGTCGCGGTTCTGGTGGTCGAAGGCGGCCCTGGCGTGGCTGATGACATTTCGCTGTACTTGCCGAAGTTGAAGCGGGTTCGAAAAGTGGCACCCACCGAGCGTGGCAAGTCGTTCATGGACACTGATTTTAGCTACGCCGACTTGGGCGGCAGCGGCGCGAAAGACGACGATTTTTCAAAAACAGGTGACGAGAAAGTCGATGGTCGCGATACCTGGGTGATTGAGGGCAAGCCGGGCGACGCGTCACCCTATGGGCAGGTGAAGTTGTGGGTCGACAAAGCCACGTTCGTACCGTTGCGCGCCGAGTACCAAGACAAAGACGGCAAGCTGCTCAAGCGTTACCACACGCTGAGCTTGAAGGCCTTCAAGGGGCGAACACTTGCGGCTTCGATGCAAATGGAAAATGTGCAGACCCATTCGAAAACGGTGCTGACCGTGTTGTCGCTCGATGACTCGGCGCTCGGTGATGACGCCTTCACCGAGCAGGCGTTGGAGCGCGGGTGACGCTCGGTGGCTTCTTGCTGCTGGTGTTGGCGCAAACGACCGTAACTGCGTACCCACAACCCTTACCCGAAAACCCGAACCCGGCTGCAGAAGTCGAAAGCTTCGAGCCTGTCAGGCCGGCAGCGAGCAGCAGCCCTTCGCTGTCGTTGCTGAAAGGCTCCGTCGATGTGGAACTGGGAGTAGACCCGGTGTGGGAGTCAGCGCCGAAAATCGATTTCGCAGAGCACGTGTTTTCTGCACGCGCGCATTTGTTGCTCGGGGCCGACGTGAAAGTAAGCGAGCGGGTACGCGCGGTGGTGGAAGGGCGAGCGACGATGCGGGTGGGAGCGCCGCGTGACTTCGATCGGGCCAAAGCCACCTTTGAAGCCTTTCCCGGCGACATTTTCATCGACGGCTACTTTCCTTCGGCCGACGTGCGGCTCGGTTTTCAACGCATTCCACTCGGCGCAAACGCTTTGGGCTCACCGGTTGACGTTCTGAACCCCCGTGACTTGCGCGAAGGGCTGCTGCGGGCCGAACCTGAAGTGAGCACACTCACCGTCTTTGCACTGCGGGCACAAGGTGTGCTGGGCAAAGTGTCTTGGCTCGCGGCGTACGTGCCATTTTTCGAGCCGCACCGTTTCGCGTTGTGGGGTCAAGACTTCGCGCTGCTGCAACCCGCGCTGGGGTTGGTGCTGCCCACGCGCGGGGTCGATGAAACAGTCGAAGACACGCTCACGCCGCGGCTGTTGGAAACGAAGCGGCCCTCGGCGTTTGCGGGTGACGTGGCGTTGCGCGTGCGCTCGACGGGTTCAGTAAAAGTAGGAGCGAGTTGGGTGTGGGTAAACGAGAAGACGCCGGCAGTCGAGATAGACCCCGAACTGGCCGCATTGATGGCAGCGCAGCAAGCGGGGCGCCCCGTCGATGCCGCGCTCGCGCTTTCGGTGCAAAGCCGTCTCGCCGCGCAAGAGCAGCTCTATTCGGCCACCTACCGCCGGCAACACATCTTTGGTGTCGACACGTCGTTTCTCGCTGGCCCGCTGCAGATAGATGCCGATGTTGGCTATTCACCGCGACAGACGTTCATCGATGCGCAATTGCGGCCGTTGTCGAAGCCAGTGCTGACTTGGGTGGTGTCGTTGGCCCGGGCGGAAGAGGGCGATCTCGCCTACGCCGCCGGTTACCAAGGCATGGCGGTGTTCGGCACCGGCGCAAGCGAGCAGTTGCTGCTGATTGAGCCTGCGTACGCGGTGGGAGCTGAACGCACGGCATGGCTGCACCTTTTTTGGACCCAACTCGGTTACCGGCCTTCGGAAGCGCGTTGGGAGATATTGGCGCGCGCTTTGTTCGAGCCGATTGGGCGCTCGGTGGCAGTGGCTCCGCAGGTGACGTTTCACCCCACCGAACGTTGGAAAGTGTGGCTCGCGGCAGACTTGTTCTTTGGCTCAGACTTCAGCCCGCTGGGTTATTTTCGCCGCGACTCGCAAGTGGTGGCGGGGGCGCGGTTCGATTTTCTGTAGCGAGCAAAGTGCCCCGCTCGTCGATACTGCGCAAAATGCGTTCGAAGTTCATGCCTTGCGTCAGCCCAGAGGGAATCACCCAGCAGCGAATGCCGGCAGCCCCCGCCGCGATAAGCCCGCGCGGAGAATCTTCAATGACCAAGCATTGCTCCGGTGCGAGGCCGAGCCGCGTCATCGCCAAGCGGTCCGGCTCGGGTTTCGATGAGCGATAGGGTGAGCATCGTTTCCACGCCGAGCAGCAACGGACGGCCAAGCTGCAACATCGCGGCATAGGCTTCGTCACGCGCTTGTCGTAGGTGAACGATTTCCGAATCGGGCGTTCCCTGTGCGGAGAGCAAGTGCCATGCGCCTTACGGTCCTGCGCAAGGTAAGAGGGCGTGTGGAATCATCAGCTCAGGCAGCGATAAGTCTTCACGCACTCAAAAAATAGATTCAATCGAAGGCTGAACGAAGCCGCTCAAGCTCCATGCGTCGATGAGAGCAACGTGGCAATCAAGAATCTGACGAAGACATTCACCGCCCCTTCGTCGCATTGAGGCCAACGCCCGGTGTACGTCGAAGCCGTGAGTTAAGAACCGAAACGCGCGAGAAACTGCGCTATCACGTTTGCCGCTTCAGCAGCCTTAGCTTGCAGCACGAGGTGAGGCGCATCCAGTTCGACACTCTCGAGCTCGCCTCTTCGTTCTTTCACTCGTTTTAGCTGCTTATGGCTCACGAGCCGATCGCGCGAGCCAGTGATCCACAAAGTCGGCACGCGAAGTTCCGCGAGCTCGCGTTCAACATTCACTGCGACAATTTCCTTTAGCCTCCGCGACATTACCGATGGAGCTACGGAGCCCACCGCATCGCGCACCGCTTCAACCTGATCATCACTTGCTGTCTCGCCGAGGAGCAATGCTCGCACCATCGCCGCGCGCGGCTTGACGTGAAACAAGTACGGCCCGAGCAACGCGCCCAACTGCGCGGCAATTCGCGTCGGGTTCGATACGAACGTCGCGACCAGCACCAGCGCGCGCACCCGGTGCTGATGCCGCAGCGCCAGCCGAATGCCCAGTGGCCCTGAAAACGACTCCGCGACGATGGCAAATGGCTCCGCCGGAACTTCGATGCGTTCCAGCAGCGCGTCGTAACTCAGCGCTTCATGCGCCGGGTACGCGACGGCCCGCGCATTCAACGAAGACGGTAATTGCACCAGCAACTTAGCGAAGAGCCGCCCGGTGCCGTCCATGCCTGGCAAGAGCAACGTCTGCATCGGCCCCTATTTCTTCTCAGACAGCACGTGCTTGTCCAACCAGCGCTGCGCTTCTTCTTTCGCGACCACCGGCAAGTGCGTTTTCGCGCTCTGCGCCAACGACACCGCGCGTGCTCGGTGTTCGGGCCCTACGTCCCACAGTGACATCGCCAGCCACAGCTCATTGCGGCCCAGCTCTGCCGTGTCTTCCGACGGTTGACGCAACTTGAGTGCCTGCTCGAACGCCGTCGCTGCGCGGCCTGGCAGCTTCTGCAGCATGAGCGCCTGGCCAATGCCCATGTATTCTTTCGCGGCCGAAGAGGGCAGCGGCCCGTCGATTCGCGTGCGAATCTCGAGCGCACGTTGAAAATACGCGAGGGCCCGTTCGCCATGATTTTGGGCCAGCTCCATGTCTCCGAGCGCGGCGATAGAGCGAGCCACGTTCGCATCTTCATTTTGCTTTGCGCCGGCTTGCGCCACCCTCAAGGTCAGCGCCCGGTTCAGCGCTGCTTCGGCTTTCGCCCATTGACCGAGTCGCACGTATGCAAGACCCACCGCTTCATTCGCTCCGGCGGTGTTGGGGTGCGCGGGCCCCAGCTGCTTCTCGGTAATCGACAGGCTCATCTGCGCGGCGTCGAGGCTTTCTTTCCAATGCCCGTGCGACGCATAGGCCGCGGCAATGTCGTCGTACACCGCGGCCACGGGGCCGCTCTCGGGGCCGGCGGCCTTCTGCCGAATTTCGAGCGCGCGCTGCAAATTCTTCATCGCCAAGTCATAACTGCCCAAGCGCAACTGCAAATTGCCCAGGCCCAAATACGAAGTGGCCACTTCGGGGTGCTCTGCACCGAGCACTTTCTCGCGTACGGCGAGCGCGCGCTCGGTCAGGGTCAACGCCTCGGCCAAGCGGCCCTCTCGTCGATAAATCACCGCCAAATTGTTCATCGATTGCGCGGTGTTGGGGTGATCAGGCCCCAGACTGCGCAGTTGCAAATTGAGGGCATCTTCGTAAACAGCAATCGCCTCGGGAATGCGGAGCAGCCTCGCCAGCGCCGTGCCGACATTGGCCAACGTGCTCGCCACTTCGGGGTCTTCTTCTCCCCGCAGTTGCTTTTTCAGAGCGAGCGCGCGCTGAAATGACGCCAACGCTGCTTCGTACCGCCCATCGGCGAGCGCTACTTGGCCTGAGTCGCTCGCCAATTCTGACTCCAGCTCCAAGTCTTTCGGCACCCGCCGCGCGGCTGCTCGCGCCAGCGCTTCCCATTGATGAGCGCGTTCGTCGTGGCCCGAGCGCGCGGCATGGGCGACGAACAACCGGCTGAACGACAAGGCCTGCAACGCTGCGTCGCCGCTGCTCTGCGCGGCCAAGGTGGCTTCATAAAGGCTCTTCAGCGCTTCTTCAGCCATGCCGGCGCGCCACTGCAAACGGCCGAGCAGCAAGAACGCTTCGGCCTTCAACGCGGGGTACGAATCACGCGTCGCCGCTTGCGCCGCCAGCTCAACACCGAGCGCGTACTTACCCGCCGCGTATTGCGCTCTTGCCTGCGAGAGCAGCGCGCGCACATTGGCCACCGTTTCGGGGGTGGCCGAAACCGTGGGCCGCTCGACCGCCGACAACGCCACTGCGTCGAGGCAGGCCGAAATGGGCTCGAGCAGCCGCGCGGCTTGGGGCGCTTGTGTCACCACGTCGCGGTCGGGCTTTTCGAAAACCCGCACCAGGGCGGTGAAGTCTTGCAGGCGCGATTCAAGACAGAGCGACTTGAGCTTGAAGATTTCTTCAGGGTCGGTCTTTCGAATGTGTGCGGCTTGGCAGGTCGCGGTGGCGCCCTTCACCCAGTCTTTGGCGTAAGCATCGAGCGGTCTCTGCGCGCCTTTCCACGCGTCGGCGGCGTAAGGCAGCCCGGTGCCCATGAACGCGTCTGCGAGGTTCTTTTGCGTCGTTGAGTCCCACACGTTGTTGAGCCGGGCGTCGAAACCGCCACACACTTTCACGCGGTTGGCGGAATAGGCGCCGAACCCCACCGCGGCCACTGCCAACACCCCCAGCACTCCCATGACCCACCGCAGCCGCTTGGGCACTACGAAGGGCGCGGGAGGCCGCAGCGCTTGCAGCAGCTCGTCCATCGACAGAAAGCGCGCGGCGGCATCAGCGCTGAGGCCGCGCTTTAAGGCTTGGTAAATTTGCGCGGGTATCACCGTGGTGCTGGGCGGCGCGAAAATATGCCCGGCGCGAATCGCCTCTTCATGCGAGCGCAAGGTGTCGCCACCGAAGGGCCGTTGTCCGTAAAGCGCTTCGAACAGTGCCACACAAAAACTGAATTGATCGCTGCGGGCGTCGGTGGGTAACCCGGCGAGCTGCTCTGGAGCCATGTAGCCGGGCGTGCCCATCACTGCGCCATCGCGGGTGATGGGCGAACCGAGTGACGTGGTGTCGAGTGCGCTTTCACTGACGGGCCCATGCGGCGAAGACGAGGGTGTTTTCTCGCGGCTCACTGCTTGGCGCGCCAAACCAAAATCGACCACCCGTGGGCGGTTGTCGTCGCCGATGAGCACGTTGTCGGGTTTGAAGTCGCGGTGCACGATGCCCGCGTGATGCGCCGCGGCGAGCCCACTGCCTGCGCGCAAAAAGAGTTTGATGACTTCTTCCCAAGGCCGGGCACCGCGCATCCACTCGCCGAGCGTCTCACCCTCGACAAATTCCATCGCGATGAAGACCCGGTCTTCGAAGGTGCCTACGTCGTGCACCGTGGCCACATTGGGGTGGTTGAGCCGCGCCATGGCTTGGGCTTCGCGCACCAAGCGGGCGCGCCCTTCGTCGGCGCTCACCGACCCGTTGCGCAGCAACTTGAGCGCCACCTTGCGGTCTAAGTGGGGGTCATACGCGGCGAAGACTTCGCCCATGCCGCCCGCGCCCAAGCGTTCGAGCAGCACGTACCGCCCGAGCGACGTGCCCTTGGCGAGAGAACCATTCGAGGCGTCGGCCAACGGCGCGTCAGACCGGGTGGGTACGCCAGAGCCCTGAGACAGCGAGGGGGGCGACACATGCGTACGAGCGAGCGCCAACGCTTGTGCTTCTGCGAACGACCGCCGGCATTGCACGCACCCGTCGAGATGCGAGGCGACGCGGGCGTGTTCTTCAGGTCTGAGGCTGTTCGCCACGTGACGCGCGAGCAGCTCGTTCTCGACGTGCTCCATGCTTGCGGCGCATGGTAGCCCGTCTGGGCCCTGGGTGGGTCGGCGAGCCCATTGAGGTGCGAAAGGTTTTTCCATGGTGACCCACGCCGTGGCGTCAAAATTGCCCCACTAACAAGGGTGCATTGCAAAAAGTC
>JAIBBR010000205.1 GCA_019694575.1 Myxococcaceae bacterium
AGAACGACCGACGAACGCGACTCCGCGCTGCGCGCCACCTTTACTCGTTTTCAGCGCTCCCCTCGCCTCATCGCCAATCATGTCGCCCGCTTTCAATGATCCACAATCACCGAGAAGCTGTTTAAAGCGCTTCTTCGAAGACGTGGTGTGCGGCAGGGCCGACATTTACTTGGCGGGGCATGACCACAGCCTGCAGTGGCTCACACCCACCTGCCAAGGCACCGAGCTCTTCATCTCGGGCAGCGGGCAGAGCTTCTCAAGCGTGAAAAATGAGCACCCAGCGCACTTTCAAAAGTCGGGCTTGGGCTTCATCTACTTCGAGGCAGACCCGCACACACTGACGGCCAGCTTCGTCGATGAAAACGGCGAGGTGATGTTCAGCCGCTCAATCAACAAGTAGTTAAAAGCCCGTCTGCAGCATTTCAGCCACCACGCGGCGAATCAGCTCGCGGCGCACTTCTTTGCGTGCGTGGTCTACCGCGAGTGAATGCACCCGGCGGCGCGAGCCTTCGCGCGAGCGGGCGCGGGCAGCCGTGCGCAACACCATTTCGACCCGAGTGGCCTCGAGCCGGTAGGGACGCTGGCTGTCTTTAGAGAGAAAGTAGGCGATGCCACGCTTCTCAAGCATCTTGTTCAAGTAACGCTTGGCATCGGCAACGAGCGCGAGGTCGATGATGTCGGCCATGTGAGTGAAGTTGTCTCGCGAATTTCACGACGCGTCCAATTCATGACGTGCGTGGCGTAGCGCCCTGTTGCAGAAATTTTTCTCTCTACAAGCCAGGAATTTGCGTCGACGTCGCCGCTGGCAAAGACGCGCCGGTGACTGTGTCGCGGTACATCACCACCACGCGACCGTCACTGCCTGAATTGGTGAAGACCATCGCGGCGTCATGGGCAGTGCCACCCTTGGCGTTCACCTTGTTGGCGCCGAGCGCAACGGTACCTCCGCGCAAGAAAACAGTGCCGCCCGCGACATTGCTGTTGCCTGTCGCTTTGGCGCTCATATTGCCATTCACCGTCAGCGTCGCCGCCCACACCGCGACAATGCCCGCACCCCGCTGCGGGTTGGGCACCAGCATGGGAGCATGCATGCCCGCATCACACGAAAAGCCGCCACCCACGCCTGAGCCCATGGTGAGCAACGTGCCGTCTGACGCGCCGTAAGCGCTGCCCGCGGTGCCTGGTGTACGGCCCTGGTCAGCTTGGCCGGGCTGACCTGCGGCGGCGTGGCCCGCTGAGGCCTGCACGAAGTTGCTGCCCATCAAGAACGACGACATCGACACCGCGCCGATGCCTCCACTGGCACCGCCGTTGGCGCTGGTCGTCACCACGCCCAAGCCCGAGATTGACTCGCCGGCCGGTGTGTCGATGTTGTCTAAGCAGTCGGCATCATCAACGCTGTCGTCGCCGCTGCGGTAACCCTTGCCGTCGACCGAGAACGCACCGTTGAGCGTCACCTGAGCGGCCTGGAGCGCGAGCACGCCGCCTTTCAGGCCGTCCCACGCGTCGACCGTCACCGTGGCCGCGGCGTCGACTGTCAAAACGCCAAACACCGGCACGCGCTGCAACACCACCCGCTGCTGGCCCGCAGTCACGCCGATGTCGTCGTCGTTGCTGGCTCCCGAGCCGTAACTGCGCAGCTTGGTGGAGGTAAAGGTAACCGTGCTGGCTGTCACCGAGGCCACTTTGAGCAACTCGTACTTGCCGACATTGCTCACGGCACCCGTCGCCCCTTGCAAGTTGATGAGCAGCACGGTGTCGCCTGCCACCAAGCAACCCGCTGCGGGCGCGCTGTCTAAAGTGGCGGTAAGCCCGGTGAGCGCGGTCACCGACCAGCTCACCGCTTCAGCACAGGTGCGGCCAGTACTCAGCGGAGCCTGCGACAAATTCACGTCGGCGCTCACGGTGAGGCTTTCATGGCAAGCGCCGCGGGTGCAAGCGCCCCCTGTGCACAGGGTGCCTTCAGCCGCGTCGACACTGGTATCAGTGCACACCAGCGTGCCCGTGTTGCAGCTGCTCGAGCCGACGTGGCATTCATTGGTCGGCGTGCAGGGCATGCTCGCCGCGCACATGTTGCAGGTGCCGTTGTTGCACACCAAGTCAGTGCCGCAGCTGTCTCCATTCATTTTATGGGTCATGTCGTCGACGCACACCGAGGTGCCAGTGGCGCACGTGGTGGTGCCGTTGTGACACGCGTTGGTGGGCGTGCACGCGGCGTTGGCGACGCAAGCACTGCACGTGCCGTTATTGCACACCAAGTCAGTGCCGCACGTCAGGCCGTTGGCCCTGTTGACCATGTTGTCTACACACTGCGAGGTGCCACTGGCGCAACTGGTCAACCCATTGTGGCAAATATTGTTCGGGGTGCAGGCCACGTTCGCGGTGCACGCATTGCACGTGCCGGCGTTGCACACCTGGTCGGCGCCGCAGCTCGTGCCGTTGGCAACATTCATCATCGAGTCGACACACACCGAAACGCCGGTGGTGCACGAGGTGGTGCCCTGGTGGCAGCTGTTGGCGGGTGAACACGGCAAATGGGCGATGCAGGTGTTGCAGCTGCCGTTGTTGCAAACCTTGTCGGTGGCGCACACCGTGCCATTGGGCGCGCTGTTCCCGGTGTCCATACAGGTGGGGCCGCCGGTGTCACATACTTGGCTGCCAGTGTGGCAAACATCAGTCGGCACGCAGGGGGTGCCCACCGTGCACGCGCCACAAGCGCCGCCACTGCACACCATGTTGCTGCCGCACACCGTGCCATTGGGCTTGTCGTTTTCGACACACACTGGGCCGGTGGAGCACGACAACGTTCCCGTCTTGCAAGGGTTGGTCACCACGCATGCCGCGCCTTGAGTGCAAGCGATGCACGCGCCGCTCGCGCACACTTGGTTGGTGCCGCAGTGGGTACCGTCGGGCCGGGCAGCGCGGGTGTCATTGCACTGCGCCACGCCAGCGACACAGGCCACCACGCCTTCATGACAGGGGTCAGCTGGAGCGCAGGTGCCTCCGGGCATGCATGGCGCTTGGCAGCTACCGCTGACACATTCTTGGCCGCTGGTGCACGCATTGCCGCACGCGCCGCAATTTGTTTCGTCGGCGCTGGTGTCGCGGCAGGTTTCACCACAGCGGGTCTGCCCCGTGGGGCATGGCTCTTCATGCCCCGCGTCTTTGTTTTCAAAGCGCACCAAAGACTGCTGCGTGCACGCGCTCACAGTGAAGCACGCCAAGGCCGCGGCGAAATACCCACGCATCGTAGAACCCCTTTTAAGAACAAGGACGTAAGGCCGGCGCAATTAGAGCAGACTATTGCCGCGCCTTCAGCTTTTGAGCGCCACCACGCCACGCCGAACCAAGTCTTTCAACACCGCCGACAGCTCGGCCGCCGACATCGAAAGGCGGCTCATCACGTCACGCGGCAACAGCTGCGCTTCACACAACAACTGCACCGCCGGTTTCCACGCCGGGGGGCCGACCTGCGTGTACAGCTGGTAGAGCTCGTTGTTGATGTCGAGCCCTTTCGCCTGCTTGAGCTGCTCTTCTTTGAGCTTTTGTTGCTCGTCATTCATCACCGCCACCACTTTGGCGAGCAGCGCTTGCGTCATCATCGCCGGAGGTGCCGAAACATCAGCCTGCCGCAGCAGCGAGCCTTCGACACCGCGTGCGGCGAGCAACATCATCAACGCGCGCTCGCCACTTAACGTCTGCGGGCCGGCTTTGGCGGTGACTTGGGCAAGCTGACCTGAGTTGAGCTGCAGCCGGTAGCTGGCCCATGCGTCTTGGGCGTCGAGCTGGCCGGTGATGCGCAAGTCAGACAGTTTTCGCAACACCCACTGCATGCCCAGCGCGCCGAGCGGCATCACCACGCTTTGCCCGGTGAGAATGACGCGGGTGAAGCGGCGCCGCGGCTCGAGCAGCTCTTTCACTTGTGCTTCGAGCGCCGCCATTTTCAGTGACTTGCCGTAATAGGCTTGTGCCCCCGCATGCAGCGCGCGCAACTGCTCGCGGTAATTGTCGTGGTTGGAAAAAACGGCCACCGGCGTTTCGAGGGTACGAAAGTCTTCGCGCACCACGCGCAAGAAACCCCAGCCGTCGAGGCGTGGCATGTTCAAATCGACAATCACCATTTCGAAACGCCCGGCGAGCAGCTTTTGGTAACCGTCGACGCCGTCTTCAGCGGTGGTGGTGGGGTAGCCCTTCTTGGTGAAGAAGGCAGAAAACATTTGCACCAGCGTCGCGTCGTCATCGACAAAAAGAATCGGCGACTGGGCTTCGTCTGTAGAAGGCGCCGAAGCAGCCAGCGCGAAAGACGGCGGTGGCGCGCTGGGTAGAGGTGGCTCGACCGAAGCGCCAAACAAATCGACGGCGCCCGCTTGCGGCATGCCCGGCAACTGCGGCGGTGGCGGAGGTATCGAGAACGCCACGTTGAGCGCGTCGGCTCCCCGGGCAGACGCGGCCATCGAAGCCTCTGCGGCAGTTGGAGGACCCCGCTCAATAGGTGCTGCCGAGCCTCCCAATTCGAAAGCATCGGCCGTGCTGTCGGCGCCTTCTTCAAAGTCCCAATTCGCTTGCTGCAGGCCTTTTACCCGGGCCAGCGCTTGCTCACCCGTCAATGGGCCGAGGCGCGTTTTCTTCAGCACGCCCTTCGAGAAGGCGAGCAGCCCTTCGTCAGGCACGCCTTTGTTGAGCGTCAATTCTCCGGTGCGTTGCGCTTTCACCAGGTGGCCAATGAGCAGCGACAGCTCGCGGTGCGCACCCTGCCCTTTGATGTGGCCCCCGCGCGCGGGCAATTCGGTCGGCAACAGACGCAAACGGGCAATGTGCAAGCGCGGTGAAAACGGCAGCTGCAACATTTCGACGAGGCCTTTGCGCATGTGCCGCACGTACGGAGCGTCGCGCATGTCTTGGCAGAGCAAGACGATGGGCAACGGGTGGCCTTGCCGCTCGAGCTCGCGCATCAATTCAGTCAGCGTCGGCGCACCCACTTCGGCGCGCACGAAGAGCAAGTTTGGTTCAAAGACGGCGCGCTTTTGCCCCAGCTCTTCGGCGTTGAAAGACGAGGTGTCTGAAAGCAACCCCGCGGCGTCCATCGCCAACGCGACCTTCTGACGCTCGGCCAGGTCGTCGTCGATAACCAGAATGCGCGCTTGTTCCCCGCGGGGCACGGGCCCAAGTATTAACCCAATTTCAAAGCGCCTCGAATAAACACCTTTCGGCAGATTTGCCCACCCAGCCTCACCCTTCGACGAGAGCAGCCGCACCGATGAAAACGTTTACCGAGTACCTCTGGTTCGAGACGAAAAAGGCGCGCGAATTGGTGCGCATCACCGACACGGTTGAAGCGCTGGTGCAGAAGTGCGGAGTGAAAGAAGGCATGGCGTTGGTGAGCGCGATGCACATTACCGCCGGCGTTTTCGTGAACGACAACGAGCCCGGGCTTTGGGAAGACATTTGGCAGTGGCTCGAGAAGCTGGCGCCCTTCGATAAAGACTACCAGCACCACCACACCGGCGAAGACAACGGCGATGCGCATTTGAAGTCGCTGCTGATTCACCACCAGGTCATCGTGCCGATTACGAGCGGCGCGCTCGACTTGGGCACCTGGCAGCAGATTTTCTACGCCGAGTTCGACGGCAGGCGCCGCAAGCGGGTCATCGTCAAAATCATGGGTGAATAGC